>PKXK01000218.1 GCA_003132325.1 Acidobacteriaceae bacterium
CCATCAGAACCTCGCGCCGAGCGGCGCCTTCAGGCCAACGTTTGATCAAGTCCTGCAGAGCAAAATAGGGGCTGGCGTTCGCCCCCGGACTGCCCATGGGAAGCCGCAGGGCTTTGGCTGCCTGGCCATGGTCGCTGGTCAGGTCCTGTATGACTCTCGCGGTCCCATTTTGCATGTAGGCGACCCCGATCTTGGCGGTCGCCGGTTGCGCAATGATGAACTGCCGAATGTCCTCCAACTGTGAACCAAGGCTTTCGCTCGCGCCGTCGTCAATCAGAATAAAGAACTCAAGTGTGGCCCGCCCGCCTTGTGCCGGCACCCAATCGGTGACCCGGTCACGCTCGCGGCCTTCGTGGACCATCACATCCTCGCGCGTTACCTCCGGCGGTGTCGTCCCATGGCGTGCTTCCACCGTAACCACCATGTGGATCGGAACGCCGGCCGCGGAGGACTCCTGGGCCAGGGTGTTGGCGGCCAGGATTAGCAGCCCAGCGATCGCAAATACATACAGTGCAAATTGTTTTTTCACGGCATCCTCACTTTCTTTTGGGCGTAGTGGATTTTCTCCTACATTCCAAGGAAGGTCAGCCGCCTCATGGGTGCCAAGCTCACCGGGGTAGGCATTGCAGCATCTATTTCCTCACAGCTTTCGCCCTCGCCCACCTCGCACGCTGTGCGGCTGCTATTCGTTTTCTGCCCGCTGCTGACATCGTGCGCTTGGGTTTCACCTTGCCCGCTTGGTCATTCGCGGCTCTCTTTGCCCATCGCGCTTTCTGCGCGAGGCTGATCAGGAGGCAAGTTCACTAATTTCCGGAAAGCGCAGATTACACTTGGTCAGAGCCTTGGTGAGCGCCTGTTCAATCAGACTCTCCTCGCAGTGCCGCGAGATGGCGATCTCGCTGACCAGCAGATACCGGGCGCGCTCCAGCATCTTTTTTTCACGGGATGAAAGCGACTTACCCTGTGCGAGGATCAGCAGGCTCTTCAGCACGGCGGCCACGTCCGAGAGCAACCCGGTGCGCATGCGATCAGAATTCTCTTTAAACCGGTCTTTCCAGTCGGCCGCGTTAATGCATTTGCCCGAGGAGAGGTAATCCACGATCTTCTGCACCTCAACATTGCGCACCACCGGACGCATCCCTACGCTGTCGACGTTGGCGAACGGAACCATCACCTTCAAACTGCTGGCTGGGATTTTCAGCAGGTAGAATTTTTCGACTGTGGTTCCCATGGTCCGGCTGCTGATTTGGTCGATAATTCCGACGCCGTAGTTAGGGTAAACGATCCTGTCACCGATGTGGAAAACGTGGTCGCCGCTCATGGAGGGACCCTCGCCCGAGGGAGGAGAACATCTTCTAGTCTAGGCCGAGCGCCGCTCCTAGGGCAATCGAGAAGCGGTGCTCGCTCGGCCGGAAGTGCTCCGTCCTATTTCATCGAAGGACTCCTGTACAATGTGCCGAACGATAAATTCGGCAAGAGTTACGGAGACACATTCGTGGCGGCTTTTAATTGGACATTGCAAGCCGACTGCACCAAGTTCGTCTGTGCGAACGAGAGATATTACCTGGCGCGGGACGGTTTTGCGGAGTGCTGAGCCATGTGCGGATTGCGATGGATTTATCAATAAAGTTGTGGAGCTATGGAACAACTGGGGCTAATCTGGGGTCATCGCAGAATCTGTTTCTGGATTCACGCTAAGACGGACAACTATCTGAATAACAGAAGATATTTCTACCGCTGTACCTGGATTGTCACAAGACTTTAACTTTACTTGATATTTGATGCAGGAAAGAAATAGGGGCGCGCAAAGCGTTGTCTGAACGCATTGCGTATATGCAAACCAATTTTCCCGATAGCGACTTTTCCCAAAAAGTTCTGAAACTTGAGTTAACTCCTGAGAATGCCAGCACTGCCTCTTATGAAAAAATAGGCGCCTTATTTGACCATGTCGAAGATTTAAATGCAAAAAACCCCAACATCCTCTGCGATCACCCCTCGAAGTGTGGACAGGAGCCGAGAAACGGTGATAGGAGATATCGAATATGCCGAATATGTCGTTCTTTGAATCCATTGTTGGTGCGGGTGCCATACTCTGCGGCTTCTGCGGAACATTCCTTACTTTCAGGATACAACGAGAAGCAAGCTATTATCGCCAGCCCGTAGCTGACTTCCAATCCGGAGAAGGCAAGGACGTTTACATAGGCCTTACACATTTCAGTGGTGCCTTCCTCTTGCTGATTCTTGGCACTCTTTCTGCTACGGTCTTCGGATTCTTGCTGCCGCTCCTGGCGCTTGCGGGATGCGTTTGGATTAGGACAAAACCCAACCTGGTCGTTGGCGGATTGGTGGGCACGCTCATCTTGATCGCCGCATATTTCTGGGCAGAGCTGATTCACTACGGGATACTTAAGAATGCACTCCGGAACGACCATCGAGAATGGAGCCGCGAATCCCCGGTTGTGATCGGTGGCATTGCAGCGGCTGTGATTCTTGCGGTTGTAGCATATTTCACGGTGCCAGGCGCTCCGTGATGCAATCCGAGCGGGGCCAATCCATCTGTCATAGCTCGTCATAGACCGGATTATCACGCGCGTTGTGGATACAAGGATTGCCCTGCACATAGGAACAGGGCAGAATCGCTTTAAACGCTGTCAATCACCTGGCTATGAATGCGTCAGTAAACTGAGTTTCAGCCGGCTGCTTAGCCTTCTTCAGGCACCCATGCGTTGGCGAACTTCATGCGTCGCGGCGGGAAGATTGCCACGAACGAGAAGCTCGTTGACCACAATGAACTGGATGTCGCTTGTCTTCTCGCGTAGTTCCCTGATTGATGCTTCTGCGGGATGATCGACCGTCAGCGGGCCTGACAGCGCGATTGCAAACCGTTTTCCACTCTTAGCGACGGCAAGTATCGGGATCTCTGTGTCCTCAGCACCGGCGACACTGACCAGGACGTTTGCTTTGAAGTCGATGCTCCCATCGCCCTGCCGCAGAAGGTCCCGACAAAGCAGCGCGGTCGAGGTCTTTAGTCGCTCTGCATCGAATTCAGGTAGCGTGCCCGTCAGAAGATATTCCAGCAGTTCCGCGGCAACATGCCGATCGAGCAGGCCGTGCTCAAATTTGTTCTTGAAGCTGCGCAGGCATCGATAACAGGAAGTATCGCAGTTCTCCGGGCAGGTCTTTACAAGTCGGAGAGCGCGCTGAAATAACTCAGTGCCGCGTTCGACCAATTGACTGGAGAATCCCGCGCCACCTGGCAGGGTATCGTAGAGAAAAACTTCCGCCTTCAAACCATCGCGGCCCTCGGGAGTAAGGGAGGGTCGGTATTCTGCCATGAGTTCGCCCGGTTCGATCTCAAGTAACTGGCTTGCGGCTTTAGCCAATGCTTCGCTGACGGTACGGAGTGCCACAGCTGTGGGATATTGTCCTGGTCTCAATCGCAAGGGTAGTTCTACGTCCATGGAAAACAGTGCAATATCGGTGATGAAGTCGGTCCCAAGCACGATGTGCCGGGTTGTCCCCGCCCCTTCACACATAGGCTCCTTTTCGTCCGGGTAGGGCTTGCGGTGAGGAGCTGCGAGCAGCGGAGTTGGATCGCTGCTCGCTTCGATACGACCGCACTTTACGCAATAAGAGTAACCATCTTTTTTCGGTCCCGTATTCGACACGAGAAGAAGTTTACGTTCCTTTAAAACCCTGACGCGCTCGTTCACCTGCGTCCACTTTGAGTCGTCCGATGGCGTCTCCATCGTCAGTTTTGCGCGAGTCGCATAGCTCGTCTCCGGCATATCGTCCGGGGATGTGACTTCTTCCACATCTACAGGATGAGCGAAGCCAGGCGGGCGTAACCAGTAACGGGCTTCGCCAAAAGTGGCTTCAGTTCCGCACGCGCGACAGTCCTGTTTCTCTCCGCGATCGATTTCCCCGATTTCGAAGGTCCTCGCAAAGCCGCAAGCGCTGCATTCGCAATAGAGGCGCTTTGATGCCCACGCCTCGAAACGATCATCGGCCAACACGGAGTAAATGGCACCCGAGGAATAGCACTTTCCAGATATCCAGATCTGTTTGCCCGGAGCGTATTGACTCAGGGCAATTGGTAAGCCTTGAGATGGCGCAAAGCGCATGATCGGCCGGAAGCGACTTGAGAGGGCCTGGTCGAAAACATGGAAGGTCGCTACATCTGTAGGAAAGGCGTAACGAGGAAGGACGCCTCGGTAGAGAAGCCGATCGAGCAGTTGGCCGCTGTTGGGCGCTTCGGTGGGTTTCTCCTCATCCTCTTCGGGAGAATCCTCCGAAGGCTCTTCGTCCTGAGAATTCTTCGCCGGTGTTTCCTCCTCTTTGGGCCCGATCCGGATGGCTGCTTCGATAGCGCTAATGCAATCGTCCTTCAACTCGGCCAAAAGAATGGAACGATCTTCCGGGGAAAGCTCGCTTGGAATCCAGGACGCTACCCTTTCTTGCAGAAGCGCTTCGTTGGAGGTAAGCCAAGCACGGAAATCGTGGATATTGAGCACTGCGGTTGCATCGCGAAAACCGGAGACACTGCCGAGAACGGAAAACAGATCGTGCGGCTGCGCGGGATCAAAGTTCGGCAACCTGTCCTGATGATACCTTTGGAGCAGGAAAGCTCTGATATGACGCCGCGTAATTTCGCGGTTATCAAGCGTCAGCTTTGGATCGATAACGCTTCCACGAATCATTCCGTCAGGTTCTGCAAAATAGTGCTCATCGTGGCTGTCTGCGCTGCCGAATGCGACTACAGTCGCAACAGCATTGCCACGGCGACCAGCTCGCCCTGCACGTTGTTGATAGTTCGCACGTCCTGGGGGCATATTGCGCAAGGCCACGCCGGATAGTGCACCAATATCAATACCTACTTCCATCGTTGTAGTGCTCGAAAGAACGTCAATAGCAGTTGCGCGGTGGGCCTTGCGCCCCAATGCAGGGGCAACATCCTGAAAGAGCAGTTCATTTTCTTCAGCTTTTGAAAATACGTCCTCGTTTTGTGGCGCGTTCAGCTGTGCGGTGTGCTCAGCCGCGATGATTGCCATCGGTTCCTCAGCCGGGTCTCCAAGCGCCGCCATCACCGGACGGCGATAGTAGCCCTTGCGCGCTAGAAAGACCGCATCGTTGTCAGGATTGAGGGCACCGATCGCATCGCTGCCGCAATCGAGGCAATGCGACAGGCCCGGCACAGGCCGGTGCACTGACTTGCAGACAGAACAACGCACCCACGGTCCAGCAAAAAGAAGCGACAGTTCGCTTCCCCGCAACTGATACTCACCTCCCATGTCCGAGCAAAAGAGTGACAGGAGTTCGGGCGTCCATTTGTCGTTGAAAAGCTTCCGGGCGCTCTTGTCCTTGATTACTCCATTCATTGCGTCGAATTTGCCTTTACCCTTTTTCCCCTTGACGCTGACACCTTGAACTCTCGGTCGGTTCCACCATGTGGTCGGCATTTGCGCAAGCCAGAATCCGAAATTGCGCCAGCAGCGCAACCAGGCGCGGGCGAGAGCAACCTTGGCCGCCGGAGTCTCGGCGAGTCCAGCAATAGTGGGAAGCTTTTCAAGCCTGGCAGTCAGTTCGCTGCGCTCGCAGAGGGAAGCGAGCGCGAGCGCTTCAAAGCCCAAAAACCGGTCCTGAACCGTGGTGATGAGGTCTTCGAGGAGCGCCTGCGGAGGCATCTCGGAGCGTATTTTTGTGAGAAGAAACTGCAATCCGATATCGGTGTCGGCGCTGCCATCCTGTACAGCGAGTTCAACGGTGTCTTCGGCAGCGAATGTTTCGGCCGCTTTAAGTTCTGGACGCAGGCGGACCTTCAGTTTTTTCGACGCCAGAAGGATTGCAAGATAGAGATCATTCAGGCTCAGCAAGGGACCAAGCTGCGCAACATTTTGGAGCCTTCTGTAACCCCATGCGATAAGCGAGCGCAGAGAATCCCTGGTCGAGTACATCTGCAAGTTCGGAGCAAGCCTCGCCGCCACTTGCCGGGAGTCCGAGAAGACAAGGACTTTGCGTCCCCGTAGCGGGGCGAAACGGCTGGCTACGACCGCATTAGCAGGCTGGATCTGTATTTGTTTTGCAACAAGGGCCTGAAATGGCTGGTCGCCCTTTGTTTGATGATCCTGAACGGTCGTGCGGCCGAAGCGGGCGATCTGCCCGCAGCATCCGCAGGGAATGAACTGGCCCCGAGCCTCCAAGGTCTGGTCCACATCATTATCGTCATCTACGGGAGGCGTGGTTCGGTCATTGCGCAGGTGAACGGTGCGCATCCGGGGACCGTGCCGGTTAGGATTCAAGCGCCCGGTTTCGAGATCATAGTCGGCTGGCTCCGTCGTACGCGTTGGGTTCGGTTCTTCAAGAAGCAAGTCCAGAGGAAGAAGTGGGCTTGTCTCGCCCCCTTCCATGCGCAAGCGGCGACCTGGCTCGGACCAAAGCGCGGAAGGGTTGTCCACGTCATCGGTATAAGCACGCGCATAGGCCGTTCCGCAGAATCGGCAGGTGTAAAGTTCAAGGACGCGCGCGCCGCATTCGCAGCGCTCACGCGGCTGACTGTACATCTTGCCGCAAATCCCGCTTCTTTCAGCTTCGGCCAACTCGCTGCACGCCGTATCCATGCAGACCCACAAACCAGGTAATCCGCGAAAAAAATTGTGGATGCGGCAAGGAAGCAGACCGGGGCCCTTGGAGTCGATCCGCGCCATGCTACCCATGGCCATGAGCGCTGTTACGGCCGCATCGGCCTGCTGAGCCGGAGCATCGGGAAAGAGGTCGCGGCCCAATTCCTCGACCGGTCTAGCCTGTTTCATGGTGGTGTTGATTAACAGACCGAGGGGCGGAAATTCCACGAGTGCCTGGTACAAACTAGGCTCCAGACCAAGCACGCCGCTTACATGCCGGTGATCAAGGAGCGGTCGAACCAGCGCCGCACGGTCCTCATCAGTATCGGCATCGTAGAATTTTACGAGGTCGATGCTTGTCAGAATTTCCGCATCACGTCTTGTCCCTTGTGCTGCATGCGGCCTCCACGCATAGTCGCCCTCAATCGGCAAGAAAGTCTCAGCAGGAACGCCCGCGAGTTGCCCGCCAAATTGGGGTGCGTAAGTCGCTGTGCTGAAGCTTGCTGTTGCGCAAATGACCTGAAATCGCTCCGGGGGAATATCCAGCCGGTCTCGAAGTCGCCTGAGTAACAGACCGACCTCCGCGCCTGCAGCGCCTCTATAAAGATGCGCTTCATCAAGGACGATCAGAAATTTCTCACGAGGATTCCGGGCCAGCCAGTCACGCGTCTTGTCGAAGACGGGCCGCTCGATGGGCCGCATGAGCATGTATTCGAGCATTGAATAGTTTGTTACCAGCAGATCAGGCGGGGCGACCTGAACCTCGTGCCGGGTCACAAGTTCAACGTCGTCGGGAAGGGTGACGGCTCTTCGGAATTCCTGCGTCCGCCTGTCCTGCCATTCCGTCCCTTTGTCTCCAAACCATGCAGGGAGATCAGGCTTGGCTGGCCATTTTCCACGTAGCTTAAGCTGGGCCAGCAAGGTCTGCGCTTGGTCCCTCTCTTCCGACGGCGGGCCGTCTACCTGCCGTTGTATCTCCACGTAGAAATCGTCGAAAGCCCGTAGCTTCCTTGAGTCTTTTTCGCGAGTACGGACGCCTGCATAGGGAGTACGGCTTGTATAGCGCGCAAAACGAGGCGGGCGTTGTGCCCACTGGTGAAAAAGCGTGACAATGCGCCGGTCGCTGAAGAGCGAACGCAAACGCCCCAACTGATCGTTCACAAGGGCGTTCATCGGATAAAGGATCAGAGCTCGTACGGCAGGTTGATCGCGAAAAGCCGATGGATTCGTGTGCGCCTCATGGGCAAGTTTTCCGAGAATAGGAAGCAGGAACGATTCCGTTTTACCCGAGCCGGTTCCGGTCATCACCAAAAGGTTCTTGCCATCAACCAGACTGTGCCGAATAGCGTCTGATTGATGCTTATATGGTGGATCGTAAAGTAGCGCAGGCAACTCGCCCAAAGCCGTTGAGAGAACGGAATATGCTTTAAGCGCTGCTGGATGCAAGCCTTTGATTGCAGAAAAACTCTCGCCGCTCTGATAGCGGGGGGTCGATTCAATATACGGGATCTGATGAATGACACCCGGACGATCGAGGAGTTCTTTTCGCTGCTCAATTAGGACCGGAGCGCTGATGTGGTATGTCGCTTCGATATATTCCCGCAGCGAACTATGAAGCTGATTTATCGTCTCCTTTATCGTCTGTGCCATTCGGTTTCCCTATTCAGGCTTCTCGCGGTTGACTAACCAGAGGTGCTCCCGAAGAAACGTCTCTTCGGACGCTAGTTCGCGCTCGGGTATCCAGTATGAAATGAGACATTTTTCCCGCGGGGCCGGACGTCCCAGAACCGCCAAGCGCCGCTGGGCCCAGAGCGGCAGGGGAGAAAAGAAATCGAGGCAGGCGCCGGTCGAAACCGAGCGACGAAGATATGATTGTGGCGTTCCGCGATGTTGGTCTATCGCCATTTGCAAATGCCACGCAACGTCGCACCCTCGCCAGCGTGTCCTTGGCAGCGGAAAATCCAGGAATTTAACGACGATGCCGTCCACCAATTTGGCAAATCCCCAGAGATGTGCTCCATACGCCTGCGGCCGTCGCGCGATGTAATTGCCGGATTCGTTTGAGGGCGTGCGCCAGCGCCCCGTATAGTAGTCAACCGCGCGGGTGGGATCGAGAATGGAGATGTCAGCCACAGATCCGCTGGGCGACTGTTCTTCAAGGCATCGAAGCATACTGTCGTGCAATTCGGTGGCAGATTCTAACTTGGGGGCTTTAAGCCATGCCGACTTTGAGATCTCAACTAATCCGAGATCGCGCAAGATGGAAGGCAAATTCTCTGTAGGCTGTGGGGTCAGCACCCGCGCAAAGCCTTCGTAAGTAACGCGCGTGTTCAATGATGCCGGCAGCGGGGTCATCTCATCCGGTGCGATGCCGACGAGGAAAATATTTCCGCCTGGCCTCACAATGAAACCGGGCGGCGCCGAGAAAACCCAAGTGCCTTTTACGTCCGGATCGTCGGTCGTCACCTGGTTTAATTCAAGCAGGTCCCCACCGATGATAAGCGTTTCCGCAGTGGCCGCGATGCGCTCTTCCATATCATCGTCACTACCTTCAAACAGATACTGGAGGCTTTCTAGAACTGCGGCAACCAGCGTTGATGGTGAGCAGGGGCACAGGATGCCGGCAGCGCGGCGGAGGGAAGCCCCCAGCAAAGTATCGTCGATAGCGCCGCCAGAGACTGACGGAAGCCCCAGCGCCTCGCGGCTGGACTTCATGACTTCTTCCGCTGAAATCTCC
This sequence comes from Acidobacteriaceae bacterium, assembly GCA_003132325.1. Taxonomy (GTDB): domain Bacteria; phylum Acidobacteriota; class Terriglobia; order Terriglobales; family Acidobacteriaceae; genus Acidiflorens. The sequence continues at coordinate 9,358 of PKXK01000218.1, forward strand.
GTGATCACCATTTCCACCTCGGAAGACCGATATTTGCAAAGCCAAGTTCCTTGGAAGCTGCGAGGAGGGCCAGAAGGCGCGCCCCGCGCAACAGAACGCTATTCTCTTTAATCTCCAGCAGCAAGCCGTCAAGTACCGGTGTGGGTAGCTTGAGCAAGTTATCCGAATTACTCGCAAGTTGTAAGGCGAATTCGCAGAGACCCTTTTCCGAACAAACCTGATAGCGTTTAGCAACCTCCGCGTACCACTCCGTTCCCGTAGCCGTACCGGCTTCCATTCTCTCGTAGTCCCGCCGCAGAACGACAGGAAACCCCTGTGATCCACCGACCAATCGCTCAAGCTGCCGCAATTCGAACTCTGGCCGCGGATTGGAAACGTAGGCAGCCTCGGCCTCGGCCCAGCGCCTTCCACAGAGCCTGGAATAAAGGCGGTTAATCAAACGCTCCGTGACGCGGCCTCGCCGTAGGCCAGCAAGCGGGCCTAAAAGGCGCGCGGCGCTCCATCGCTGTAGAAGATCGAGAATAAATGTGACCTGAACCGCCTCGCTGTCCAGATCGTGCAAGTCCGGCTCGACAACCAGGTCCTGGAACCCCCCTCCCATTTGCGGCACGCTAACGATGATTGTGTCCTGAAAATCTCCACGCCGCGCTTCGATAAGGCCGCCGGGAAGCGGAACGGGAAAACCGGCGAGGACAGTCTCTGTATCCAGAGGCATCGGCTCTGCCGGACGGCGCAGACTGAAGAAACGGCAGATAGCTGCTTCATCCCTGCCCGTGTCGTCGATCAGCCGGACTGTCGGAACTCGGTTTAAGCTGCGACACACCCACCGAACGGGTTTTACGTCCCTCTCCAGCCGAAGCGCGAATTCGCCGAGCTCGTCACCTCTGATTCGGAACCGGCCGGAGGCTGCCTCCAGATAAGTCCATGCTCGACCCTCATCCTTCGCGAACTGCGAGAATTTCTTCGCCCATTCTGCGGGGGTGACCGGCAAGTCAAAAGTGCCAATTTCATCCGAAAGCAATTCCGTTCCGCCCGCGCTGGTCAGGCTGATTGCGCAGGTGACGTGACGGCCTGCCGGACCCAGGACGCTTACCCCGACACCTCCCTCCCAGAACGTGTCCAAGGAAGGATCGTGGGGGTCCAGAGAAATCGCGAGGCCGGCGTGCGAAGTCGTGCCGGGAAGCCAGGGCTCTGGCTCGCGCACCTGCAAAGTGACGACTCCCTCCGCTGCCGGTGATGACGATGTTGCAGAAGCTTGGTGGCCTCGCCGGACTTTTATGCAAAGCGTGTGGCTTCCCGCAGCAAGCGGGGAAATCTTCACAAACACGGGAGACCCGGCGTGGCGCGCTTTGATAAGAATCTCGGCGCCATGGTTGAGACTGAGGCCGTATTGGTCCACTGGATGGTCATGGACGATGCCGAAACAAGGCTCTTCGGTCGTCAGCCACTCGCTGTAGCCCTCGCCGTCCCAGCTTCGACCCGACAGCCCGGCTGGCCAGATGCGGATAGTACGAGCAACGTGTAGTCCCAACTGCTCCAACCCGTTGGAAATTTCGTTCGAAACTGTGTCGGGCATAGTAAGAACAGCGGCAGTTACTCCGTCACAGTCCAAGTCACACGCGGCAAGGAACCGATGGCGGGAGGGAAGGTCCGCCGTCTCGCTGAGGAGGATGTATTTGCGGCTGGGCCGGACAATGCGCCCGGCAATCTCGTGAGCAAGACCGTCGCGGCCGATGCGGCAGAGCCAGACTGGCCCTGCCGACAGCCGGGTTTCACTAGCGACAGAGTTATCCAACATCCCACTGGGCAACTCGAATCTCACCAGAGGCACGCTCGCTCCGGGCCAGGACTTGAGCACGCGCCTTCGGGCACTGGAAAGGAGCCATCCCTTCGGCAACCAGGTGTCACCCGTTCCGGCGATTTTGCAACGAGTGCCGGTAAGAAGGGCACGCAGCTCTGAAGAGAGGCCCGCGATGCCCGCGAAAGAAGGAATGTCAACGATTGCCGACCATGTTGACGTTCCGAAACGCCGAAGCATCAGGGAGGGTCGGATGCAAAGAGAAGCATCAGCATCCTCTCTTCGGCCCGAAGATTGCACCTCAAGACCCGTTAATCGTCCTGCCGTACCCCTGCCCGCTCCTTTTAGTCTGTCGGCAACAAAACGTCGGGTTTCCTTAAGCCATTCGCGGGTACTTTGCACCCGCTCAAGGCCAGAGACAAGCCGTTGAAGTGTCTGCGGGTATATGGGACTCTGGCCCTCCACATTTCTGTCGCTGAGAAGTGCCAGGACAATCCTTCCAGTCAGTGCCTCCTGTTGGAGAAACTCCCGGAATCGCGATGATGCCTCCCATGCGTTAACAGCGAGGAGTTGACCGACGGCCTCCGGGCTGAGTGCTTCGAGGCCTGCAAGGCGGTAGCGGAGATCATAGAGCGCCTTCGCGAATTGCCATTGAAGATACTTGGATAGAATGGCATGGGTGATCGGCCAGGCGATGATAGGAAACTGGCCGGCCCATGTGCCGGACGGCGTTACGCCTCGGTAAACCAATTGGAATCGGGAGAACCACTCCCGGATCTGATTACGACTGCCCTTGTCACGCCAGCGCGGTGTGCGTTCTTCAAACGAGTGCCAATACTCACCGCCGTCATAGTCATAGCCAAGTTCGGTTGCGTAGACGACCCAGAGAAGCCAGTGCGGGTCCAATCGCAAACCTAAGGCGAGCCGTGAGCGCAACTGCGTGCCGATTTCTTCAAACTCGCTGTCGGTCAGATCGTGCTCAAGCGCAAACAACGGGAAGCCCGAGTGGGACCGGGCCTGGGCGAGCTGCGCGAAGTGCCTCTCAAGCCGTCTCTGCCAATCTTCGAGAGGCATGGGCATGAGGCTATCCTGTCACCCGATCAGGCATATGTTTACGCACGCATACGCAGCTTGGAAGGAAGCTCGCTGCGTTCATTCCCGAGGAGTTCCTCTATCTGTTCGCGCTTCCATACCTTAAACTCTGGCCTTCGTTGCGACCGGGGCAACATCCAACGCTCTACAGCGAGATTGGCTACTTCCTCCGCGCTGAGTAAGGATGACAAGTCGGGCCTGCCTCGGCCGCGATGAAGTAGCTTCAGGGCGTTGTTGGCGAACTCGCAAATGAATACCTCTCGCTGGATGCCGTGCCGGAGCATATCATTTTTAAAACCGAGGGCTTGCAGTGCGACCCTCGTAGTGCGCATGCGCCAATTAGGCCCCTGACCGAATCGGTGCAGGTCCGCGTAAGGATGACCGATTTCTCGGAGATACTCGCGAAGATCTAAAAAGAGGCTATCCGGGATATGGAAATGTCCCCACCCACCGGTGTAACCGATGGACTTGAAGTATTCGATCCCACCCAGCTTCAGCCTGTTGTAAACGGAAGAGCGCCCCATTGAAGACGACGTAGTTACGGCCAGAAGTCGGGCCTTCTTCTCCTGCTGGGAAATAATGCCGGTGGTCTTTCCGTAAGCCTTCGCGAAGTCATCATAGATGTCTCTGCTTCGAATCAAGCAGGCGACCAGCTTGCCTCCCAGAAGAGCATTGTAGGGTGGCAAAGCGCCGAGAACATAGGCGTCCATTATGTTGACAAGCCGCTCGCCGCGCGCCCGTGCGTCCCAATCGATCAGAGTATCCCGGACCGAAAGGTTAAAGACAGGGTCGCCGATTGCAATGATGCCCATCAGCTTACCGTTGTGGTTGTCCCAAACAAGATATCTGAGCCGACGGCCAAAGCCGTTAGAGACTGGCACCGACCAGGTCAGTGCCGCGAGGCGAAATAGCTCAGTCTCCCATGTATCACTGGATATGCGTTGCAGAACCGGTGAGATTCTTGCTACATCTATGTCCTTTCCTGAGGCGAAGTACTTGATCAGGTTTGAAAAATGGCCAGAGATAAAGTCTCGGTTTACCGCCAACCGATCGTCTCTTTGAACACTATGGATCGTTCGAATGACATCCTTGCTGGCACCAGGAGCAGTAAATGTGCCGTCGTCGTCTTTGTGAAAGCCCAAAGACTTTAGATGGCTCCGCAAGCGTTTCTTGAGAGTCGCCACACGTGTCGAAACGACAATGACGGCCTTACGCTTCTTTCCCATCATCTCCTCTTAAATGCGCACGTTATCTTCTGAGCTTCGCTACTTTATTAAATGCGGCGCGACAAGGCCAATGAATTCCCTCGGCCATCATGATCTTGGTCTTCTTCGAGACTACCCGCTGAGCGCCTCCTTCATATCCTCGTGCTCAAAAGCGGAAGCCATCCGGTCGATCTCGTTCTTGGTGATACCGTGCCGGGCCGCTTCGCCGCGCCACTTCGAGACGGCTTTGCCGACCTGTTTGGCTGTTTCACGAGCATTGGCAGCGTCCAGCTCAAAATACTTGGCCACGGACATCGCCAGAGCCAGGGAGGCGGTGCCGTCATCCTCATTGATTGCCGTGGTCAGGATACGCGGCTTTATGTCGGTGGGCACGGGGTTGAGGTCGTAGGCCGGGGACAGCCGCCAGCCGTCGCTGCCCTCATAAAGAAATCCGTGATTGCGCAGGTGGTCGTCGGTATTGGAGATGAGGATATTGAACACCAACCGCCGCCACAGCACCTCCATATCGGCTTTCGGCGCGGCCCCGTGCTGGCGCAGCGCGTCAACGATTTCCAGATAGCTTCGCGTGTCGTTGTCTTTTGATCCCAGCATGCTCATGGCGGAGAGGAAGGGAATGCGCCGCTTGCCCTCCCGGTCAAAGCGCCGCAGCAAAAGCACGGGCTTCCTGGATATGGTTTCGACGCGGCTTTCGGGCACAGTAATGCCGGCCTTCTGTGCCAGTGCCAGAGCCACCGCTTCCCACACCACCGTGTTGATTTCATCGTCCTTGCGCGGAAACTTCGCAATCGCGAGCTGGCCGTCCTTCTCGATGACCGATGCTTTGGGGCGCGCGCCGCCGAGCGACGATCCGGGCGCGAACAGCAGGCGCAGATCCTCCTCGGTGTCTTTCTCTTCCATGACGTGTTCCGCAGCGGAGAGCAGTTTCGGCAGTTCGACCAGAGGCGGGATGCGTTTGACGCCCTCCTCGCGCAGGAACGGTCCGCCCGCACGTTCGGCAAAGCGCAGCGCACCCTGGCGCGCCTCGTCGTCCACCAGCAGCAGGAAGTCGATCTCCTGCAGCGTGCGCGGCGCGCCGCCCTCGCGCTCCGCGCGCCTTCGTTCCATGCGGCGCATCAGCGCCCGTCCCCACCGGTCCGGCGCCGAATCGCCGATCGCGCCGAACATCGGCGTATCGGCCGGCGTGTGGAACGGGCCGGGTCCGAGCTGGAGGGCCGGTTCCAGGGAGAACCGTGCGGGATGTTTGAGCCAGCCTTCGTCGTATTCGAAGGTGGCGCTTTCCTTGTTCTTGCGCACGCGGGCCCACAGCCGCCCCATTAGGTGGGGAACGCCGTCCAGGTCCACGTACACAAGGGTTTCTTTGTCCATCACTTGTCTTTCGTGCGTTTCTGTTTGCGTGCTCCGCGAATGCGCTGCGGCAGGTTTTCCTCTTCGAGCTGCAGGCCCACCGGGTCGTTCTTCGGGGCCGCGAGGTCGCCCAGCCGGTCGGCCATCCCCAATACATAAAGGACGGTGGCGTAGCTTGCGATGGAAACGGTCGGATCGCCGCGCTCCACCCTGATGAATGTCGGCTTGCTGATCGAGGCCCGCTCCGCCGCGATCGCCATGGGGATGCGCCGCCGCCGTCGCGCATCCTTAATGTCATGGCCAAGCTTGCGCAGAGCGCGTGAAACGGGGATAGGCAGCCTCAGCACAGTTAAATCTCCCTTATAGTTAAGGTCAACGATACGTGACCATACAAGAGATAAGGTAAATAATAAGACACCTTAAGTCAAGTTCAGGAATTGGGCGTGTCCGGTGTCCCGCCGGTCGGGCTTTACGGCCTCGGCCCTGCCGGGACCGCCGAGCCTGGAGTCTTGGCCCTGAGGGGTGACAATCCCTCACGCAAGATAGACCTGCAGACCGATGATGAGCAGCCGCATTACGCGGGCGGCTGATAGAGCTGGTTGATGATCTCGCTGACAATCTGAAATGACCGCAGCGCCCAGTTGTGAAGGTCTGTGCTTCCGTGCGCGTATTCGTTTCTCAGCCTGCGCAGGAGGTCAGGAAGCATTTTCACGTAATCCCAGTCGAGATCCTCCGCTGTAATCTGTATGTCGGATTCGTCCCATGTGATCTCGGTGAGGTTTTTTTCCGACGCCTCGCGCACCTTTTCCATCTCCACGCGGTGCCGGCTGTTGGTTTCGCCGCGGTTCTGCCACGCCGAGAAGCCTTCGTTCCTCAAAAGCCCGTGCTCGACGGCGTATTTCAGCAAAGGATACAGCGTGGGTCTTTTACCCTTGATCTTGCCCGTCCTGATTTCCTCCTTGAGCCGCTCGCGTAAAGCCAGCTCCAGGCACGCAAGGCTCTGGTGCTCCGCCACGGGGTAAAAGCGATAGACGAACCACGCATACAGATACACATTTCTTGCCGTTTCGAACTGGAGCACGATCTCCTGCGGCACGCCCGCATGCAGCGCATAGGCTGATATCTGTTCATGGTGGTCAGCCAGTTCGATGGCGCGGGAAGTCCCGTTTATCCGATCAATCCTCACGAACATCGTGCTGCGCGGATCAGGTTCGCACACGTATTCCGCCGGTCTCAGTCTCTCGGGGTCGAATTTCTGTTCCGCCATTGTTAGCCCTTCCTAGTCGGCTTTCGTCTTGGCTATGGGAGCAACTCCTTTGGAACTTGTTGAAGAGATCAACACTAAAGGCTTGCCCATGTTCAAAGGCCACGATCCCGGCTTTCCCGTAGGCAGAACTGTTGCAGCCAAATTATTTACCAGTCCTGGCGGCGTGAAATTTGTGGCAGCCATCCTTGGACAGTACGAAAGCCAACAGCTACTCAGCTTCGCTTTGCTCGAAGTCGATCCCACGCCGACTGCGTATTCTCCTTCCATCCTTGATCCGCTCAACGACAACCTTTGGCTGAATTTCGCTACCGATCCGCGAGAAGTGGATGCAAAGTGGGTGGACGACGTGCTTCGAGATGCCCCTTTGAGGGTCGAGCGGATTGAACTCTCTCACAACGCGGCAGACCCACAGGGAGAGCTAATACGCATTACTTTGGCCTATGTGGCGCTCGTCTGGAATCCATTCGTCACGGCCATTGCCACGGAAGCTGGCAAGGACGCATACGCCGCCATCCGCCAGTGGCTGCGTGGCGTCTGGAATAAACTTGCCGAACGCCGGAACCCGCTCGTGGTGGTTCAGGCATGTCAAGACGGGTGCGAAGTATCGTTTCTCTTTCGAGGGAAAGACGTGAAACAACACTATGATGCACACGACGCGCTCCCGATTGCCGCTGCTCAAGCTGCGAAGCTAATAGCTTCCATGAAATGCAGACGCGCCGTTCCCACGTCGCTCGTGTATGAATTTGAACAGTCTCGCTGGTCTCCGTCATATGCAATTCTGAGCGACGGACGACTGGTTTCTGACCGCAACCTTCTCATCGCTATCGAACAATTACCGACTGGTTTAAGTATTGGCGCTCAAAGGCCGAAAAAAGACTAAATAATCGCGCTTTTCCCGTTGTTCTACACGCTCCCATCCCGATTAGAGCCGGCCGCTCTTCGCAAACTTCTGAAAGAAACTGATTCAACGCCCAACACCTAGAGTCCATATTTCCCAAGCTAAAACAGCGGAGCTTCCGAAGAAAACGGATCGGCTAATCCTTTTGAACTTCGATGCCCCACAGTCGCAGGCGAGATTCGAAATAAGCTCGAAACAAGTCATATCGCGCAATCAGTTTTGCATCCCCGGTCGCTTTGATGCGCTTTTGCTCGGCCAGAACAAAATCGTAGGCTGGCTTCACCATATAGTCGCGGTGCCTCCCTCCGGGGCCCGCATTATCTAGTATCGTCTGGCCGAGATAGTCCAGGATTCGCTTTCCGTCCCCATCCGTCGCCACAAGCTCCAGCATTTTCTTGGTAATGACGGTAATCGAACGCGCGACTGGCGTATCCTGCTTTTCAAAATGCGCAATTGCTGCATTAAAATAGCGCCACAACTCATCGCCAATCAGAATGCGGGGATATTGCGCCTCTTTGGATTCCAGCTCGTAGGCGCGCGCCAGCGCGGTACCATAGACCTCCTGTGGCCCCATTTCCACCGCGAGTCCCACATCAATACCACCTCGAAGCGGGTGCTTGCTGGCCAGAGATGTGAGCATGACGACCGCAGCGGCTGACAGTGCGGAATAAACGGTCACAATTCCGACTAGATCACCACCATCATTCCTAAGGGGAACGGACGTGATTAGCGAATCGGAAATCCCGATAAAGTGCGGACGAAGCGGTTCTTTAGTGTGCCGCTTTATGTTCGGTGAACCAGCTTCAAAGGCCGTGAATTGCTCGTCAAACACTCGTCTGAGATCAAGAACGAAACCAGCCGTTTGTCGAACTACCTCGCCGACTTCCGCGTCTTCCTCTGGCGTTTTCGCCAAACGCAGTTTCTTAAATCCTTCACTCTGCCCCATCACATCGAGGAATGCGACGAGATGATGGCCAAGTCTGAAGTTTCTAATTTCCATATGAGGCTTCCTACCGAACATTCGGTGAATCCGGAGGGCTGTGATGAAAATTGGGGCAAGTGCGTTTCTTCGCAAACTTTCCAGACCACTCTAGCGTTCTCCTCCATCCACGCTGACAGACGTTGTTCACCCGCAGAAAACGTGAACCGACCTCTGCGACCGACCCGGCGCAATGCTATCCCTAGTCGGTCAGTCAAGATGCACCCCAAGGATAACCGCAGAGTGGACCCCGAGGCGTTTCCTCGCATGTGAGAGCGGATCCGGCGCGATAGGTTCTGTTTGCTGGCGGCTTTGCCACTCTTGGGCGGTGCCGAACGCGAGATGCCCACATACAAAAGGTGAAAATCCCCAGTGATTGTGCAACCAGTCGTCGGAACATGTGGAGGCATATTACGGAAATACCAAGCATAGACGCCAGGCGCTTTCGGGACCGGAGATCTTCGTGAAAAAACATCCTGCCTCGACCAAAGCCGTCCGGGACGGAGCAGGTCGTCGCAGATGGTAGAACCCTGGCGGCGAGTCGCCATCTAAAACCTCCGCTGGTTGTGCTTCTAAGCTCCCGCCCGGTCAAGGTATTCTTCTAAGGCCTGCCGGAGAATGTCTTGGTTCGTCCGCCTCTGGGTCGCCCGGAGCGTGCTCAGGCGAACGTATGTGACGCTGTCAACCTTAAGGGTCAGGGCGACGGGCTTCTCTCCCGCGCCGCCTCCTGCGCGATGCGTGCCAGCCGCGTGCTTACTTGAACTAAGACCTCTCTTTTTGGTCGCCATTAGCTCCCTTCCTCGTTGACTTCGCAGTATACCCGCACGTGCGTAAGTACGTAAGTGATTCGGCTGTCCGGCCTCTGACAGAGGCCTGGCGCCCCCGTTCCAAAAACGGTCTCCAGTTTTCCGATCCCTCAGCCACGCAAAATCAATAACTTAGGGGGTCGTCTTTCCTCATCCCACAATCGACCGTTTTTGGCACGATAGTGCTATTACGCATGTACGTATGTACGTATATAATGAACCTCTTGAAGGTCACCCCCAAACTGCATTCTGGTGGTAACAGTCTCGGTGAGATCAGCAGGCTGCTTCGATTGAGCAAAACCACAGTGCACCAAATTGTGAAAGTTTCCGCTGAATCGTCTGAAGCATTTACAAGAATCATCATCAGTGGGTTCATGAGGCACCGATGAGCGACAAACACAAGGACGAAAGGTTCAACGAGAGCCTCGTGAGGTGCCGCGACAGGGTGCTCACGTCTTGGGCCTGCGCCTCGCTGCTGCGCCCCGATCTCAGCCCTGCGGGTAAGGAGAAACTTGCCAAGAACATTTTGAAGATGGCTGAGAGCAAGGATCACAGATTGGGAATCACTCCTGCTCAGGCGCAAGAGATCGTGCTGTCCAATGTCCAGTGCATCGCCAAGAACTGCCCACTGCTGATCTTTGCTGACCCGTTGGCAAGGGAGTTGAACGCCTTCTTTCATGAAGACAACTGAGCGACATCGAGATCAGGGGGCGCAGGTGCCGAGTTTTGGAGGGCGGATGAATAGACCTGACCGAGCAGATGTGCGGCAAGTAAATGTGAAGGTAAACGGGATCACGTTCGAATCGGTTTGGTTGCGACGGAGTTCTGGCGCGAACGATTTCGATATTGTGATCGACGACCCCCAAATCGGACGCTTTGCCCTGACCCCTGCCGTCCCCGATCTGGAACTGCGAGACAAAGATTCCGACTGGCGGCAGGTGACGCTGGACGAATTGAAGAAGATCCTCGCAGATGACGAACTCGCTGACGCTGCCGAAGAGCCGCAGGCGTCCGAAACCGCTGAGCGAGAGTCATTCAACCGCCTCGTTGCGGAAGGCGAACACATAATGAATGCGGAGATTGCCCTATTCAGGGCGGGCATCCCATTTCTGCAGCTCCCATTTCAGCAAAACAAGTTCGGCAGCAACCTTTTTATGGTGATGAGTGTGCCGAAAGCCAGAGCCTGCTTGCAGCGGGCAGGATTCCAAGCAAAGTTCGATTCTGAGACGGTTCTGTTAGACGGCTGCAACGGGCAAGCCGTCCAACTGATTCAGGGCAAGTACAGGCTGCCGAGAGCAAAGAGTTAGTGGATGGAAGAAGGAGTGCATAAACACATGAAGAGAGCCGTCCTCTACGTCCGAGTATCGACTCCCGACCAGAGTATCGAGCCGCAGCTGCTGGATCTAAGACAGATGGCGGCTGCACGCGGATACGAGATTGTGCGCGAGTACAGCGACAAGCTGAGCGGAACCAAGTCCAGGCGCCCTGGACTGGACGCGCTGCTTTCAGACGCCCAACGACACCGTTTCGATGTGGTCATGGTTTGGGCATTCGATCGAATGGCCCGCTCGGTGCGGCACTTTCTGGAAGTGCTCGACGAACTGAACCATCTGGGGATCGAGTTCGTGAGCTTCAGGGAAAGCATAGACACGTCCGGCCCGCTCGGGCGGGCGATGGTGGTCATTGTCGGCGCAATCGCCGAACTTGAACGGAACCTAATCGTGGAGCGGGTCAAGGCAGGCATGCGGAGGGCGAAGCTCGACGGCCGGCAGATCGGGAGATCAAGGCTAGATATGAATCGGGAACAGATCGTTCACGACCGCCGCTCAGGAATGTCGCTGACACAGGTTGCCAAGAAGCACGGCATTTCTAGAGCTAGTGTCTGCCGCGTGATGAAGGTGGCGCTTTGCGATGCTTCCGTTTATGACGTGCAACCGATGCGGTGACTGGTTTCATTCAGGAGGAGATCGGGGAAAGCGCGTGGACCACGTAAGGTTAGCCGCAACACAGATCAGACAGGAGGAATCACGCATGGACTACATCAACAATAACGGCGAGAAAATCGGGTCTTTGACGGTTGCGATTGGGAAAGACAAAACCGTCACCATCAACCGCCTCAATGATGTCACGACCGTCACTACCCAAGATCGAACCACGGGAAAGTTCTCGACTGAGACGTTCTTCGGTGATTCGCCCTTCGGCAAGTAGGCGGCTGGGAGCGTCGAAGGGAGCAAACACATGCAAATTGGTAAGCCATTGAGAACCATCGTCGTGGAGCCGCTTGAACTTCCGGTGGAACAGCCGACCCGCGAACCTACGCCCGAGCCGGTTCAGTCGCCAGAGCCCGAACCCGAGCAGGTGCCAGCCAAGCAATGAGCATCCCTGACTACATTTCTCCGATCATCGGCTACCGAGTTTGGACGTGGGGCACCACGGGGTTGAAGTCACTCTGCGGAGAGCGGTGGAAGCCCAGCCAGTCGCTGGCGGCGAGATGTAGGGCTTCTTCTGTCGTTGGTCGCGCTGAGGTTGTGCATGATACCCGCGATGTACCCCAGGCGAATTGCACCTGCGGCGTGTACGCAGTCAAGACGCTCGACCACTTCCGCAGCGCGGGCTACGAGCGATTCGGAATCCACGGCGAGGTCTACCTGTGGGGAGCGGTCGTGGAGCACGAACTCGGATGGCGTGCTCAGTTCGCCTATCCCAAGACGCTGTTCCTGCCGCCCGACTTGATCCCCTCCGACACGAAGGAAATGGAGTCCCGCCTAGAGGCCCTTGCTGCGTATAGTACCGACATCTTCATCGTCGCCTGCGGGGAGAGCATCCCCCTCTGCTGGAAGGGATCGGGCTTCGACGCGGCGGGGCTGGACTATCTCATCAGGGACCGCACACGATATTACGTCCGACGCCAGCGGGACAGGACCCTGATGAGGGGCGACCGCGTGGCGGTCCTTGGCCGCGGGATCGCGGTGGTCGAGCATGCCGATGACACCGAGGTTCACGCGCTGCTGGGGAGCAGGATCATCGTCAGGATGCGGCGCAACGATGTTGCCTGGAATCAGCAGAACCTACGTTGGGAAGCGGAAGCCTCAGCCCCTTAAAGGGGCAAGCCTTCCCCAATCCGGTAAGGGAAGGTTTGCCGACCACTCGTCCGCAAAGG
>PKXK01000292.1 GCA_003132325.1 Acidobacteriaceae bacterium
ATTTCACCGTCCCTGGAAGCCCACGCCTTTTCCCTGGAGTCAAAGTTTGTCGTGCCCGGCCATGAGAGCTTTTCCGTGGAGGATCAGGTTCGGCTGTGGTTGCAGCAAGGCCGCTACGAATGGAAACGGGAACCGTTCACAACTTTTCAAAAAACTCGCAGGCCGAGCACGAAATATAAATTCCGCCGGGCACGCCGCGCTCGCGATCTTTCATGCGCTTGACGATGCGGGTATCTTTGCCGCACTTGGGACATGCGGTTGATTTCGTGGTATCCATGACCTTTTTCCGGTCGGCTGTCTTTGCAATCTTCGCCATTCAGTCTCTCCTGACAGGAATGTGCCGCCACCCCAAGGGCTGCGGTTCTACCTGGTAATTGGGGAGTATCAAGAAGCGCAGTATCGACGACAGCCGTCCCATTTCGAATCAGCCCGGCACGATCAACCCGCGCAGAAGCGGTGCACTGTACTCGCCAGTAAGAATCTTACACGAAATTAGCTCTCAGCTATCAGCTATCAGGAAAAGCAAAAGACGCGACGGCAGTGCGCCTCATTATTGTGTACCCTGGCTTTGACTGAGAGCTGACAGCTGAGAGCTGAGAGCTAAGACAGTGGCGGCGCTTGCCACGCACCGCGCTCCTTTTCGAGTTTGGCGGCGACCGCCAGCACGACCTCTTCTTGCCATGGCCGTCCGACAATCTGCACGCCGATCGGCAGGCCCTCGTCGGAATGGCCCATCGGAACCACAGCGGCGGGAAAACCCAGCAGGTTAAACCACTCGCAATAGCTCCAGGCGTCGAGATACTTCACCGTCTTCCCTTCCACCTGCCACTCCCGTTCACCATGACGGAAAGCGGGGATCGCGGCGGTCGGACAAATCAGCACGGGATATTTCCGCATCTCGAGGAGAATTTTTTCGCGCACCGCATCGCGTCCCAGCCATGCGTCCAGCAGAGACTCGCCCGTGTGCGCGGGCGCGGCATTCGTCCAGGCCTGGAACTCGCGCAGAATCGGGCTTAGCTCAAACTCATGGCCACGCAACATGGGCCCGAGAATCATTCCTCCAGCCACGCCGAAAAATTCCCACCATAGCTGCCGCGCTTCTTCGAGCCCCTTGGGACGAAACGGCTCGACCCGAAATCCGCAGCTCGATAACAGCGACGCCGCGCGATTCACCGCCAACCTGGTTTCTCGCGTAACTGGAGTTCGCCCATCGTCTTCGAAGAACCCAACAGGGACGTTCCGCACCGCCGTTTCGCGAACCTCGCGCAAGTCAGCCGGCGCGGAACAAGGATCGCCGTCGTCGAAACTCGCCATCGCTTCAAACAGCATCTGCAAGTCTTCGACGGTGCGCGCCATCGGCCCGACCACACCGATCAAGGCAAAGGGCCCGCCAGCTTTCGGATAGTGTCCGGTAGAAGGAATGCGTCCAGGAGTAGGCTTCAATCCGCAGATGCCGCAGAAGTGCGCCGGTACGCGGATGGAACCGCCGCCGTCGCTGCCCACCCCGCCGGCGGAAAGTCCTGCGGCGATGGCGGCAGCCTCTCCCCCGCTCGATCCGCCCGAGGTGCGAGTCAAGTCCCAGGGGTTGTTCGTTCGTCCATAAAGAAGATTGTCGGTTTCCCAGGCCATGAGCAGTTCGGGCGTGTTGGTGACGCCAAGGATCACAGCTCCCGCTGAGCGCAGGCGCGCCACCAGCGGCGCATCTTCAGCGGCAATGTATCCAGCGCGCAAGCGTGTGCCCGCTTCCGAGCGATGCCCGGCAACATCAATCGAAGACTTGATGGAAACCGGCACGCCATGCAACGGCCCGAGTTCGCCTCCGCCGAGAACCGCTTTCTCCGCCTCGCGCGCCTGGGCAAGCACCGCTTGCGGCTGGCAATCGACGAACGCGTTCAGCTTGGGATTCAGGCGCTCGATCCGATCGAGGTGAGCGCGTGCCACCTCGACAGGGGCAACTTCTCTCCGGCGGATCTGGGCTGCGATTTCGCGGGCGGAAAGAAGAGTGCTTGAGGTCATGCGGTGTGAGTACGTCGCAACGAAATTCAGGATATCAGCGAAGGGGTTACCTTCGCGGAGTTCCTTTGTGAGACTTGTGGGTAAGGGCTCGAAGATTGACTGTGGTCAATGAGCGCTATCGCCTGTTTTCGACAGTTGTGCGGAGCAGCGAATGTGGGTCAGCGTTCCGATTCGGAAAACCAGACTCCTGCGCAGTCCTCATCCAGATCAAGGCCCCAGAAACGAGAGTCTCGCCCCAGGAACTTAATCTGAATTTCCCCTGCGCACTCTCGCCGTTGGACACGCAGGAAGAAGCCGAAGAAATCAGTAATCTCGAAAACGCCCAACCCGCCGCCATTGCGCCCCGGCGAGCATTCTGATAACTTGCCTCTCGTCTCTCAAAGGAGGTCCCCGTGGCTTTTTGTCCAACCTGTGGAACGCAGATCGCGGATGGGGTGACCTGTTCCAAGTGTGCTGGCAGCGCTGTCCAAAGCCCGAGCCCGGTCGCACCCGCAGCCGCCGGACTTACCGATAACGTGGCCGGCGCGCTGGCCTACGTGACCATCATTCCGGCGATTATTTTTCTGGTGCTGGAGCCGTTCAACAAGAAGCGTTTCATTCGATTCCATGCCTTTCAATGCATCTTCTTTGCGATCGCCTGGACCGTGCTCTGGATCATCCTGGCATTCATCGGCCACATCACATTTCTCGGGTGGGCAACAGTCTTTGTGTGGCCGCTGATCAGTCTGGCCGGGTTTGTGATCTGGCTGATTCTGGTGCTCAAGGCCTATCAGGGACAAATGTTCAAGCTCCCGGTGATCGGCGACATCGCCGAGCAGCAGGCTGGCAGGTAGGCTGGCCGGCATACAATTCGTTGCCGGGAACACGATCGGTAGCGGACGGGCCACTTGGTGAAAAATCCCGAT
>PKXK01000031.1 GCA_003132325.1 Acidobacteriaceae bacterium
GCCAGAAGTCCGGCCGGTTTGTTTCCGGCGGAGTGAAAGAATGGGGCGCATGGCTGGCGGAGAAAGTGAGCCGGCTGAAACTGAAACAGAGCTCTCCTGAAAGTCTCGGAACCTTCGAAGCGCTCGAATTTCTGGTGCTCGGAATTCACGGAAAATGGGTCCTCTGGCGTGCGCTGAACGCTGTTGCGGCGTCCGATTCCCGTTTGGCCGGCGTGGATTTTGATCGGCTTGCTACCCGCGCCGAAAGCCAGCGTGACAGTGTTGATGAGCGACGACTGGCGTCTGCGCGCTCCGTCCTCTGCCCGGAACCCGAATGAGTGGCCCACGAATGCCCAGATCACAAATATAGTTTTTCGCGACTCGGATTCATGGTTCGACGCGTGTAAACAGTGCCCGCGGCCTTCCTCGATGTGTCGATCCCTTCGCCAAGATCCGCGATTTCGCCAGCGGACCGCATACGGGAAGTGTCGACGAATAAATGCTTAATCATAAATCTTGGTGAACAACCTGCCTCTGTCATCCTCCACGACTCGAATCCCTATACCGTGGTCAATAGTGAACAGCTTTGCATTTGCGCGTTGAGGTACCCTCGCTGCCGGGTGGGCCTCATCGTCTCTGCTATACACGCAGATTCAGTGGGAGTGCCGCACGTTTAGGCTGACTGGGATGGGTGTATTTGGGACGTATTTTAGGAGGAAATATATTGTTATGCATCAATCCGCAATTCCGGGTCCGGTCACCGACCGTCAAACAACAACACTGGCCGAGATTCCCGGCAAGAGTGAAGCATATTCGTCCGGCGTGTCTTGGGCAGCGGTAATTGGCGGCGCATTCGTGTCCGCCTCGTTAGCGCTGATTCTGCTCGCGTTAGGCACCGGCCTCGGGCTTTCCTCGGTGTCACCGTGGTCAAACTTGGGTGCAGCGGCCTCGACGGTCGGCAAGGGTGCTATTGTGTGGCTGATCCTGACCCAAATCATGGCTTCCGCCTTAGGCGGTTATCTGGCGGGCCGGCTACGTACGAAGTGGGTCAACGTTCACACAGACGAAGTGTACTTTCGTGATACCGCACACGGATTCCTGGTGTGGGCCGTGGGAATGGTGATTACCGCAGCCTTCTTAGCATCTGCAGCTTCGTCGTTTGCAGGTGGAGCAGCCCAACGGAGTTCCACCGGAACCACCGCATCGACCGGGTCCGGTGAAGCGACACTCAACCCCAACGCCTACTTTGTAGACACTTTGCTCCGTTCGAATGGTTCGGTTGCAGACCGGAATGACGTTGCAGAACGAGGCGAGGTTTCACGAACATTTACTCATGCCCTCAGTCAAGGGGCAATCCCCGCCGCGGATAGGACGTACCTTGCCCAGGTGGTGTCGGCAAGAGCGGGACTCAACGAAACCGATGCCGAGAAACGGGTGTCCGATGTGTTCGAAGAGGCTCAGCGATCTGCCGATGTCACAAGAAAGGCGCTAGCACATTTCTCATTGTGGTTGTTCGTGGCCCTTTTGAGCGGTGCGTTCTGCGCGAGTTATGCTGGGACCATCGGGGGCAGGCAGCGTGATCACGTAATGAGTTAGCGGTTATTCACGATTTGACTGAGGTTCTGGAACGTTTTCGAAACAAAGGAGGCTTACAATGCGTTCGATACTGCTTCTACTCCTCGGAGTGCCCATACCAATCGTCATTTTGATCGCACTTTTTAGCCACTAAAAAGGCGTCCTAGCCGCACAAGTCCGTGGGTTGAGGAGCGCGTGAATTCAGCGCAAATCAGATAGTTGCCCTGTGGGCGGGGGATCTCGATCCGAGGCGTTTGCGGCGGACGCGGGGAGCTACGGGATTTGAACGGCAGTCTGGCACCGAGTCGAGAGAGGAGAGACCAACTGGCGAACTGGGATGGTCGTGTGGAGATCGTTGACAGCGCCGCACGTGCCTGACCGGAGTGTGCGGGGGACGGTTCGGCGGGAGACTGGAGGCGATCGGAACTTCAGAGGCATTATCACTACGGGGAAGGATAGCGATTGCGAATGCCAGGGTTGTCTATCGCCGCTTTCGCGAAGTCTTCCTGGGAACTCGCTTCGAGGAATTCAGGCGTCGAGGGGCACGACTGCAGCGACCATTGTGGGCAAGCACTGGGACCAAGAACCCAGCTTTCTCGGATGTTTTATACCGTCGAGGAGTTAATCGGACCACACACCATTGACGTGACCGGCGAAATTTGTACCAGGTGGAATGAGAGAGAATCCACTTGGAGGAAAAGCTGGCCATGCCGATCAAGAGGTACAAACCAGAACAGATCGTGACGATGCTGCGGCAGATCGAAGTAAGCGTCGCGAACGGAAAACCACCCCACAAGCCTGCAAGGAAGCCGAGATCACAATGCAGACGTTCTACCGCTGGCGGAAAGAGTACGGCGGACTGAAGCTGGAGCAAGCCAAGCGGTTGAAGGACTGGAAAAGGAGAACTCGCGGCTGAAACGGTTGGTGGCAGAGCTGTCGCTGGAGAAACAGGTGCTGAAGGACGTGGCCTCGGGAAACTTGTAAGCCCGGAGCGGCGTCGTTGTGCGGTGGAGCGTGCGCGGCAGCAGTACGGGTTGACGGAGCGACACGCTTGCCGGTTGCTGGAGCAGGGGCGCGGGACCCAGCGCTACGAGCCGATCCAGCGCAACGACGAGGATGCACTGACGCGAAA
>PKXK01000001.1 GCA_003132325.1 Acidobacteriaceae bacterium
ACTATCAGTGGCAGTTCTGTGGTCCTGCAAATTGTCGGTACTGGCGGATCAATTTTGGGGAAGATCGGAGACCCGGCGGCAGGACTCAGCCCGGTCACGCTCGGCTCAGCCCAGGGTGGATACATTCTGCAGGGTATTGCGCCGTCATATTCGGTGGGAACGGCCGCGGGGACACCCTGCCCGGGCGACCCTGGCAGCACAAAAACCGCCGGGGACTACGGAAACATCTGCCTGGCGTTGGGAAGTTCGAATGCTTGTCAGCAGCCGATTACGCTGACTCCGTCGGCTTTGACTTTCGCTTCTCAAGCAGTGTCTTCTTCTCCGACGACGCAGCCTATCACGCTGACAAATACTACCTCCTCTGCCTTGGGCGGCCTGATATTGAGGCTAGCTGAAACCGACCAAAGCGGAACAGTCAGCTTTACGGAGACGGACAATTGCGGCCCGAACGGCACTCTTGCGGGGACGAACAATCCTTTTTCTTTGGGGGGACCAGGAAACCCACCGTCTTGTATCGTGACGATCAGCTTTTCCCCACAGCTAACCTGCACCGGGGCTCCTGACTGTCTGACCGCGACACTGTCGGTGAACAGCCNNCGACTCATCCACACGATTTCGATAAGGAGAGGGTTTCACAAGTCCACCTTCTCCAACTGCTGGCGTTCACTAACCAACATCCGGTGCAGAGCCTGTGTGGCTCAAGCCAATCCCACTTCCAGGACGTGGAACACCATGCAGAGATTGACTAACAATCCAATTCTATGTCGGACGAACCGGGAAGCTCTTTCGCCCCGTTCCTTTGGAAGTTACGCGCGAGGTTGCGCGAATANNGGTTTTGTTGCTGGCTGGCACGATCATGCTTTCCGCCTGTGGCGGCAGTTCTTCCCACGATCCGCAGCAGAGCGCAAGCTTTTCCGGCAACTGGCAGTTCTCGATGACGAATCCCGACTCGACCACACCGCAGGTTACTCAGTATGGTTTGCAAGGTGGTTTTCTGCTGCAGAACAATGGCGCGCTGACCGGCCAAGCGGTTTACTCCATCTCGGGATGGAACCAATCAACTTCCCAGTGGCTGGTATGCGACAGTGGATCCGCTCCGATCACTGGAACGGTCAGCGGTCAGACCGTGAACCTCACTGCGGTTGCCGGCTCGCAGACCTTTGCGCTGGCGAGTGGCACGCTGGGGTCCGATGGCAAGGTAACCGGCGGGACCTTTACGACACCCGGCGGCACGGCAGCTGGCTTTAGCAGTTGTGGGCTGCCCGCGACAACAGCGATGAACCTGCCATGGAACGCAATCCCTGTGCCGCCACTGTCGGGATCGATCACAGGCAGCTTCCACACCTACCAGGTATCCCCGTCAGGTTTGTACAATCAGGCTTATGCGGTGACCGGTTCCCTAACCCAGGGCGAGAACATCGGAGCCAGCAGCGCGACCGTCACCGGCACGTTGAGCTTTCTCGACCCGACAACGGGTCTTAGCGACTACCCTTGTATCCCCGCTGGTACCGTTTCCGTCAATGGCCAAATCAGCGGCAACACCGTCATTCTCCAGCTTATAGGAATTGACGGATCGAATTCAGGACAGATTGGCGTACCGGCGAGTCAAGCAGGCTTAAACGGTCTCGAGCCCGTTACTTTCCAGCCTTCGGCGTCGAACGGGTCCTATATTCTGCACTCCGCTGGACTAGGGTATCTGGTGAGCACGAAGGCCTGCCCTAACCCCAATAGCTCCGGTGGTAGTTCCGAAGACGTCGGCTATCTGTGTCTGGCCTTGAACGGCTCAACCGCGTGCCAGCTGCCGATCACGCTGACTCCAGGCCTTCTAACCTTCCCGCCTCAACTGCTGGTGGCATGTGCGACTCCAGGCGCGACATCAGATTGTTCGCAAGTCATCCAGGGCACTCCGGCCACCGAGACCATCACGCTTACCAACAATGCGAGCCAGGAACTGGACGGTCTGACGTTAAATTTCACACAAAATCAATCCGACTTCAGCCTTACCGACAATTTCGCGGAGATGGACACGTGTGCCCCGGCTGATTCGCCGCCCCAAACCCCGTTCAATCTATCGGCAGGACAGTCCTGCACCCTTACCATTTCCTTTTCCCCTCAGCAAAGCTGCCCGTGGGGGCCGACTCCAGGCAACACCCAACATGCCGGGTGTCTGAATGCTCTGACCTCCAAGTTGACCGTTACAACCCCAGCTGATATCGGCAACAGTACCGAGCAGGACAATCAATTTGCTGTCCCCATCACCGGTACCGGCCTCAGTTACCTTCAGCCCTCGACCGACGAACTCGATTTTGGAGCAGAAGGAAAGGGCGAAGCCAGCCTTCCTCAATTGCTTTCCTTCACCAACTATGGCGCGAGCTCTGTGCGGATCCTGCCCCCGCGAGACCAGAACCACCCCTGCCAATATGTCTATAACTATCAGTTCCAGTTTCAGCTCCCGCTAACGACGGCAAACTTCGGCCAGGTCGCCGGCCTGCAGGTTGCGGCCAACGGCGGAGGGGAAAACATTAGCGTTGGTAACGGATTAGCAAATTACCCCTGCGACGTCGATCCGCCTCCACCTCTTGGGAGCGGGCTGCCCAATTTCCAGATCTCCTCGGATACCTGCTCTGGCACGGATATCCAGCCGGGGGCCTCGTGCAGCCTCGAAATCACGTTTGTGCCCCAGCCATTCACCTTCAAACCTGGAACAGCTCCAAGCGTGGACTATTCTCTCGCACTTAACACGCTAACCTGTACGACCAACCAACCAAACGACTGCGAAGTCGATAGCGGACGTTTCCCGGTGGAGTTAACGGCGAATAATCCGAGCCCACTTCGAATACTTCCGGCGGCGGGGCTGGATTTCGGCAGCCAGACGGTCGGCAAGGCGAGTACCGCACAGACGGTTACGCTCTTCGACGACCCGAACGACCCGGCCTTCCCGGGCTCCCCAGCGGTGAACTTCGTGGGCAAGATACAGGTGTCAGGCAATTACTCTGAGTCCGACGATTGCCCCTTCAGCCTGGCCCCCGGATCATCGTGCACTCTAACCATCACTTTTAAGCCCAAGGCTGCGGGATTCAATGGAGGGAAGCTCAGCATTGTTTACACGCTGGGATCGGCCGGCGCGAGCGCTAACCCCCAATTTGTGTATCTGCGAGGCAAGGGGCAATAGCTTCCGTCGCCACGAACACCTTCGTTCATCGGGAGGTGGCTTTGCGAGGAAGGTGCTCAGCCAGTTTCGTGAGCTGGCCCCGACCTGATTCAGGATGAAGCAACCCTAAGGAGGTTTGACGTGGTAACTAGGCGATGGATTCTCCTCTTGCTCTCGGCGGCGATGGCTCCGCTATTTGCTGGGTGCGGCAGCAACACGTTCAATGTAACGAATCCGGCTCCGCCAACGCAGAAGCAAGTCCAGATTGCTTTTACGTCGGCGCCGCCCGCACCGCCCAATACCGTTTCCATCGCCCAAACCCCCCCGCCCACGATCACAGTTGCCGTCACCAACGATCCCATCCCTAACGGCGCCGGAGTGGACTGGGAGCTGGCCTCGTGCCAGAACGGCCCGAACGGTTTCAGCAACTGCAACACCACAGTGTGCGGCCCGAACAGTAACAACGCCTGCGGCTACCTCTATCTCTCCACTGACTCAACTAAGACGCCAGTGACGTCCTCGGCCGACAACGCCACGTTAGCCTACCAGCCCCCCGCTAGCTTCCCCGTGGTCGGGAACAACCTATATTTAGAAATCATTGCCCTTGCGGTCGCGGATCCTACAAAGANNAGCCCAGGGAGTTGAAAATAGCCTCAGTTACCCGTTCGCGGGCGTGATCACGCTCGACGGCAACGGCGGGGTTACCGGCGGCGAACAAACGATCAACTTCGACAACAATGGAACCTTAACGTCCGAGACGGACCCTATCCTTCCTGCGGGAAGCGGCTATTTCCTCGGCCCTGACGGACGGGGAAGCATTACCCTCAATACCGGGAACAACAACATTGGCGGGAACGGCATTGAGACTTTTACTTTCGCGTACTTAAACAGTTCCCATGCGCTGATTGCCCAAGGCGATCTCGGCACTGCGGCCACAGGAGCCTCAGCCACCGGAACCATGGATTTGCAGACCAGCACAACGGCGCCTGTGGGCGGCTATGCCTTCCTGGCAAGCGGCACTGATCCTACGGGCTCGATCCCAACGGCTTTGGGCGGCATTCTTGACGTTGATTCGTCCTCTAACGTCGTGACAGCAAGCAGCGTGATCGATGAGGTCCTCCCGGGCACATCTGCACCGGTCGTGCACAGCGCGGAACCTTCTTCTGGGAAAATTTCGAGCCCCCCCGACTCGTTCGGCATGGTCACATTGAATCTTGCCGTCAAGTATGCCTCTGCCCCGATCCAGTTCACCGGCTATATTGTGGACGCCACTCACATAAAGCTGGTCGAGAGCGACAACACACCCACCAACCCAAACCCTCCCTTTGCTTCGACCGCTGGAGTCGCCATCGCGCAGGCCACCGCCACCGCCACGTTCTCCGGAACCTACGTGTTCGGTGCCACTGGGACCGACCTCTTCAGTGGCAATGTCGCTCCGGCCACCTTGACATCGGCGGGCGTGCTCACCGCCAATGACAATGGCGACGGTACCGGCAGCCTGCAGAATGGATTCACCGACACGCTTCTGCAGGTCAACAATTTCGCAGGCCCAACCGGCGCGTGCCCCGACCCGACACTTGGCGCTCAGGTCAGCTCGACGTTCAATTCAATATTTTCCTACAAGCCAGGAATCGGTCGCGTCACCGCGCCTGTTCCCACGACCAGCTATTCCTCCCAGCCGCCATGCAAGGGTTTTGGCTCCCATTTCATTTTTTATCTCACCGGCAATGGGAGCCTGGGAAGCTGCCCGGCGGATACGGCGGATAATGGCAACTGCCCGGCGCTGGTTCTCTCCTACGGGAATGGCAACTATCCATTCATTGGGACGGGAATCGCTTATCCGCAGGCGACGTCTTCTCTGACGTTCAACGGCGATTACGGCTCCACCTTNNATGCCACCCCGTTTAGTAGTGGAATGGACGTACCCTTTGTCGGTAGTCCCGCAAGCAATTGTGTACCAGGCACGTCCGTCAATGGCAGTTTTGCGGAACTTCTCTCAGGCAATCCCCCATTCGTCAGCCCCAACCAACCATTCTGTGCAGATTTCTACGAAATTGACTCCGATCACGGCTTCTTCGTCGAAACCGACTTAACGAACTCAAACAGTCCTTCTGGTGTGGTCTCCTTCGGGCACTATGCCCGGGCCAGCCTGCCCGTGCCGCCTGCCGGTGCCTCAGCGAAACGACCGGCGGTGTCAAAGAAGTGATCTCATGAGGTGGACAGCTTGCAGCTCAGCGATTCCGGTTCCGTGATAGTGGTCATGCCGCGCGTCTCCAGTTTACAAAATATCTCGACTGCAATATCGCACCCTCGTCGGAAGCAGCGCGGCTACATGTTGATCACGCTCACGTTGGCCCTGGCCATGCTCACGATTGCGCTGCTCACCGTGCTGCCCGACATGACGCAGCAGATTCGCCGCGACCGCGAAGAGGAGATGATCCATCGTGGTACGTCCTACAGGCGTGCGATTCAGCACTTCTACAGAATGTTTGGGCGCTATCCATCGCGCATCGAGGACCTGGAGAATACCAACAACCGCCGCTTCCTCCGCAAGCGCTATACCGATCCACTGAACCGGGACCCAGCCACGGGCAAAGAGAAGGACTTCAAGCTTCTGTATCAGACCGACATATTGGGCCAAACATCCGGGTTGAATGGGCTAGGAGGACAGGGTGGGGTTCCTCCGCAAAGCGGACGGCAGGGGCAAGGCGGTTTCAGCGGCACCGCTTCGGGCGATCAGGCCGCGGCGAGCAGTGATTCCGGTGACTCATCCTCGGGCA
>PKXK01000281.1:0-10242 GCA_003132325.1 Acidobacteriaceae bacterium
GGCGAGTTCGGTATGAACTGCATGGCCATCCGCTACGGCGACGACATCATCGTGGTCGATGCCGGCCTGATGTTTCCCGAAGCCGAGTTGCTCGGCGTCGACATCGTCGTCCCCGACATTTCTTACCTGCTCGAGAATCGCAAGCATGTGCGCGGCATCATCCTTACGCACGGCCACGAAGACCACATCGGAGCCCTGCCTTGGATTCTCAGCGAACTGAACGTTCCCGTCTGGGGCACCGAGTTCACGCTGGCTTACGTTGAAGACAAGCTCGACGAGCACCAACTCCTCGACGACGCCGACCTGCGCGAGATCCGTCCCGGAGAGCGCTTCAAGGTTGGATCGTTCACCATTCACCCACTGCAGGTCACGCACAGCCTGGTCGATTGCGTAGCGCTCGCCATCCACACGCCGCTCGGCGTCGTCATCCATACTGGAGATTTCAAGGTCGATCCGACGCCCACCGACAACCGCCTTTTCGACCTGCACGGTTTCGCCGAGTACGGCAAAGAGGGAGTGCTGGCGCTCTTGCAGGATTCGACCAACGTCGACCGCAAGGGCTACACGCCGAGCGAACGCGCCGTTCAACGCAAGTTCGAGGAGGTGTTTGCCCGCACCCAACGGCGACTGTTCATCTCCTGCTTCTCGTCTTCGATTCACCGCATCAAGCTGACCATCGACATGGCTCGCGAACACGGCCGGAAAATTTGTTTTATCGGCCGTTCGATGAACAGTTCCTCCGAGATCGCCGAAGACCTAGGTTATATCCAGATCCCCGAAGGCATGATGATCCATCCCGGCGAGATGAGAAACTTCCCTCCGGAAAAGGTGTGCGTGCTCATCAGCGGCACGCAGGGCGAACCCATGTCGGCGCTGTCGCGCGCGGCGGTGGATAATCACAAGCACGCCAAAATCGAAAAAGGCGACACGGTCGTCTTGTCGTCGCGCATCATTCCCGGCAATGAAAAAGCCATTTTCCGCGTGGTCGATCACCTGTTTCGCCGCGAGGCGCACGTCATCTATGACGACGGCTCGTACCCGCCCATCCATGTGAGCGGACACGCCAGCCGCGAAGAATTGAAGCTCATCATCAACCTGGTGCGCCCGAAGTATTTCGTCCCCATTCATGGCGAGTACCGCCAGCTCAAGTTGCACGCGGAGTTGGCCGGGTCGATGCATGGCTCGGTAGGCAGCGTGATGCTGATCGAAAGCGGAGACATCCTTGAGATCGACGAGCACGGCGCCCGCAAGGCCGGACGCGTCAACGTAGGCCGCGTCTGCATCGATTCCGGCTCGCGCACCGATGTCGTGGAAGATTTAGTAATTAAAGACCGCCGTCACCTCAGCGAAGACGGCTTTGTGATGCCGGTCATCGCCATCAACAAGCTCACCGGACGGGTCGAAACCGCGCCCGAGATTGTAACGCGCGGCTTCAATCCCGGCGAAGATGGCCTCATCCAGCGTGCCCGCGAGATCGTCATGGAGACCCTCGATGCCTCGAGCGCCGAAGAGAAAGCCGACTACGGCGTGATCAAAGAAAAAATCCGCACCGACCTCAAGCGCTACATCTCGCGCCAGACGCAGCGCCGGCCGCTGATTATGCCGGTGATACTGGAGATCTGAGTCACACCGGCCGAAGGCTCACCTTATTAGTCAGTCTCATCAGCTAGTACAATTGTTCTGCTATGGAGAAAGGGATCGGACAAACGAAGAAAGTTGAAGGCGCACAATTCCTTCGGTACTTCGGGCCCCTGTTGGATGCTCTGCGGGCTCTCGGCGGCTCTGGGACGCCCGAGGAAGTGGTTGAACGAATCGCCATAGACCTCGGCCTTTCAGATGAAGCTCAAGACGATCCTCTCCCGTCTGGCGAATCACGCTTTAGAAATCAAGTTGCTTGGGCAAGATTCTATCTCGTACGAGAGGGGCTCCTCGACTCCTCAAGACGTGGGGTCTGGAGTCTAACTGAGCGCGGTCGCGCTACAAGGCTTTCGCTGGAGCAAGCGCGAGAAATCAGAAGCAAATGGGTTCGCTTTTTTCAGGAGCAGAGGCAGAAGAAAGCAAGCACTCCAGAATCGGATATCGAGCGAGCGGAAGAGGAAGCAGACGTAGCTACGGACGTCAATGGTGAGCTTATCGAGCTCCTTGTCAAGCTACCCCCTGCTGGCTTTGAAAGACTGTCTCAACGTTTGCTTCGCGAGTCTGGCTTTACCCAAGTTGTGGTTACAGGGAGGGCGGGAGACGGCGGCATCGACGGATATGGCACGCTGCAAGTCAACCCACTCGTTTCCTTCAAAGTCTTATTTCAGTGCAAACGCTACACCGGGTCAGTTTCCCCGTCACAGGTGCGTGATTTTCGAGGGGCGATGTCAGGCCGAGCCGACAAGGGTATTATTATTTCGACCGGAACTTTCACCGCGGAGGCGCGCCGAGAAGCATCCCGAGATGGCGCACCACCTATTGAATTGATCGATGGAGAGAAGCTCGTCGGGATGTTCAAGGAGCTTGAGTTAGGGCTCAAACCTGTGAAGACCTACAAAATTGACGAGTCGTTCTTCGAGGAATTTAGAAACTAACCGGCGGAAACCTCCGCGGTTCTTATCTTTCGCGCTGCACTAGCGTTCATTGTGTTCTCTCTCGGTAATCTTTGAAGCATTCGAGCGCCCGCTTAGTCTTGGTGGAGTGACTTTCTCGCCCGCTTCGAGCTTGGCCAGCCAAGCGTCGGCTTCTTCGGCGGTGGCGAACAGATCAGTCGTCTGGTAGTTGGTCCAAGCGGCGAGCGCATCCCGCCGGAATCGGTCGCGTTTCTCATCGCATTTCCACATACTGCTCTACCTCCGGCGCTGAAGCGCGAACTCTATTCTAAGCGGCACGACTGAAGTCCTGCCCTTTCCTTTCCTTCGCTGACGCTGAGTCTCCCGTAACCTGAACTTGCTAGCTCAGCGGGTTTTTCCAGCGAAGCCCCGGAAAGCGCGCGAAGTCGCGGTCGGTCGTGTGAAGCACAGCTCCCTGCTCAATCGTGATCGCCGCGATCTCCGCATCACTCACCAATGGGCCTGAAGCACGTCCCTCTAAAATCATTTGCCTCAACACGGACCAGTGCTGATCCGCTGGCACAAGCACTTGTACGTTCGGTTGTTGTAGCCACTGATCCACGACTTGCACGGCTTGCTCCAGGGTGACACGCGTTCCCGGTAGTCGTCGATTTGTGATAACCCGCAGGAACGCAGATACGCTTTGCCAAGGCAGTCCCACTGCCTCCACTCCCGAAAGCAGCTCCTCCAGCCAGGAAAGGCTCTTCTTGTGGTGGGCCGAATCAAGATCGTAGGAATAGATCAGGAGATTGGCGTCAACGACGATCACCGATGATCCGGCCCTTCCAGGTATTCCAATAACTCTTCTACTTTTTCAAACGGAGGCAGACCCAGACTCCACGGCTTCACGCGAAACGGTTTCCGGACGGGCTGCTTCGAAGCCGCCAATCCCACGCGCAGAAAGCGATTCACTACCCCTTTGAAAGAATCGCCAGACCGGCGAACCTCCTTGTGCAGCAGTTGGGCCACGTCGTCATCGAGCGAAAGTGTCGTCCGCATGTGTTGATGCTATATCATAAGGCATCATGATGTCAATTACTGCTACATCATGATGTACATGCTGCACCCTTGCAAAAAACACCTGGACAAGGCACGCTCAAAACACGATGGTTACTCTCCAAAACATTCGTGCGGCGCAAACGCTTCTTGAGGGCATTGCTGTCCGCACTCCCTTATTCCAATGGACGAGCACGTCAGATCAACGCAAGCTCTTCCTCAAGCTCGAAAACCTGCAGCCCATCGGCGCCTTCAAACTGCGCGGCGCCTACAACAAGGTCGCATCGCTTAGCGATGAAGAACGCCGGCGCGGGGTCATTTCCTATTCGAGCGGCAATCACGCGCAAGGAGTGGCCTACGCGGCGCGGGCGCTGGGCGTGAAGGCCATCATCGTGATGCCCGGCAACGCTCCGAAGAACAAACTCGAAGCCACCGCGGCGCTCGGCGCGGAGATCGTCACCGTCGGTCCCGGCAGCGAAGAGCGCCGCCTGCGTGCGGAGGAACTGGCCGCCGAGCACGGCTACGCGATCGTGCCTCCCTACAACGACGAAAAGATCATTGCCGGCCAGGGAACCGTCGGCCTCGAAATCCTCGCCGACCTGCCTAACGTCGAGACCGTACTTGTCCCGGTCGGCGGCGGCGGACTGATCAGCGGCGTCTCCGCCGCCATCAAGCTGAGCAATCCCGATGTGAAGGTGATTGGCGTTGAGCCCGAACTTGCCGCCGATGCGCAAGCCAGCCTGCGCGCGGGACGTATCGTTTCCTTCCCGGCTGCGCAAGTCTCGCAGACGCTGGCCGACGGCCTTCGCACCCAGAGTATCGGAGTTATTAATTTCGAACACATCCGCGCCTATGTGGATGACATTGTCAGCGTGAGCGAAGACGAGATTCGCGAGGCCATGCGCGCTCTAAGCGCGAATGCGAAAACTGTCGCCGAGCCGAGTGGCGCTGTCGCTCCGGCTGCATTTATGTTCCACGCCGACGAGTTGCCCAACACAAAGATCAACGTCGCCGTGATCAGCGGCGGCAACATCGACCCCATATTGCTGGCCGAGTTAAGCAGTCGCTGATCGCACAGAAACACAGCGCGGCCTTGGCTTTCCCCTGTGTTCCTCTGTGCCCCCTGTGGTTGCTTTTTGCCGGCGCCGCGAAAAACAATAACCACGGGGAACACAGGGTCACACAGGGGAAACCGATCATTCGTTTCGTCCTCCGAGCCCCGCGAATGTACAATCCTGAGTCTCCCCCGAGGGCAATTTGAAGCTCTGGCTCGATCGGTTCTTTGAANNCACCACCAGACGACCGTCCGCCGCGAAGTCGTCGCCGGGCTCACTACCTTTTTCACGATGGCCTACATCGTGGCCGTCAACCCGGCCATCCTGAAAACGGCCGGAATGCCGGCGGGTGCTTCGCTCACAGCCACCATTCTCACGGCCATTTTCGGAACGCTGTTGATGGGCTTTTATGCCAACCGTCCTTTTGCCATCGGTCCGTATATG
Organism: Acidobacteriaceae bacterium; assembly: GCA_003132325.1. Lineage (GTDB taxonomy): Bacteria > Acidobacteriota > Terriglobia > Terriglobales > Acidobacteriaceae > Acidiflorens. The sequence goes on from PKXK01000281.1 coordinate 5,087, forward strand.
GGCGAGAACGCTTTCATCGCGTTCACCGTGGTTCACGTGCTCGGTTACACGTGGCAAAGCGCGCTGGGCGCGGTGTTCCTCGCCGGAATTCTTTTTATTCTGATGACCCTGTTCCGCCTCCGCCAGTGGATGGTCGACGCCATTCCCGCCACCCTCCGTTACAGTTACGCGGTCGGCATTGGATTGTTTCTCACCTTCATCGGCTTGAATCAGACCGGCATCGTCACCATTGGTTCTCCCGGAGCGCCGGTGCGACCGGGCCATCTCACTTCGCTTTCGGTTCTTCTCTCCGTCTTTGGTTTCCTGCTGATGACGGTGCTGACCATTCGCCGGTTTCCGGCCGCGATTCTTAGCGGAGTTCTCGCCACCGCCCTGCTCAGTTTTGTGACCGGGGTCGCTCCGGCGCCCGCAGGTTGGATCAGCCGTCCGCCCAGCCTTCAGCCCGTTTTCTTTCAGCTCGATCTGCACAGTCTGTTCACCTGGGGATTTTTCCCTGTCGTGCTGACGATTTTTGTCATGGCTTTTGTGGACACGATGGGCACGCTGATCGGTGTGTCGGCGCGCGCCGGGTTCCTCGACAAAGACGGCAACCTGCCGCAGATCGAGCGGCCCATGATGGCCGACGCGCTCGCCACAACCTTCGCCGCCGCGATTGGAACTACCACCTCCGGCGCCTATATCGAGTCCGCTACCGGAGTCGAGGCCGGTGGACGAACCGGCCTGACCGCGGTCATCACGGCAATGTGTTTTGCTGGGACTTTATTTTTTGCGCCCTTCATCTCCGCCATTCCGCCACAGGCTTACGGACCCGCGCTCATCTTCGTTGGATTGTTGATGCTCACTCCGATCACTCGCATTCCCTTCGACGACCTCACCGAACTGGTTCCAGCTTTCGGCGTCATCGTCCTGATGGCTTTCACTTACAATGTGGGGATTGGCATGACGGCGGGCTTCATCTTGTATCCTTTTTGCAAGCTGGTTTCGGGACGCCTGCGCGATGTTCGCCCGGCGCTCTGGGGGTTGACCGCCTTGTCGCTGCTGTTTTTCGTCTTTTATCCATACACGTAACCGGAACCGGTGAGATTTTAGATGATTCGCTTTGGCATCGCGGGATTCGGATTGCATGCTGTCCGGCGTCTGATGCCGGGCTTCGCGCTGGCTCGGAATTGCAAGGTGGTTGCGCTGTCGCGCCGGGATTCGGACAAAGCTCGCGAGGCGGCCCGGCAGTATGGCATCCCGCACGGCTTTGCCTTTGCTTCCACCGAAGAACTCTGCCGCTGCCCCGAAGTTGACGCGGTGCTGGTCACCACTCCCAATGCCTGCCACCTGCAGGACGTCCTCACCGCGGTGGCCGCAGGCAAGCCGGTGCTGTGCGAGAAGCCGATGGGCATGGATGCGGACGAATGCCGCCAGATGGTCGAAGCGGCGGGCAGGGCGAGCGTTCTCCTCGGCGTTGCCCAGGTCTTTCGCTTTGAAGAGAGCACGTCGAGATTTCGCGAGCGCCTTGCCGCTGGTGACATCGGCCGCCCGATCTTTGCGCGTGCGGAGTTCTCGTATCCAGGGTCGGGCCACGCCAGAACCTGGCTCTACAACCGTTCGATATCCGGAGGTGGCCCCATCGCCGACGTAGGCGTCCACTGCCTCGACGCCTTGCGCTACATCCTGCAGGATGAGCCTCGGCTGGTGAGCGTCGTCGGTCGATCAGATGAAGGATCGGGCGACGTAGAAGCAGCGGCCGCATGGACGCTGGAGTTTCGTCGAGGCACGCTGGCCACGGTGCTGGTCTCAACTCGCGCCCACTATCGCACGCCCTTGGAGATTGTCGGCGACGCGGGCGTCCTCCGGGCCGACGATGCGCTGAATGTGGAACGACTGGTTAAGCTGGAACTGTGGCGTGACGGCCACCTTGTAGCCGAAGAAACGGTTTCCAACCAACTTGCCTACGCGAAGCAGGTAGACGCCTTCGCCGCCGCAGTCGAAGGCCGGGAGGAGTTTCCCGTTCCTGGCCGGGAAGGCTGGCAGAACCAGATCATTCTGGACGCGGCCTACCGCAGCCTGTCCTCGGAAAAAAGCGAACCGATACCGGTATTCGCAGACGACGCTGGCAGGCAGTCCTTGTAGGCCAGTCCAGTAAGTCAGCCGAGCAGGCCAACTCGTCAGCCAGCGCAGGAACTCTGGCTCTCAGAGAAACTTCAACACCAAATAACAAGCGCCCCGGATCCAAAGGATCACGGGACGCCCGAACAGCCCTCCCCAGAACTGCTCACCCTTGAGGTTATGGCAATCGGTCCCAGAGCGGAATGCCACTATCGAGGGATTGAAATGGCACTAACGGGCCACTTGCCAAACACAATATCCGTGGTAACCTTCGTCATCTCGCGACTGGTTATTGACGGTCGCGCCAGGTCCTCGAAGCGGTCTTCCCTAGGTTAAGTTTTCTCGTTCGTGGCGAGATAACCCCTGCCGATTCTGAACTGAAGGTTGCTCCGTTTCGTAGTCAGACGAAACTGCCTGCGAGACTGGGACTCTGGGCGATCTTGGGGAAGTGATTTGTTGCTAGTGTGCAGCAGATTGCACCCCGAGATTTGAAGCATCCGAGGTTTTTGCTTCTAAGTTGTTGAAAAACAATAACAACCAACCTGTTGCAGTTTTGGAACGGTAAGTGCTCTAAAGTAAGTAGGCGAACTATACCTTGGGCACCAGTTCCCGAGGCAAATGTGGGGAAATGGAAATCTTGGGAGGGAATCACATGAGGCGAGTGGTAGTTTTGACTCTACTGGCATTGGCGTTGCCAATTGCCGCTGCGGCGAGCGGAATTGATCTCACTAACCAGTTTGGCACAGTTTCGATTACGGCTCCCAATGGAGGGCTGGGGACGATCGGCGTATCCACCCTCACTTCGAAGGGGTCGCAAATGCATGAGTTCAACGGCATGACATCTGTTTCAAATCTCGGCTACGTCAACTTCTCGACCGGGGTTCTGCTCAATGGCTCGATTCTGAACGGGGGACAATTCTCAGCCACGGGCTCGTCATTTACTGTGAAGGGCGTTGGTAACTGGGCAGAAGGACACGGCACGGCGATCTTCACCGGCAGCTTCGTCGGTCCGATTCAGTGGAATCTGATCAGCGTGGGCCCGCATGGCCAAACCCGGAACTACCAACTTGTCGGCTCGCTCGTAGGTACGTCGTTTGACGGGCGCACCGTGACTGGAACGACTGTCCAGAACATTTCCATCTTGAATACGGGCCAGCTCCTAATTGGGAGAGGGCACATGATGGGGGGCGACACAAAGCTTACCGTGCCCGAACCCGGAACGTTGGGCCTCCTGGGAACTGGGCTGGTGGGTCTCGCTGGAATGTTCCGTCGCAAGCTGATCGGGGTATAACCTAAATTTGTCGGTTCGCCCAGAACACTCAACTCATGGCCCCGTCGCAAGGCGGGGCTTTTGATTTTGAGCTAAGCGTTCGCGCGGATGGCCGTCGCAGGAAACGGTCCCCTGCTCAGGATGGTTTCGAGTTCTTCGAGTCCTGAGCTGAGCCTGTCCGAACACTGCTTTGAAACGCGCACCCCGCCCTCTTCTTCGGTTACTGCCGTAACGCTCCGCAATGCCTTTGACGTTGACCTTACCTTGGTCCAAACCTACAGTCAGGCGCAGGGGGTTGTATGAAAGATATCCATGAGGTTTTGCGCCGCAAGCAGGCGCAGTACACGCTGTTGGGAAAGCAGATCGAAATGCTGCAACAGGCTGCCGAAAAACTGCGCGAAGTCGCGCCCTTACTTGCGGAAAACGAGAACGAGGACGATAGCGCGGTGCTGGCGGAAGTGGACGAGGAGAACTCCAACGCGATGGCGGCCAAGGCCAGCGCTCAATCCTCGCCGGCTGCGTCGAAACCAGGGCGCAGCGCAACTCCGCGCTGGCCGTAGAAGGCGCCTAACTGTACAGGCAAAGCGCGAGGCGGAGGCTCGGGCGCATGAACTTGCAGGCATTGCTGGTGTCGAAGGACGAACCGACGGCGGAAACGCTGATTCAGGTCTTGTCGCAGTTCGGGGTTGCGGTGGACCGGTCGAACGCGGCCGATGTCGCCGTGGCGCGATTGGCGGAGGAGCGGTTCGATCAGGTCATCGTCGATTTCGACGATCCCGAAGCGGCCTCTCAGCTCCTGGAAGGTTGCCGCCGCCTGGTCGGCCCCGACCGTAAGCCGCCGGTCACGGTAGCTTTGCTCCACGATGCGTCGCAGATCCGCTCGATCCTGGGCGCGGGAGCTCATTTCATTCTCACCAAGCCGGTCACCCCGGAGCAGGCTCAAACCACCTTGCGCGCCGCGACGTCGCTGCTGAAGCGCGAAAGGCGGCAATCGTTGCGCGTCGCCGTGCAGGCGGCGGCTTCGATTCATATGGACGACCACAGTACGCTCGAAGGCATTCTGCTCGACCTGAGCACGGGCGGCGTGGATGTGCTGGCGGCCAAGCCACTGCCCTCTGGGACCATGGTTCGCATCTCCTTTCAGCTTCCCGACGGCGCGGGCATTGAAGGGGAAGCGGAGGTTGCCTGGAGTATCGCCAACGGTCAAACCGGGATGCGCTTTCTGGATATGGATGCCAAAATGTGCGACGAACTATGCCAGTGGCTCTCGGACCGTTCGCAGGATGCTTTGCCCGAAGAACCCGACGCGGTCACCCAATGTAAACTGACCGACCTCAGTCTGGGCGGGTGCTATGTGCAGACCGAATCTCCCTTTCCACAGTCCTCCGCCGTCGACCTGTGCCTGCGTGCGGCCGGGATGGAGATTCACGCGGAAGGGTTGGTGCGGGTCATGCATCCGGGACACGGCATGGGCATTGAATTCCCCGCTCGCACCGAAGAGCAACGCAAGAGCGTGGGCGATTTCATCGAATTCCTTACTGGGCAGCCCGGCGCCACTCCGCAACTGGAAACTTCTCCGCGTTCTCTGGTCGCCAACGCGGTCGATCTCAACCGCACCAGCAGCGCCGCCACCGATGCCGACGATCCCCTGCTGGAATTGCTGCGGACCGGCCCCGCGCTGGAGGAAGAAGCATTTCTCGCCGAACTGCAGCGCCAGCGAAATCCGGTCGCCGCCAACCAACAATAACCAACCTAAACGTAGGGACAGCCGCCCTCGCCGGGGCCCCCA
>PKXK01000281.1:10263-37018 GCA_003132325.1 Acidobacteriaceae bacterium
AGACGCGCCAAGCCGCGTCTCTACACAACATTAAGGTAAAGCTCAAACTGCTCAGAACCCCGATCTCGCGCGCGTTGCTGCTGGCTGGTGTTTGCCTGCTATCCATCGCTCCGTTCTTCTGGTGGGGCAATCCGTCCGGCCATGATTTTGAGTTCCACATGTATTCGTGGATGGAAGTTCTAGGCCAATGGAAGCACGGCATCGTCTATCCGCGCTGGGCGGCTCTGGCGTGCTGGGGGTATGGCGAGGCTCGCTTCCTGTTTTATCCTCCCGCTTCGTGGACTCTGGGCGCCGCGCTCGGGGCGGCTCTGCCCTGGAAGATGGTGCCGGGCGCGTATTGTTGGATTGTGCTCACGCTCGCCGGAGCCTCCATGTACCGGCTGGCCCGCGAGTGGCTCCCCGCCCCGGACGCGCTGTTTGCGGCTGTGTTCTACGCGCTGAATCCCTACCACTTGTTGATCGTCTACTGGCGAAGCGCCTACGCCGAACTACTGGCCTCGGTCCTTCTGCCAGTTGTAGTGCTTTGTCTACTGCGGATCTTTTCGCCGGAACGCGAGCCTGGCTTTCGCCCGGCGCTGTGGTTGACGCTCACGCTCGCCGCCGCCTGGCTGACGAACGCACCCGCGGCCGTCATGATTCACTACTCGGTTGCTGGGCTGGCGCTGGTTTTGGCGGTGCGGGAGCGGTCATGGGAGCGATCATGGCGTCCGCTGTTGCGGACAGCGCTAGCCATCGCCCTTGGCGCCGGCTTGGCGTCGTTCTATTTGATTCCCACCGTTTACGAAATGCGCTGGGTCAATATCGGCGAGGTGCTGTCGCCGGGGGTCCGTCCGCAGGACAATTTTCTTTTCACCATCATCGCCGATCCCGATCACAACCGTTTCAATTTTTTGGTTTCGACCGTGGCGCTCGCGGAAATCGGCCTCCTCGCCGTAGCAATGTGGGGTTCCCGCCGCTGGTGGAAGAAACACGTAGGGACAGCCGCCCTCGCCGGGGCCCCCAGACCGCGCGCTTTTCGCGGGCTGGGGTGGTTCGGCTGTCCAGTCGCGCGCAGCGCGACTGAATTGGAAACGCCCTGGACACTGCTTTCCGCTTGGGGCGCCGCCAGCGCGGTCCTGATGTTTTCGGTGAGCAATTTGCTCTGGCAGCACTTGCCCAAGTTCCGCTTCGTGCAACTTCCCTTCCGCTGGCTGCTTTGCATGAATGCCGCATTGGCCATGCTTCTCACTATGGCCGCCAAAGGCTGGCGCTCGCGTGGACTGGCGTGTGCAATTCTGCTGGCCGCGGTTATCGTCGCCGGGTATCGGATCCAGCCGCCATGGTGGGAGACAGCCAGCGATATCCGCGAGATGAGCAATGCCCTCCCCGACGGCTCCGGCTACGAAGGCACCGACGAATACGTCCCGGCCGGAGCCGACGCCTACGAGTTGGACAAAGGTCTGCCTCTCGTCAGCGACGACACGGGAGCCTCGGTTCCGAGCCAAGTGTTAGCGTGGGGGCCCATCGAAAAACACTTTACGGTCCACGCTGCGACACCGCAAAATCTGACCGTGCGCGTTTTCAGCTACCCGGCGTGGGAAGCCGAGGTAAACGGCACGCCCACCAAAACACGAACCACCGATGTGACTCGCCTGATCGTTATTCCGCTGGCTGCCGGAGACAGCGATGTGCATATCTATTTCCGCCGGACAAGCGATCGCGTAATCGGAAACGTCGTCTCGCTGATCAGCCTCGGACTAGTGATTGCAGCATGGAGCATGGCGCAGCCAAAAGCGAGGCCCGGACAACCGGTGTAATCCCCCGTGTTCCCCCGTGTACCCTGTGGTTATCAGCTCTCTCTTGAACCACAAGGGACACAGCGGAAAACAGGGAAAGCCACAATGGGCACCAAGATGCAGCGTAGCGTCCTAGTCGCAACCTCGAACGCCGGTAAGCTCCGCGATTTGGCCGGAGCCGCCGTGCCCTATGGCATTACGATCGCAAGCATCCCAAACTTTTCATCACTGCCCCAGGTGATCGAAGACGGGAACACTTTCGAGGAGAACGCGCGCAAAAAAACGGAAGCATACAGTCTGGCCGTTCCCGGTGCACTGGTCTTGGCCGACGACTCCGGCCTGGAGATTGACGCGCTCGGGGGGGCCCCCGGTGTGCATTCCGCCAGGTATGCCGCGGACGACCCGCACGCGGCCGAGTGCAACACGGAGGACGAAGCCAATAACGCGCGCGTGCTGCGCGAACTCGCGAGCGTGGCCGCAGAAAAACGCACCGCGCGCTTCGTCTGTGTCCTGGCCGTGGCCCGCGACGGCCAGACGCTGCGCACGTTCCGCGGCACCGCGGAAGGCATCCTGCTCGACGCGCCTCGCGGACAAAACGGCTTCGGATACGACCCACTGTTCTATTTCCCGCAAATCGGCAAGACCTTCGCCGAATTGAGCGCGGAAGAAAAAGCGCTGTACAGCCATCGGGGCGCGGCTTTTCGAACATTCCTGGAGTGGTGTCGTGCAAACTATCCTTGACTTCCATTCCCGCGCCCGACGATAATCGTTAGTTTTAACTTTGGACCACGTAAGGAGCAGTCATCGTGGCATCAACGGCCAGTCCCGTCGCTCCGAGTTCTGTCACACCCAGAATTAAACCAGGCGTCGCTCCGCTGCGCGCCGGTGAAGGATATTCGTTCCTGCTGCGACGTCTGCATTCGCTCACCGGCATCGTTCCCATCGGAGCCTTCCTTCTCGAACACTTTATCTCGAACGCCGAGGCCTTCAAGGGCTCTCAGGCCTACGGCGACCAGGTCAAGTTTCTCAACAGTCTGCCTTTCGTAGTCGGCCTCGAATTGCTCTTCATCTGGATTCCGATTCTTTACCACGGCCTCTATGGCGTCTATATCTGGTATCAAGGCGAAACGAACGTCGCCGCCTATCCGTGGCAGGGCAACTGGCTTTATACCTCCCAGCGCTGGACGGGCATCATCGCGCTCGTCTACATGGTGCAGCATACTTATTACCTGCGCTTCACCGGCGTGCACTTGCCGACGAACCCCTATCAGTCGTTTGCCAAAGTTCAGCACGAATTGCAGAATCCGTGGATGATCGCCTTTTATGCGGTCGCCATCATCGCTGCTTCCTGTCATTTCAGCTACGGACTGTGGCTGTTCGCGGCGAAGTGGGGAATCACCACCGGTGAAAGGGCGCGCCGCCGCTTTGGCTATCTCTGTCTGGCGCTCGCCCTCGGGTTGGTTTCGATCGGCGCAGCCAGCATGTACGGATTCCTGAGTAGGCCGCAGGAGCCTTTGAATTCGAATGCAGCTTCGGAAAACATCGTAATGCGCTAGAGATTGAAGACGGTCGTGGTCGTTAGTCGTTGGTCGTTGGCAAAAGGAAGGTTGCTAACGACCAACGACCAGCGACTAACGACTGAGATCGGACTCATACAGCATGGCAGCTCCGAAAATTATCGTAGTGGGCGGAGGCCTCGCGGGCCTCTCCGCCGTGATCAAGATCGCCGAAATGGGCGGTGAGGTCGACCTGTTCTCAATCGTCCCGGTAAAGCGCTCGCACTCGGTGTGCGCCCAGGGAGGCATCAACGCCGCCAAAAACCTGAAGGGCGAAGGCGATTCCACCTGGATCCACTTTGACGACACGATCTATGGTGGCGACTTCCTTGCCAATCAGCCGCCGGTCAAAGCCATGTGCGAGGCCGCACCTGGCATCATCGATCTGCTCGACCGCATGGGTGTTCCCTTCAATCGCACGCCCGAAGGCCTGCTCGATTTCCGCCGCTTCGGAGGCACGCTCTATAACCGCACCGCCTTTGCCGGAGCTACTACCGGCCAGCAGCTTCTCTACGCGCTCGACGAACAAGTCCGCCGCTACGAGTCCGAAGGCAAGGTGAAGAAATACGAGCACTGGGAGTTCCTCTCCGCCGTGCTCGACGGAAAGCGCGTCTGCCGCGGCATCTGCGCGATGGACCTGCGCACCATGGAAATCCGCACCTTCCCCGCCGACGCCATCATCATCTGCACCGGCGGCATTGGCGCCATCTTCGGCAAGTCGACGAATTCTGTTGTGTGCACGGGATCGTCGCAGTCCGCGCTCTACCAGCAAGGCTGCTACTACGCGAACGGCGAGTTTATTCAGGTTCACCCCACCTGCATCCCCGGCGAAGACAAACTGCGCCTTATGTCGGAATCGGCGCGCGGTGAAGGCGGGCGCGTCTGGGTGCCCAGAACGCAGGGCGACAAGCGCGATCCCAAATCCATTCCTGAGAAAGAGCGCTGGTACTTCCTCGAAGAGCGGTATCCGAAATATGGCAACCTGGTCCCGCGCGATGTGGCCACCCGCGAAATCTTCGAGGTCATCTACAAGCACAACCTCGGCATCGACGGCCAGCCCATGGTCTATCTCGACCTTACCCATATCGACCGCAAGACGCTCGACCGCAAACTGGGAGGCATTCTCGATATCTACGAAAAGTTTGTCGGCGTCGACCCGCACGACGTGCCCATGAAGATTTTCCCCGGCATGCACTACACCATGGGCGGCCTCTGGATCGATTACAAACACCAGACGAATGTTCCCGGAATCTTTTCCGCCGGCGAGTGCGAATACCAGTACCACGGCGCCAATCGTCTCGGCGCCAACTCGCTACTGTCGTGCATTTTCGGCGGCTTCGTCTCCGGCCCCAATGCCGTGCAGTACGCCAAGGGTCTGCAAGCCGCGTCCGGCAACGGACACTTTGACGCCGAGCGCAAACGCCAGCAGGAAGTCAATGCCGGGCTGATGAAAGCCGACGGCAATGAGAATCCGTTCCTGCTCTGGCGCGAACTCGGCGCGGTCATGACCGAGAACTGTACCGTCATCCGCTACAGCAAGAAGTGTGCGGAAGCTGACACCAAAGTCGTGGAGCTGCTGAATCGCTTCCAGAAGATTAACTTGAGCGATCGCGCACAGTGGGCGAACACGACCATCGCCTTTGCCAGACAGCTTTACAACATGCTGCAGTTGGCGCGTGTAATCGCGCAGGGAGCGGCCATGCGCGACGAGTCCCGCGGCTCGCACTACAAACCGGATTTCCCGGAGCGCGACGACAAAAATTGGATGAAGACCACAAAAGCCGTCTTCGCACCCGATCTGGACGAACCGAAGTTCGAGTTCGAGCCCGTGGATGCGGGGCTGATTCAGCCGCGGCCGAGGAAGTACTGATGCCGTCAAGCACGTCCATGAACCGCGTCTTCACCTTCAAACGGGTTCGCGGTTTCATCTTCGCGGCGTTGGGCGTCGTAATCATGGCCAACGGAATCATCGAACGGCACTGGCTGACTGTCATTTTAGGCGCCGCTATCGTGGCTTACGGAGCGTTTGCTCCCGGTTGAGGCGATAGCTGCGCGCTGCCACGTGCTGGCGGCAAACCAGATACTAATAGCGATCCAAAGGTTAGGAATTAATGGCAAACAATAAAACCGTAATCATAAAGATCAAACGCCAACTCACCCCTGAGGCGAAGCCGTCGTGGGAAGAGTTCGAGATCGCCTACAAGCCGAACATGAACGTCACGTCGGCGCTGATGGAGATCGCGGCCCGCCCCATCACCCGCGACGGCAAGCAGACCACGCCCGTCGCCTACGACTCGAATTGTCTCGAGGAGATCTGCGGCTCCTGCGCCATGCTGATCAATGGACGCGCCCGCATGGCCTGCTCGACCCTGCTCGATAACCTCGATCAGCCGATCAAGCTTGAGCCGCTCTCGAAGTTTCCCATCATTCGAGACCTCGCCGTCGATCGCAGCGTGCTCTTCGAGAACTTGAAGAAGGTCAAAGCCTGGGTGCCGGTCGATGGAACCTACGACCTCGGCCCCGGCCCGCGCATGACCATGGATGACCAGGAAAAGGCCTATCCGTTGTCGAACTGCATCTCGTGCTGCTGCTGCATGGAAGCCTGTCCGCAGTTCAATGAGGACACAGGATTCGTCGGCGCGGCCACGATTTCGCAGGTACGCCTGTTCAACACGCATCCGACCGGCGCGGCCCTGAAACGCGAGCGGCTGTCAGCGCTCATGGGAGACGGCGGCATCCAGGAATGCGGCTATGCGCAAAACTGCGTCGAGATTTGCCCGAAGAGCATCCCGCTGACCACGTCGATTGCCGACGTTGGCGGCCAAGTCATGAAACAAGCCCTCGGCGACCTGCTGCGGAAGTNNGAATCAGAAAGCTATTTCCTGTTCCCCAAACGGCGCTTATTCCAACGTTGGCCCTTGAAACCAGCGAATGGCCCGCCCGTAACCACCGCAACTTCCTTAAGTAACGTGGGTTTGTATGAATTGCTTCACACAATTATTCATCTCTCATTTACAATTCGAGAGCCTGTAGGGAAATGAACACTTTTTCCACCACCGAACAGTTCCACAGTTGGACGTGTCCAAAGGTAACGACGCCACCGCGATGATGAGAAGCTCAAAACTGCCGGGAACGTTGTTGAAGACGCTGATCGCGTTCGCAATGTCGGTGACCATCCTAACGCCGGGGACCGCCTTTGCTCTGCACCGGGTCGACCCTCACCACCACCACCGACTCCTGCGCTTGCATCGCTTCCGTGTACATCGCGGCTTGCTCTGGAACCCGATGTTCCGTCCCTCGCACGATTCCCTGCTCCGGCAAAACGAAGAGATTGACCGTCTCGAACTGCCACGAATTCAGGACGACACGGAACTGGAAGCGCTCAAGGCCTCGGGCGCCCTGGTACCCATCGACGAAAGCGAGTCGCTGAAAATTGAGCCTAGTCTCGATCCCTCACGCCGCTTTTGCCGTCCCTGGACTCGCGATTTCGTCGCCGACCTGTCCGAAGTTTATTACCGCCAATTTCACGATCGGATCCAGGTAAACTCCGCCGTCCGCACCGTCAAGGTGCAGAAGAAGCTACGCCGGCGCAATCGCAACGCGGCTCCGGCCGAAGGCGAGACTGCGTCTTCTCATCTCGCCGGCGTCACCGTCGATCTCCAGCGCCGCGGCTTGACGCAAGACGAGATTCGCTTCGTCGAACGCTACTTGTTCTATTTGAAGGCGCTCGGCCTGGTCGAACCGGAAGAAGAGCGCCGCCACTGGTGTTTCCACGTAATGGTCTCCGACCGCTATAACGACTGGCGCCAGACCCAGACGATTTTCGAGCGTCCGCCCGTGGAAGAACCTGCCGCCCCGCCGGCCACGGTCACTGTCACGGCCGCTGGAATGGGCGCTTCTAACTGAGCCTCCACCTTCGTGAATTGAATCATCGAATCATTTGTTCATTGAATCATTGAAATTCAAAGCCAATGGCTCAATGACCAAATGATTCAATGACCAAATGATTCCATGACCCAAAGCCCTGCCTCGACTACACTCTGCACAGAATGATTGTTCTGATGGCAGGCCTTCCCGGAACCGGCAAGACCACGCTCGCCCGCGAACTGGCCCGCCGCACGCAGGGCGCGCTCCTCAGCAAAGACGAGATCCGCGCCGCGTTGTTCTCGCCACAAGATCTCGAATACTCCGTCCAGCAAGACGACTTCGTGATGGAGGTCATGCTCGACGCGGCCCGTTTCCTGCTACAGAATCTTTCCACCCGCAAAATCTTCCTCGACGGACGCACCTTCTCGCGCCGCTATCAGATCGAGCGCGTTCTCGAATTCGCTCGCGAACACGCTCAGCCCTGGACGATCGTCGAGTGTACCTGTTCCGATGAATCCGCCCGCCGGCGTCTCGACCTCGAACCCGACCCTTCGCATCCCGCGCACAACCGGACATTCGCGCTCTATCTCGAAGTGAAAGCCCGCTTCGAGCCGATCGCGTATCCCAAAACGACGATCTCCACCGACCAACCGCTTGAGCGGTGCATCGAGCAAGCTCTGGCCGCACTGTAAAACTACGAGCCGCGAGCAATCGACGCGCCGGAAGCTTGTGGCTCGAAGCTCGCAGCCCGAAGCTCGTAGCTTCCCCCGAATCGTATAGAATCCTTGTTCACTACTAGCAGGTCAAAATGAACAAACGCATCCTCGCCGCCGCTACATCACTCGCTTTTGTCATTTCCGCACACGCGCAAGCCACCATCAGCGCCAAGGCCCGTGAGATTCACAACTCCGCCATCGTCATCGACACGCACGCCGATACACCGCAGCGTTTTCTCGACGAGAACTACGATATCGGATCGACCGATCCCAAAGACCCCGGCCATATCAGTCTCGACAAGGCCAAGGCCGGCAATCTCGGCGCCGAGTTCTTTTCCATCTGGGTGGACCCGGAAACCAACCAGGGCCACTTCGCCCGCCACACGCTCGATCTCATCGATTCTGTTTATGAGCAGGCGGCCCGCCATCCGGATCGCATGATGATGGCTTTCAGTGTTAACGACATCGAACGCGCTCACCGCGAGCACAAACTCGCCGCCTTGCTCGGCATTGAGGGCGGACATTCCATCGAAAACGATGTTCGCGTGCTTCGCGATTTCTACCGCCTCGGCGTGCGCTACATGACCCTTTCCTGGTCGAACACCAACGAGTGGGCCGACTCTTCGGGCGACATCGACAATCTCAAAGTCGAGCACCACAACGGACTCACGGATGGAGGCAAACAGATTGTCCTAGAGATGAACCGCCTTGGCATGCTGGTCGGCATCTCGCACGTCGCCGACAAGACGTTCTACGATGCCATCGCCGTCAGTAAAGCGCCGCTGATCGCCTCGCACTCTTCCGCGCGAGCGCTCACCAATCATCCCCGCAACATGACCGACGACATGCTGCGCGCCATCGCCAAGAACGGCGGCGTGGTGCAGGTTAATTTCTACAGCGCCTTCATCGACGAGAATTACCGCAAGGCCGACGAAGCCCAATCTAAAGCCCGCGACGCCGCCGTCAAGGCCTATACCGACCAACTCAAGGCTGCCGGAAAAACCATCACCTACCTCGACGCGGACCGCATCGAGCGCGAGTGGGCTGCCAAGATTCCGCGCCCTCCCTTGAAATCGCTGATCGATCACATCGACCACATCGCCAAAGTTGCGGGCATCGATCATGTCGGCCTGGGCTCGGATTTTGACGGCGTCAGCGGCGCGACTCCCGAAGGCATCGACTCTGCCGCCGATTTGCCCAAGATCACACAAGCCCTGCTCGACCGCGGCTACAGCGCCGACGATATCCGCAAGATTCTCGGCGGCAATCTGCTCCGCGTCTTCCGCGAAGCGGAACGAATCAGCCGCGAAATGCAAGTCGGCAAATAATGGAGACACGGGCGCCTCGCCCGTCCGCGATGCTGCTGCGGACGCATGGTGGACCGGCGAGACGCCCGTCTCTCCACCAACAACCTGAGATCGTGTCGTACAATTGACGTTTGCCAAAATACCCTACAGGAGCATCCATGCGAACCCTAATCTATACGCTCGTCCTGATCGTCTCCACTTCCCTGCTCGGCGCCGCACAGCCCGACCCCACCGCCATCATCCACACCACGGCCGGCGACCTCAACTGCACCCTGCTTCCGAAGGTAGCCCCCATCGGAGTCGAGAATTTCATCGGTCTTGCCAACGGCACCAAAGACTGGACCAGTCCCGTCACTCACGCCAAGAAGACCGGCGTCCCGCTTTATGACGGCACCATTTTCCATCGCGTGATCCCCGAATTCATGATTCAGGGTGGCGACCCCCTTGGCACCGGTACCGGCGATCCCGGCTACAAATTCAAGAATGAGACTTCTTCCGCCGTCAAGTTCGATCGCCCCGGCCGTCTCGCCTATGCCAACGCCGGACCCAACACCAACGGCTCGCAGTTCTTCATCACCGAGGTTCCCTACCCCAGCCTCAATGGCGGCTATACCATCTTCGGCCAGTGCGACAAGGCCGCCGTCGATCTGGTGAAGAAAATCGCCCGCATGGCCAAAGACGGTGAGCGCCCGGTTCGTCCGGTCAAGATCACGCACATCGAAATCCAAAACGCCCCGGCCGCGCCCAAACCACCGGCTGGCGTGAAGTAACCGATACGGTAGAGACGGGGCTTGCCCCGTCTTCGCCGCGGGAGACGCGGCAAGCCGCGTCTCCGCAGGAATACCCAATTACGAATTTTGAAGGGAAACTATGACCCGCACACCCGGAACTTATGCCGTGTTCGAAACCAGCGAGGGCACCATCGTTTGCCGCCTGTTTGAGAAGGACGCCCCCAAGACGGTCGCCAACTTCGTCGACCTCAGCGAAGGCAAGCGCGAGTGGACGCATCCCACCACTCGCAAGAAAACCACCGATCCCCTTTATCACGGAACTGTTTTTCATCGCGTCATCCCCGGCTTCATGATTCAGGGCGGCGATCCGATGGGCACCGGTTTCGGCGGTCCCGGCTACCAGTTCGAAGACGAAACCAAGGGCTCGCCGCATCGTTTCGACAANNACCGTCGGCAACACCGATTGGCTGACCGGCAAGCACACAATTTTCGGCGAGGTCGTCGAGGGATACGAGGTCGTGGAAACCATCGCGAAAGTCGCGCGCAACCGCCAGGACCGTCCCAACAAAGACGTAGTAGTGAAGTCGGTAAAGATCGAGCGCTAATGCCCCCACTGTAGAGACGCGGCTTGCCGCGTCTCACACAGTCGCAGGAGGCTAAGATGTCCCCCATCATGAAACCGTCAGCGTGGATCGTTGTCTCATTCAACAAAAGAATTGAGCGGCAGGGGTAGTTGCAGCGCGGTCCGATCAGTCACGCACCGCGAAGCCGCTGTGAGCGTCGTCACACCATTCAGTGACCGTTGGCCTAGTTTCCAAACCTCCAATCTATAATGATTGGGTTCTTCCCCACCTTCTGGAGGCAAGTTTCATGGCATCGTTCAACGGAGTTCCCGTTCCAGCTAACGGACAGAAGATCGAATACAGCAACGGCAAGTACACCGTCCCCAATCACCCGATCATCCCTTTCATTGAGGGAGACGGCACCGGCCGCGATATCTGGAAAGCCTCGGTTCGCGTTTTCGACGCCGCAGTCGAAAAGGCGTACGAAGGCAAGCGCTCGGTCGCTTGGTACGAAGTTTTTGCCGGCGAGAAGGCCAAGGCCCGCTTTCAGAACTGGCTTCCCGACGACACCGTCAGCGCCATCCGCGAATTTCGCGTCGCCATCAAAGGTCCGCTGACCACGCNNCTCTACGGTTGCGTGCGGCCCGTAAAATACTATGCTGGCGTTCCATCGCCCGTGAAGCATCCCGAGCGCATGAACATCGTCATCTTCCGCGAAAATACGGAAGACGTTTACGCCGGCATCGAATGGGAACAAGGCACGCCCGAGGTCGCCCGGCTGATCGAATTCCTCAATAAAGAAATGCTGAAAGGCGGCAAAAAACAAATCCGCCTCGATTCCGGCATCGGCATCAAGCCCATGTCCGTGACCGGGACCAAGCGCCTGGTGCGGATGGCAATCAAGCATGCTCTCGAACACAAGAACAAGGCGGTCACTCTGGTCCACAAAGGCAACATCCAGAAATTCACCGAAGGCGCGTTCCGCAAGTGGGGATACGAACTCGCCACCGAGGAGTTCCGCGACCAGGTTGTCACCGAGCGCGAGAGCTGGATTCTCGGCAACAAAGACAAGAATCCCAATCTTAGCGTCGAAGAGAACGCAAACCTGATCGAGCCCGGCCTGGAGTTCGCCCAAGAGGACTTCCGCCAAGGAATCTACAAAGAAGTGAAAGCCTGCCTCGATTCCATCTATGCCACGCACGGCAAGGGCGTATGGAAGAAGAAGCTGATGATCAACGATCGCATCGCTGACTCTATCTTTCAGCAGGTGGTGACGCGGGCCGATGAATACAGCGTTCTGGCCACGCCCAACCTGAACGGCGACTACATTTCGGACGCTTGCGCGGCGCAGGTCGGCGGCCTCGGCATCGCTCCCGGAGCGAATATCGGCGACGGCTATGCCATCTTCGAAGCCACCCACGGCACCGCCCCCAAGTATGCCGACAAAGACGTCATCAATCCCGGCTCCGTCATTCTTTCGGGCGTCATGATGTTTCGCTTTCTGGGATGGAAGGAAGCCGCCGATCTGATCGAGCGGAGTCTGGAGCGTACCATCGAACAGAAAAAAGTGACCTACGATTTCGAGCGCCTGATGGAAGGCGCAACGAAAGTGAAAACCAGCGAGTTTGCCACCTGCATGATCGACAACATGACCGTCGCGGTAGCAGCCGACTAAGCTGCAACTTAGCTGTAGAGACGGTGCTTGCCCCCTCTCTGCCGCAGGAGACGCGGCAAGCCGCGTCTCTACAGGAAATTACTAAATATTAAGAAAGGAAACTTCATGCGCAATAAAGTGACGATCGTCGGTTCCGGAAATGTGGGCGCCACCACCGCTCATTGGATCGCTTCGAAAGAACTAGCCGATGTCGTTCTCATCGACATCATCGAAGGCGTCCCGCAAGGCAAGGGCCTCGACCTGCTCCAGGCCATGCCGGTCGAGAAACGCGATTCCACCATCATCGGCACCAACGACTACGCCGACACCGCCAACTCCAACATTGTCGTCATCACCGCCGGACTTCCACGCAAGCCCGGCATGAGCCGCGACGATCTTCTGAATACCAACTACAAGATCATGAGCGACGTCGTCGGCAAGGTGGTGCAGCACTCGCCGAACTGTTTCCTCATCATCGTCTCCAACCCGCTCGACGCCATGGCCCAGGCGGCCTACAAGCTGAGCGGATTCCCGCGCGAGCGTGTTATCGGCATGGCCGGCATTCTCGACTCCGCCCGCTTCCGCGCGTTTGTCGCGCTGGAACTCAAGGTCAGCGTCGAGAACGTAACCGCTTTTGTTCTCGGCGGACACGGCGACACCATGGTCCCGCTTCCCCGCTATTCCACCGTCGCCGGCATTCCCATCACCGAGTTGCTCGACCAGGCCACGATCGACCGCATCGTCAAGCGTACCCGCGACGGCGGCGCCGAGATCGTCAAATATCTCAAGACCGGATCGGCCTACTACGCTCCGGCGGCTGCTGCCACCGAGATGGTCGAGGCCATCCTCAAAGACAAGAAGAAGATTCTCCCCTGCGCGGCCTACCTCAACGGAGAGTACGGCATCCACGGACTGTTCGTCGGAGTCCCGGTGAAGCTCGGCTCCAAGGGGATCGAGCAGATCATCGAAATTAAGCTCACTCCGGAAGAGAAAGCGGCCCTCGACAAGAGCGCTGCGGCCGTGAAAGAACTGGTCGGTGTGATCAACGTCTAGCAGGCTGCGGAAAAACTCGGTGCAGCTTTGATTTTGGGTGGCGCAGCGCTTCAGCGCTGCGATAACCGGCCCGTTTTCAACACCGGCTTTAGCCGCCGAGGTAAGACTGCCGCACGGAAGACACTTTTTCCGCAGCCTCCTAGGGGACTAATGAACCTGTAGGACTTGATGCCCCAGGTTCGCGCCCGCCTCTTGGGCGCTAACCTGGGGAAATCGACACCTCGCGCTGGGTCAGCAAAAGCGATTTCGCCGAACTTGTGGCAGTTCCAGAGTTGCTGTAGCCGCGGAGCGGCGTCAGAATGCAGCCCACGGCGCAAGCCGTGGGAGCTCCGACCTTCCGCCCCGCAAGAACGTAACTCTTGACACCGCCTGCTAAACTAGATTCATAGCAAACAGAGTTTTGCTCCAGAAGCACCCCGCACTTTGACAATTTGAGCTTGGTTACGCCAGGCCGTTCGTAAGTAAGTCTTTGTTTCTCAAAGACCTGGCGGAGAACCAACCGATTCGCAGCAAACCCCGCGAGCTAAGTCGTTGATTTAGAAATACGTTACTCGTAAGTCCTTATTCCCCAAAGACCTGGAACAAGTTATCTCTAAGTCTTTGATTCGCAAAGACCGGCATATGGGGGGGGTGGGGGATACCGGTGCGCAGATTGACGACTGGCCAGTACGGAGCAACAACCGGATCCACCGCGAACCTCGCGACCTAAGTCATTGATTTACAAATACTTTACTAGTAAGGCCTTTTTCCACAAAGACCTGGAAGGAACTAGTCGCCAAGTCTTTGATTCCAAAAGACTGGCTTCCGGGGGGTACCAGACCCATCGGCAACCGGCCAGTCGCGAACGCAAGTCTCGCGCATCGAGCCTGCTCCAAGCTCCCAGCTCATTTCGCATTTGCCGATCAAGTCTTCCTCGTTGTAGTGTGTTGACGACGCCAACATGGATTTCGATCAGCTCGAAATTTTTCTGGAAGTGGCGCGCCTCTCCAGTTTCTCGCGCGCGGCGGAAAAGCGTTTTCGCACTCAGCCCGCTGTCTCCTCCCAGATCCGGGCGCTGGAAGAAGAAGTCGGCGCTCGTCTGCTCGACCGCTCCGGAGGCCGCGTTTCACTCACCGCGTCCGGCAAATTGTTTTTCAAGTATGCCGAAGAGACCCTCGACCGGCGCAAGACCATCCTGACCGAGATTGCCGAGACGGAGCGCGTGCCCCGCGGCGAAATTGTCGTGGGAGCCAATGAAGGCACCTGCCTGCACATCCTGCCCGAGGTGTTCGCGCAATTCAAGCGCGACTATCCCAACGTTGCCGTGAGCATCAAGCGCTCCGACTACGCCCGGATTCTCGAGTCGATCCTCGAAAACGTGGTGGACTTCGGCGTGGTCTCGCTGCCGGTGAATGACAATCGGCTCGAGGCGCAGATGATTCATCGCGACGAACTTGTCGTGATCACGGCCCCGGGTCATGCGCTCGCGGCGAAGTCGAGCGTCACCTTGGCGGAGGTCTCGGCCTATCCGCTCGTAGTGCCTAAACTCGGCCACACCCGCGACGCACTCGACGCCGCGTTCTATGACCATCACTTGAAGCCGAACCTGGCCATGGAACTTGATTCCAGCGAACTGCTGAAGCGTTTTGTGGCGGCCGATGTCGGCGTGGGATTCATCGCGCGCTCGAATATCGAGGAGGACATCCGGGCCAAGGCGCTGGCGGCGATCACGCTCTCCGACGCGCAAATCCGCCGCGACCTCGCGCTCGTCTTCCGCAAAGACAAATCGCTCAGCCGCGCCGCCAAAGCCTTCATGGAGATCGCGATCAAGCAGAGAAATTTTTCGACGTCCGTGGCCGGGGCTGGGAAACGATCCAGATGATGCAGGTTGTAATGAAACGGGTCGCGCGTTTCGCGCTCTGCTGGTTGGTGGTCGCCTCGGCTGCCGCAGCCCAAAAGCGTCCCGCGAGCAAGGTTTCCCCGGCCAGCGCCACCAAGCTCATCGCGCTGAAGGCCACGGGAACGGCGCGCTACACCGACAAGGAAATTCTTGCCGCAAGCGGCCTGCAGTTGGGTCAGGACGCTGCCGACGGGGATTTCAAAGAAGCCGTGCGACACCTGGGCGATTCCGGCTTGTTCGGCGACATCGTTTATTCGTATTCCTCTTCAAGCGCCGGAGTAAAACTCGAACTGCAGCTTACCGATACCGACAAGAGCAAGCTGGTTCCCGTGCAATTCGAAAACTTTGTCTGGTTTACCGACGACGAACTGCGGACAGCCGTCGAGCGCCGCGTTCCCCTGTTCAAGCAGTTGGTGCCGCTCACGGGCAATCTTCCCGATCAGGTCTCCGAGGCGCTGCAAGCCATCCTCACCGAAAAGCGCCTTCCCGGACGAGTCAATTACCTGCGCGAGGGAGATGAGTCGGGCGGGCCTTTGCACGCCATCGAGTATCGGGTCGAGGAAGTCGGCATCCGAATTCGCGGCTTCGAATTCCCAGGCGCTTTGCCCGAGCAGGCGGCTCTGCTTGCAACCGCAGCGCGCCGCTCCATTGGAGCAAGTTACGAACGGTCCGCTCTCGCCGCCGTTGCCAAGTTCGACCTGCTTCCGGTATACCTGCAGCGCGGATATTTGAAGGCCGCGTTCGGGCCGTCCAACGCGCGTGTTGTGCCCCACCCGTCTTCCGCCGAGGGTGCCCAAGGCTCCGCCGACGTTGAGGTGGATGCGATCGTGCCGGTGACGCCGGGCAAGGTATATTTAACTGCCAGCGTCGACTGGAAGGGCAACTCTGCCATCACGACCAGGGAAGTCGCGTCCCTGGTCCACATGCCGCCCGGCCAGCCCGCCGACGCCGTGCGTCTGCTGCGCGACATCGACGCCGTTGGCAAGCTTTACCGCAGCCGCGGCTATATGACGGCCCAGGTCAAGCCCGACGCCCAGTGCGACGACGAGAAAAGCACCGTGCACAACGACCTGAACGTCGTCGAAGGCGACCAATACAAGATGGGAGAGTTGGAGATCGCAGGCCTCGACACCCAGGCCAAAGCTCGCATGCAGGAAGCGTGGACTCTGCGCGAAGGCCAGCCCTATAACGCCGACTACCCCAAGAAATTTCTGGACGATACCCGGCAACTCGTTCCCCGCGGCGTCCAGTGGACGATCGGCGTTCATGAATCGCTGGACGCGAAGGACAAGACCGTGGACGTGGAGATCCGTTTCCAGCAGCGGTAGCGCTGAGAACCGCGGATCCCAATAGGACCTAATATACTTGGAACTTGGGGGGCTCACGAGCATCTTACAGTGCCAGTGAAGTCTTCACTTTCGAAACATCACTTTGTTCACAGGAGATCAAAGCAGAATGAAAGCGAATCGGATTTCGACTGCAGTTCTTGGAATACAGATGTTGGCCGGGCTCGGGGCGGTCCCGGCGCTGGCTGCCGGTAACAGCCAGACCTTGACCGGCGAAGTGAGCGACGCCATGTGCGGGGCGAAACATCAAATGCCGGGCAATGCCGCGGAATGCACGCGCGCCTGCATCAAGCATGGATCGAAGTACGCGCTCGTGGTCGGGGACAAGGTCTACACCCTGGAGACCTCCGATAAAGCCGTGCTCGGCAAACTGAACGATCTGGCGGGAGCGAAGGCAAAGGTCACCGGGAAAGTGGACGGCGACACGGTCAACGTAAAGTCAGTGGGCGCGGGATCGTAGGGTTATCGGGTCATCTCACCATCGGGTCATCGGGTCATCGAAAACCATCATCTCCGCTGGTTTTTCGATGACCCGATGACCCGATGTTCAGGATGTTCAGGTCAATTCTGGTTCGGATTATCGTCGCGCCGCTTCAGCGTCGGCCGATCGTCGTCACTCTTGTCGGAACCGCTGGACGTCTTGTCGCTGCTTGAAGTGCGCCGCAGGCTGGGCTTGCTCCCATCCTTCTCTTCGATCACCTTGTGCCGGTTCTCGATGATGGAAAGCCGCGCCTTCACGTCGTCAAACTCCGACGTGGAAACGATGTACTGCGCTCGCGCCGGAAGGATAGTCGCGATCTCCCTTTGTGACGCTTCAATGCGGTCAGGCGTCTGTGGGTGCGAAGCAAAGGCCTTGGCGAGCGTGCCCGGCTTCTTCTTTTCTTTCGCCTGAAGTTTTTCAAAGAAGCTGATGAAGGCCTGCGGATCGTATCCCGTCTTGTACATGTATTGCAGGCCGAGGTAGTCCGCTTCCGCTTCGAAACTGCGCTGGAACTTCATGAACGTAAGCGGCAAGGCCAAACCGCTGGCTTCGTAGATTCCGTAACCTATCCCACCGCCGACGAAAATCAGCGGGATGGTGCCGATTTGCGCCCAATTCGCCCGCGTCTGCTGACGCATCCCGTGGCGGGCGCAAACGTGCGAAATCTCATGCGCCATCACCCCGGCCAGTTCCGCTTCTTCGTCCGCCGCCAATATCAGGCCGGAGTTTACGTAGAAGAATCCACCGGGGAGCGCGAACGCGTTCACTTCATCGGAGTCGATCACCTTGATGGTGAACGGCACCTGCGCATCGGAATTGCGCACCAGATTTTGGCCGATCCGGTTGACGTACTCGGTAACGACCGGGTCCTGAACCAGCTTCACGCTTTGCTCGACCTGCATGGCAAATTGCTGACCCATCTTGATCTCGGTTTCGAGCGAGTACCAGTTGCCCAGGCCGCGCGCGCCAACCTTGCGGTTGCCGATGGCATCCACATCCTTCTCGCTGCCGTCGTGCTTCACCTTGCTGTCGTCAGGCTCCTGGATGGGAGGCGGCTCCGTGGAGGTGGAGTCGCCGCTGCTCGCAGAGGAGTCCGCAGGTGGAATCGGAGTGGGGGTTGCAGTAGGATCCTGCGGCTGAGCCGGCGTCGAGCTCGTCGTTGAACCGGCTGTGGGCTGTGTGTTCTGAGGCGGCGCGGTCTGGTCCTGTGATGATGTCTGGGGCTGCGAGGCTGGCTGTGACGCTTGCGGCTGCGGGTTGGGACTCTGCGAGGATTGATTCTGCGCCAGCGCGGGCACCGCAATCAGCGCCAGTAAACTCAGGGAAATCAGCACCTTACGGAAGTTCATTTGAGCACCCCGTGGAAGCTCAGTCGGCTGAGACGATTATACCCCCGAATAGCAAGGCGAGCTCGACGGAGTTTCCCCACCTAGTTGGACGCGGCCTCAAGCCGGAAAGTTACCCGTTATTTTCACGGAAAGCGGCTTTCTGAAGCCGACTGTGCAGGCGCGGTTCCAAATGACGGCTGAGAGCTGATCTGCGTCCAGGTTTTGGTTCAGCGGTGGCGCTCCATGGTGGGCATTGGGGCGCTGCCTTTTGCATCCTGCCACAGAATTGCATTTAGCTTCTTGGCATCGGCCGCGTCCGGCCGGGAAAAATCCATCCGCGACGATTCCTTCGCTCCGGCAGCTTTCTTCTCGTTCATCCGATAGATAAGGCCGCTGCGGAGATTCTCGTCATCCGCCTGATACGGCGGCTGCGTCCCGGGGCCCGCGAACAGCGGCGCCATGAGCGGCGCGTGCGCGTCGAACAGGTTCATCGGGGGAAGTCCCAGTAGAGATTCCATGGTGTGGATCAAGCTAACGGTTGTGTAGAAATGGTGATCGACAAAGGTTTGCGGGGTGCGCGGCGCGTATTTGCTGATCACGAGGGCAGTGGATCGATGGGCATCGACGTGATCGGCGCCGTCCTGCGCGTCGTCTTCGACCACGAAGATGGCAGTGTCGTCCCAGTAAGGGCTGTGGGAGACGGCGTCCACTACGCGGCCAAGCGCCAGGTCGTTATCGGCGACCGAGGCCTGCGGCGTCGGCTTGCCGGGACGCGTGCCTCCGGTGTGGTCGTCGGGCAGGTAGAGCAGCGTGAACTGCGGAAGCTGCTTGGCGGTTCCCTTCGCTTTCACAAACCCGTCGAACTCGCGCAGAAATTCGTCGGCGCGGAGTTGGTCGGGATAGTCGGTATTGAAGTCGGGAAACTGCGGATCGTAGTGGTCACGCAGGGCAGCCTTGGTCGGGCGCATGCGCTTCATCTGAGGAATCGCCCAGGGCCACGGGCTCGGCCCGCCGCGCGGGTTGCCGACGTTCGGGGGCAATGGATCGCCCTTCTTGATTTCGGCCAATGGGCAGGTCGCTGACGAGGGAGACAGCGTTCCTTCTTTCGGCGACCCCATCTTCATCGTTGGTGACTTCGCGTTCTCGCTCTTGCACCACACAGCGGCGATAAATTCTCCGTAGATGCGGTAGGTGAGGCCTTTTTTCGCGAGGTTGTCCCAGAGAAAACCAGTGCCGGGATCGTCGACGTCGGGGATTCCCTGCTCAAGCGGGAATTCTTCGGCCACGCTGCCGCCGGAATCATAGGTTCGCTCCTTGCTGCGATACCCGATGGGCCAAGTCTTCTCGTTGTAGTCAGAGTTGGTCGAGGCGGTGGACCAGATGTGGCCGTCGCCGGAAACTTCTCCGCTGTCGTAGAAGTTGTCGAGCACTCCGAACTGCAGCGCGAGCTTGTGCGCATTGGGAGTGATGTCGGCGCCATACATCGTGAGCGATGGGTCGCCATCGCCGACGGGCAGGTCGCCGAGTATCTGATCGTAGGTGCGATTTTCCTTCAGCACGTAGATCACGTGGCGGATGGGATTGCCGCCGCCGGCGAATTCAAGTTTGCCGCCGTCGGAGTGGACGAGATTGTCCTCTTCGACCTGGCGCGTGTAGACGGCGAGGTTTTTGTCGATGTCGGCTAGGCGGAGGCGCTGGATGGAGCCTCCGATCAGGGTTGGAATGTAGGGATGCTCTTTTCTTTTGCGCTCGCCTTTCAGCGTGCCCTGCATGTTGTTGGGGCCGCTGCTTTCTCCTTTGGCGGTGGCGATGAGCAGGTCGTTGCCCGCGACGGCGAGCGCGCTCGGATACCACTCGGTGGGGATGAAACCAAGGGGAGTAACGTGGCCGGATTTGTGGGCGTCAAAAACTGCGATGGCATCAAGCGAAGCACTGGCAGCGAAAAGGCGATTGCCGTCTGCTGAAAGCGCAATCGCCAGGGGCACGGAGCCAGCAGGAGCAGTGTTGTCAAAATTCACGATATACATCGAGGGGTAGGAGTCGATTCTTCCGTTTATTGGGCCCCCCCTCTTCAGATCAACAGAAAAAACAACGTCGGCATTACTCATTGCGACATACAGCGTGTCTTCATCGGGGCTCAGCATTATTGTGGTTGGGTGTGAACTCGGGGCCACGGGACCATTTGGCTTGTTCAGGTTGATCCAGAGATCCACCTTGGCCTTTTCAAGATTCAATTCGGCTACTTCGGATGAGTTCCACAGGCTGACCCACGCTTTTGTCCCCGCCTTGTTGGCAATCACCGTATAGGGATATGCGCTCGGAACGTAGCGGCCGCGGCTCAGATCGAACGCCTTCTCAATCCTCCCGGAAGTGGCATCCAGCAGCACCACATTGTCGGAAAGATTATTGGCAACGAGCAGACGGTCGCCCTTGGCGCCGGACAGCACGGCGAATCCCGCCGGGTACGGCAGCGTGGTTCCAAGCGGAGTTGTGCGCAGGCCGAACGCCACTTCTTTCCCCTCGGCAATCGGCTGGGGCGCGATCTTGATGAAGCGGTCGGGAGTCACTTGTCCGTCCGCGAATTTGTAGACCGCGATGCCGTTGCCGGTGCTCGTTGGCTTTTCGCCGGTAGGGTCGGTGATCGAGCCCATTGAGGCGTAGAGATGCTTGCCGTCGCCCGAAAACGCGAGGCCGATGAAATAGCTTTGGCGGGTGGAATAGTCGTCGCTCAGGCGGTCGTCGGGAAAGTCGTGCAGTTGATTATTGCGGAGATCGAGAATGGCAATCGACTGGCGCGCGCGCGATTCCTGCGTGCCGTATCCCTGGTTGAGCAGCGCGGCGTACCGTCCATCGGGGCTGAGCGCAATGGTCGCGGGAAAGCTGTTGGTGCGGGCAAGGTAGCCGGGGACGGGGAGCGTCAGGCTCTTGCCGGTCGGAAGGTTAATACGGCGCGAGCGGTCGGCAGCGCGTGCAACCACGAGCACGGCAAGCAATGCGGAAAGAGCGAGAAGGGAGATAACGACAGTTTTTTTCACGATCTTTTTCACGTGCTGGGGCCTCGGAAAGGTTGTACCATCCGCTGCGTGCGAAAGGCAAACGGAGCCTGCGTGCAAAGTCACGCGTTTTGCGGAAAATTCATAAGGTCGCGCACGTCACTACCCTGCAGCGCGCGCATGCCGGCTATTTCGTCCCCACCAGGTGCACTTCCGAAACCGGCGGCCCCGATTGCGACTTCTTTACACCCATCAGCTCAACTGCCTTGGCAGCAATGTGTTCGGCGGANNGGCCATGCCAGCGCGCCAATCTGGTGCTCTTCGGCGGTCAGCACGACGCCAGTGTCGCGGGCGGCTCGCACGATGGCTTCGGTATCGAGCGGCTTCAGGGTGTGCAGGTTGAGGATGCGGGTCTCGTAACCGAAATCCTGCTTCAGAATCCACGCGGCGCGCATGGCTTCTGGCACCATAGGGCCGCAGGCGGCGATGGTGAGGTCTTCGCACTCGTCGCGGTATTCGGATTCGAGTTTCGTCTCGAAGGCTTCGATGAAGTTCGCGGCCTCGCGACGCAGGCGAATGGCGTTCGCTTTGCCAAAGACGAACGGCGTTTTCTCGTCGGTGACGATCGGCGTGGCTTCGCGGGCAAAGCGTATGTACTTCGGGCCGACATGCTTGAGCAGCAGGTAGTCGGTGGCTTTGCGGGTCTCGACGATATCGCAGGGGACGACCACGTTCATGTTGGGCAGTCCGCACATGGCGAAACAGTCTTCGAGCGCCTGGTGGGTTGCGCCATCGGGGCCGACGCTGACTCCACCGTGGGCTCCGGCGATCAGGACGTTGAAATTGCCGTAGCAGATCGAGGTGCGAATCTGGTCGAGATTGCGGGCGGCGGCGAAGGTCGCGTAGGTGCCGAAGACGGGGAGCTTCCCTTCCCGGGCCAGTCCGGCGGCGGCCGACGTGGCGGACTGCTCGGCGATGCCCATGCTGATCCAGCGCGCTTTGCGCTCGGGCTTGCCGGCGTAGAACTCGCTGATGGTGATGGAGCCGGAAATATCCAGGCCAAAGCAGACTACACGAGGATCGTCGCCGTTAGCGGCAAGCGACTGGCCGAAACCGAGGCGCGTTGGCTTCATCTGGACTTTCATGTTTCCGGAGGCGTTCCACCAGTAGTTGCGGTGAAAGTGGGGCATCTTGGCGTCAAGTTTGCGCTCGACTTCGGCTTGGTATTGCTTGGCGTGGGCGAAGAGCTGCTCGACCGGAACCTGGCCTTCGAGGCCGAGCTCTTTCAAGCCCTTGTTCAACTCTTCCAGGTTGGGCACTTTGCCGTGCCATCCCGCTTGATCTTCCATGAAGCTGACGCCCTTGCCTTTGACGGTGTCGGCAATGATGACGGTGGGCTTGCCCGATCCGGCCTTCGCTTTTTCAAGGGCCTCGACGACCTGCTTCATGTCGTGGCCGTCGATGGTGAGGACGTCCCATCCGAAGCCGCGATATTTTTCTTCGAGCGGCTCGACGTTCATCACGTCCTTGACCCAGCCGTCGATCTGCAGGCGATTGCGGTCCACGATGCCGATCAGGTTGTCGAGCTTGAAATGGCCCGCTTCCATAGCGGCTTCCCAGACCTGGCCTTCCTGCTGCTCGCCGTCTCCCATGATGCAGAAGACGTGGTGATTCTTCTTGTCCAGCCGGGCGGCGAGCGCCATGCCGACGGCGATACTCAGGCCCTGACCGAGCGATCCGGTGGAAACTTCAACGCCCGGCAGCTTGAGCCAGTGCGGGTGTCCTTGAAACGGCGAATACAGCTTGCGCAGCAGAGCGACGTCTTCTTTCGGGCAGAAGCCGGCGAAGGCTAGTCCTAGATAAAGGCTGGGCGCTTTGTGGCCCGTGGACCAGACGATGCGGTCGCGGTCGGGCCAGTTGGGATTCTTGGGATCGTGGTTGGCGACGCGAAGGTAGAGCGCGGCGGTGATGTCCATGATGGAGAGCGTGCCCCCGGCGTGTCCGGACGTGGCCGCGCACAGGACGGCGAGGTTGTACCCCCGCATCAGGTTGGCCTGCTGTTTCAGCTCGTCAATGCTGTAGGAACAAAGAACTTCGCCGGTGGATGAATTCTGAATAGACATGGGATGGCTCCTTCGCTTACGCCGAGCGTTGGACGACAATCTGGGCAGGCCGAAAAACGGCGCATAGGCTTGCAGGATGAGCGTAAGCGGGGCATTTGCAATGATCAGTGAGCGGGGTCACAGCCGGGGGTGACGCACGACAGCATTCCCGTCCGGGCGGTCGGTTTTTCAGTACTGAGACGCCGAGAACACCGAGGACGAAACCCGGTGTCCTCTGTGGTAGTCGGCATTAGAGCTTAACCACCGAGGACACAGGGTTTCACAGGGGAAAACTCTTCGATTCCTGTCAGCGCGCCGATTCAAAGATGACGAACGCCGCGCCCTGCGGGTCGGCGACTACCGACATGCGGCCGACTCCTTCCATCGTCATGGGCGCAGGATAGAGATCGGCGCCCATCTGTTTGGCTTTGGGACGCCATCACTTCAGCGCAAGTTCTTACCCACCCACTCGTCAATTCGAGCCAGAGCCTTGTTCAGATTCTCCAGCGAATTGGCAACGCTGAAGCGGAGATAGCCTTCTCCGTACTTGCCAAATGCTGTGCCGGAGAGAGCGGCTATGCCGGCTTGTTCGAGCAGCGCGTCGGCCAGCTTCTTGGAAGGCCAGCCGGTTTTTGTAATGTTGGGGAAGGTGTAGAACGCCCCCTTCGGCGTGCGGCAGGAGAAGCCTTTGATCTTGTTCAGGCCGGCGACGAAGGCATCGCGGCGGCGCTTAAACTCCGCGCTCATCTTGTCGACTGACGACTGGTCGCCTCGTAGCGCTTCGATTCCGGCCATCTGCGTGAAACTGGCGGTGCAGGAAATCGAATTCGTGTTCAGGCGCGCGATGTGCGTGGCCAGGTCGGGGCGCATGACGCCGTAGCCCATTCGCCATCCGGTCATGGCGTACGTCTTGGAGAAACCGTCGAGCAGGATGGTCCGCTCCTTGAAGCCGGGCACGCTCATGATGGAGAAATGCTCGTTGCCGTCGTAGATGAGGCGGCTGTAGATTTCGTCCGAAAGAATCATGATGTTGCGGTCGCCGATGGCGTCGGCAATCGCGAGAACGTCTTTCTTGGTGAGGACGCCGCCGGTCGGGTTCTGCGGCGAGTTTAAGATGATCAGCTTGGTGCGGTCGTTGATCAGAGAGGCGAATTCTTTGACATCGAAGCAAAAATCTCGCTCCTCGCGCAGCGGAATGGGAACCGCGCGTCCGCCGACATACTCGATCATCGACTCGTAGATGGGGAAGCCGGGATTGGGGTAGATGACCTCGTCTCCCTCATCGATCAGGGCGAGGATGGTATGGAAAATGATCGGCTTGCCGCCCGGAACGACGACCACTTCCTCGCTCGCAACCGGAACCTGGCGAGTGCGGCTGACGTAGTCGGCAATGGTCTGGCGCAGGTCGGGCAGGCCGGCGGAGGGACCGTAATGGGTCCATCCCTTGTGGAGCGCGTCGACTCCGGCCTCGATGACATTGGCGGGCGTGTCGAAGTCGGGCTCTCCAATTTCCAGGTGAATGATCTGTTTGCCCTGCTTTTCGAGGGCGCGGGCGCGGACTAGAACTTCAAAAGCGGTTTCGGTGCCGAGGCGGGACATCCGGCGGGCAAGGCGCAGTTCGAGCTGGGTTGTGGTTGGCATGGCATAGGGAATTATAGCGCGTCAATAAGGTTAGAGGTAAGAGGTCAGATTGCAGAGGTGAAGAACGCGAAGTCAAGAGTGAAAAGTCAGATTGAAGAAGTGAAGACCGTTTCGTTCCACCGAGCCGTAAGGTCTTCACTTCTTCAATTTGCCTTTTGACTTTTGACTTACTCGGAAATCGTGCTCTCTTCGTTCGGCGCCCGCAGCACACGATCAACGGAGTACGGCGCGCGCTGGCTGGGTTCGTGGTAGTGGCGCACCTGCATTTCTCCGAGCAAACCGACGGCGAGCATATTCAATCCCGCCAGCAACAGAACGGCCGAGAAGATCATCAGCGGGCCGTGCTGGGACATGACGTCGGTCCGGTGCAGGAGCTTCTGCAGGATGAGCCAGCTGGAGACCGCGCAGCCCGCCAGAATACTGAACATCCCCACCGTGCCGAAGAAGTGCAAGGGGCGGGAAAGATATTTGAGCAGGAAGCGGATGGTGATGAGGTCGAAGAAGACACGGAAAGTGCGCGAGATGCCGTAGTGCGAAACTCCGCGTTCGCGGACTATGTTCTTGATGGGCACTTCGATGATGGTCGCGCCGTACCAGGAAGCCAGCGCCGGGATGAAGCGGTGAAGCTCTCCATAAAGCGGAACCTGACCGAGGATTTCGCGGCGGTACGCCTTAAACGTGGTGCCAAAGTCGTGAATGTCGACTCCGCTCAANNTCGTAGCCCTCGGCAATTTTTTCGAGGAACAGAGGGATGTCGGAGGGATCGTGTTGCAAGTCGCCGTCCATGGCGATGATGTACTCTCCGCGGGCATGATCGAATCCGGCGGCGAGGCCGGCGGTCTGGCCAAAATTACGGCGCAGCTTGACCACGGTTACGCGGCTGTCGATGGCGGCAATCTCGCGCAGCAACGCGAACGTGCCGTCGATCGAACCGTCATCGACCAGCACCATCTCGAAAGTCTCGCCGCTCGCTTCCATCACGGCCTTAAGCCGCGCGTACAGGTCGGTGACGTTCTCCTGCTCGTTGTGGAGAGGAACTACGATGGAGTATTTGAGCACAGTGGTTTTCATTATACGCAACGCGGCGTGCTTTCGAAGTAACTTCGGTGAGACGTGGCTTCGGCGAGCTATGATTTTGGCTCAACCATGTTTCGAAAGCAGCTCGGACTTTGGTGGTTTCCGTGCCCCATGGCGGATGTGAAGAACCTCGATTTCGCGCTTTCGCTTGGCTGACTTGATAGTAGACGAGAAACGGGCTCTGCAGCAGCTTGCGGACCAAAGGTCGTTTTCGAATCGCGCCACCCATGTGAGGAAACCGAGCTAGTAATTCAACGTGGGCGACCAAGGAACTGCCAAAGCAAGAGGCAGCCTGCGCATCATCCTCCGCGATGTGACCGATGATTTCGGCGAGGTCCTTTAGCGCTTTTTGCGAGTAGAGGAGGCGGTAGTCCACTTTGGTAAGAGGCGCCGTACTTCTTCCGCTGGCACCGTTCGACCAGTTTCGGCATCCCGCAAGCCTTCATCAATGGCGGCGAGGGTCTCCTCGTCTTCATCATCGACGATGGGAGCGGGATTCTCTAAATCAAACTTCTTCGACTTCGCCATGCGGCTAGACTAACACGACGCAAACACGATCCTGGATATTCGACCATGAGGTATTGACCCATACGTTAGGGGGTGCCCCCTACCCCCCCTTTTTTCGGTCTTTTGGAATCAAAGACTTAGGAGGTGGCCACCGCCAGGTCTTTGGGTTTAAAGGACTT
>PKXK01000067.1 GCA_003132325.1 Acidobacteriaceae bacterium
TGGAAGTAACTGGTGGCCAACAGTTCGCGTTCGCGGGCCGCCAGCCAGCGCTCGCGAGCTTGCGTCTGGCACTTGGGGCAGTGCCGGTTTCTGCACGAGTTGTACGAGATGGCCTGATGACCGCAGCTCGGGCAGGCATCGCGATGACCGCCGAGCGCTGCGGTGCGGCAGCGCTGAATGGCGCGAAACGCTTTGAGCTGCTGAAAGCCAAAGCTCGATCGATACCGATCCAGAAAGCGATCGCCCTGCGCGCGAAGGATGTCGGCCACCTCGAAGGTGGGCCGAGTCATTTGTCGTTTTTCCCTTTAAAGCTGCGGCTGATGTTCTCGGTGCTGGAGAGCGCGAGGCCATCCAGCGGATTGGTCACCGCTTGCAGGTGCCGCTGCGACAGATGCAGGTACTGGGCGGTGGTTTCCAGATCACCGTGCCCGAGCAGAACCTGGATGGTGCGCAGGTCGGTGCCCGCCTCCAACAAGTGAGTCGCCCAACTGTGGCGCAGCGTGTGCGGGGTGACGCGTTTGCGGATGCCGGCCCGACGCGCCGCATCGCTACATGCAATCCAGACGGTTTTGTCCGAAATGGGCTGATCGAGCGTGTGCTGGCGGTTGCGTGTGGGGAACAGGTAGAGCCTGGGCTTGCGCCAGCGCCAGTACTCACGCAAGGTTTCCAACAGGGTTGGACTCAGAGGCAAATCACGGTCCTTGCCGCCCTTGCCCTCCACCACGCGGATGATCATCCGCTGGCTATCGATGTCGCTGACTTTGAGACGAGCCAGTTCGCTGCGTCGCATGCCCGTGGCGTAGAGCGTCATCAGCAACGTCCGTCGAAACAGGGTTCCGGCGGCATCGATCAATCGCGCAACTTCCTCCAGGCTGAGCACCGTCGGCAGCAGCCGCCGGTCCCGGGGGTAGGGCAAGAACTCGCGAAACTGATGGCGCTTGAGCGTCTTGACGAAAAAGAAGCGTAGCGCCTCTACCCGGTTGACCACCGTGCCGGGCGTCAGCTTGCACTCAGTCAGTAGATAGGCTTGATAAGTTCGAAGTTCGTTGGGGCCGAGCTTGTCGGGAGACTTGCCAAAATGCCTGGCGAAGTCGCTGACCACCCGCAGGTAGTTGCGCGTGGTGATGGCAGAGTAGTTGCGACGCTGGAGTTCTTCCAGCATCATTTTTCGTAAACGGGTCACAGGAATCTCCTTTCCCTATGACCCACACTACGTCAGCAGTTCCTGAACTCTCTCGGTCTATCCACGCGGTAGCGTCCGCCGCGCCAGCGGCTTCGTCCTTGTCGGCCAACCGGAAGTTATCCAGAAACGGGGTTGGAGGAGATCAATGGCATCTCCTCGAAGCCGACTTCGGGACAACGTCGTCCGAGTCCGCGTGAAAACGTAACTGTCGCGGTAGGGACGACCATCGCTGATCGCCCCCCGCACAGATCCGTACGAGCGCTCATTAGCGCATGCGGCTCTTATCGCGGATGAATAACGGCCAAGCATACCGCTTTGTCCGCACTCTCGCCCACCCTTGGGACACGCGCAATCCCGCTCTGTGTCGGGTACGTGCTAGATGGAAGAGTGTTCTCCTCGATCCGCAGCCTTCCCTCCTCACTCTCCGCCGACAAGCCTTCCGTCTTTGTTCGAATGATTCATCGGTAATATGCCGCTGTCCGACTCCTCGCAGACGTGCACGCGGGCCGTACGGCCTGAGCCTTCTCCCGCCGTCCTGCGGCTGACGTTCGCCGCAGGCCCCGGGTCCGCGATTTGCACTGACGTTAACTTCACTGATGGAAATCAGTCAGCCTCGGGTTGGGATTTGACGCCTTCGCATCCATGCCGACGCCCTGCGAGGCAGAGATTATATAGAGGATCTCCCCTTGGACTCCGTTATCGGTCACGACCACTCGTCCGTTGGACGAAACGGCATAAGTAAACGAGCCGCCGCCTGAGGTCGGCCCCCCGCTGCCGTCGTCGTCATAAGTTATGGTGGCAGTGCCGTTTCCACCGGCGTTTACGTGGTCGACTTCCGTGTCCACGCTCCAGCTCACCGGCTGTTGAGTTCCACCAAGGTAAATCCCGGACAACGAGGCGTTCGTGAAGTCGCTCCCTGACTGCGGCACCAACATACCCGAGAACACATTTTTGTCCGTCCCAACCACGAAAGCCTGGTTGGGGCCAATCAGGTAGAGGACCGGGTTCTTCCCACCACCCCCGGTCAGTGTCGTGCGCCCGTTCGACGACACGCTATAAGTCCCCGACCCGCTCGGCGTGGTCAGCGTGCCGCCATCGTTATCGTCGCCGCTGATGGTGTACGTCCCGGTGCCAGTTGTAGTGAGGAGCCCGACCACTGCGTTAGGCGTGGCGGGCGTGTTTCCAGTGTCGAGACCTTCCAGTTCCATCACGCTGACGCCGTTGAGCGACGCGTCGGTGAACGAGCCGCTTTGTTGCAGTACCTGACCGGCTATTATCATCGGCGGCGTTGACGTGTCTGCTGCCATCATCAGCATCTCGGAAGCACTGACCACGTAGAAGACGTAGTTTATGTTGCCATCGCTGGAGGTTATGGTTGCAGTGCCGCGACCAGTGGTCGCCACGCTGAAATCGCTGGAAGTAAAAGTTTGCTGAGCCAGAACCGTTCCGGCGTCCTCAACATCAGATTCGCCAGAAAGGTTACCGCTGCCATCGGCAGTGAATTCACCGGCGCTGGCCAAGCGGCTGCCACCATTATCAACTCCGACCGTTCCTGTGGCGTAGTTGCCTTTGATCTTGCCGGTCGAGAACGCGCTGGTGTCCTGCTTACGCAGCAGCCCGGAAACCAGCCAGCCGCTGCCGGCGTCGTAGTCAATGATATGGCCGTTGCCGTCGCTGGCATCCAGTGCGGCTTCGAAAGTGCCGACGCTGCCGCCGGCAGGAATCAAGGCGACCGCAGCGAGATTGTTCGAGCCCACACAGTACGTCCCGGTGAACGTGCCGGTCTCGGGCGCGGAGTGCCTCTGATCGGCTATATCCGAAAGTCCACTGGAAATATTTCCCGCTCCATCAGCCACAAAACTGCCTGCGAAAGACATCGCCGTCGTCGAACTGCTCCAGCCATTCATCAACATGGCATAGTTCCCCTTGAGCAGCGAGTTGTTCGGGCAGGCCGGGGCAGTGCCGGTGCCGGAGAGTGGGACCAGCAGCGGATTGGGGCTGGCGGTGTTGGTCACCGTGAGCGCGCCGACGATGGATCCGGCGATGGTCGGCGAAAACTGAATTTCGAGAGTGCAGACCTTACCCGCCGCCAGCGTGCCGCCCGTAAGCGAGCAGGTGGTGCCACTCGCCTGGATTTGGAAATCGCCCGAGGGCACGACACTGCTCAGCGTTACCGCGCTCGTGTTGTTGTTGGTGATCTTGACCGGTTTCGCCGNNGTCAGCGGCGCCAGCGAAGTGCCG
Organism: Acidobacteriaceae bacterium; assembly: GCA_003132325.1. GTDB lineage: Bacteria > Acidobacteriota > Terriglobia > Terriglobales > Acidobacteriaceae > Acidiflorens. The sequence goes on from PKXK01000067.1 coordinate 3,425, forward strand.
GCCAGATTGACCAGTTGCGGGCTGTTATTGCCGGTATAGGCGACTGAGGCTGCTCCGTCGATGCTGCCCACGAACGTAGGGTCAAACGTGATGCCGAACGTGCACGTGCCGGCGGCTGCGAGCGAGCCCGGACAGGTGTTGCTGACAATCGCGTAGTCGCTGCTTGCGGAAATCTTGCCCATTGTGACCGCACTGGCACTGCTGTTTTTCACCGTGATGGTCTGGGTGGCACTGATCCCGCCCGTTACTGCCTTGAATGTGAGACTGGTCTTACTCAGGGAAATGGGGGTAGTTGTGCCGCCCGTCGCGGCCGATGTAAGCTTCACCGCCAGCGGCAGGCCGTTGGGCGCATTGTCGGTAATAATGATGGCGCCGTCGTCGGCAAGCGATGTGGGCGTTACCGTTACGCTCACCGTGCAATTTCCTGTTTTAGCAGCAAGAGGTGTCGTCAAACAGCTTCCGGTGGTGATCGTGTAGTCGGTAACGTTTGTCGTGATTGAATTGATAGTGACCGTGCCCGTTGTGTTATTGGTGATCTTGAAGGTCTTGGCTGCGCTCTTCGTCCCGATCGTCCCTCCGGTGAAACTGAGGCTTGTCGGCGCGGTGGTCACCGGCGCCTCGCCGGTTCCGGTGATGCCAACAAATGCCAGCAGGTTCTTGCTGTTGTCGTATATGCTCGCCGCGCCCTTAATGGATCCAACCAGGGTCGGCGTAAAAGAAATTTTCGCCGTGCAGGAACCGCTGCCAGGGACACTGCCGCTGCATGTGTCCGTCTCCGTGTAGTCGCCGCTCATCACAATGACGATGGGCTGAGCCGACGCGCCGCTATTGCTGATCGTCACTGCCTTGGAACTGCTCGTCGTCCCGACGATCTGTTTTGCGAACGTCAGGCTGGCCGGTGAAACGGTGATGTTCTGCGCCCACGAGTTTAGGCTGGCGGTCACGATCAGAGCCGAAAGCAACAGGACTCTGTGAAACTGTTTGGAGAAAGAAGACGCAGAAGTGCTTGCAGCGAAAGCGGTGGCGCGCATTAGGGTCTCTCCTGGAGATGAGCAGCAATTTTTGTTTTGCTATCTTCCGCGGAGGAGAGGATGGGGCTTCCGCGAACAACCCACGTACAGATCGAGTTAGACTTTACATAGGAAGCAGTAAGAATACAATCGCGTCAAGCACTTTATTTGTGGAAAGTCCAGGAAGCTGCAACACTTTGCAACTTATTTGGCGGAGACTCGAAAGTTTTGCCGCGATGCTGCAATTTACCGGATGGCCAGATGCTTTTGAGGGGCTAGAGCGACCACCCCGATGCCCTACTGCATCGCGTTTCCGTACGTCGGTACACCGACTCCGGCGCAACCGAGCCGCGAGAGATGTCACCAGAGCAGCACGACCATTTCAAGAGCCTGGTCGGGCACACCCTGGAATCGGCGCAATATGTGGGCCACGGGCATGTGGTCGGGAAGGGCGCGACGGGGAAGATGGTGCCGAGCCACGCCCACCTTCAGCAGGGATCGTATCTGCCACAAAATGTGGCCAACACGTTCAGCGATTCGGGCTCTGCCGATGCCGACGACTCGACTGCTGCTGCGGATTACGGGACGATTGATCGCGGCAAGTGAAGGGTTCGGCTCGGCGGGACGCCAGTCCGGACGCAGGGCCGGGATCGGCCTTTGTTGTTCTCCTTTGGGGCAGGTTCCGGTCTTCTGCGCGAGATTTCGGGTTATGATGTGCGCAGTTGCCTGGATCATCGTGGGCGGCTGTAAAGTGAGAATTGGCCGACCCCGGTCAATGAGTGTGATCGGGATTTTTCGCCAACAATCCGTCGAAGCGTTCACGAAATCCTCTGCGTTCATTGACTTGCCCTGCGTCCGGCCCTAAGATTTCAGCCGGATGATCGGACAAACCATCTCGCACTACCGCGTCATCGAGAAGCTTGGCGGCGGCGGGATGGGTGTGGTCTACAAGGCCGAGGACACCGAGCTTGGGCGATTCGTCGCGTTGAAATTCCTGCCAGAGGACGTAGCCGCAGACCCACAAGCTTTGGAACGGTTCCGACGTGAGGCGCGATCCGCTTCCGCGCTCAACCATCCCAACATCTGCACGATCCATGAGATCGGGAAGCAAGATGGTCATCCGTTCATCGTCATGGAATTTCTGGAAGGGATGACCCTGAAACATCGCATTAGTGGCAAACCGCTTGACATCGAAACAGTCCTATCGCTCGGAATTGAGATAGCGGACGCACTGGACGCCGCGCATTCAGCCGGGATCATTCACCGCGATGTCAAGCCAGCAAACATCTTTGTGACCAAGCGAGGCCATGCCAAGATACTGGATTTTGGACTTGCCAAAGCTATGCCAGTGGAGGGTTCATCCACTCCGGCGTCCTCAAATTCCACGACCACCACACTGGATGAGCAGCATCTGACCAGCCCCGGGTCCACGCTCGGTACCGTCGCGTACATGTCTCCCGAACAGGCCCGAGCTAAAGAACTGGATGCGCGCAGCGATCTTTTTTCCTTCGGAGCCGTTCTCTACGAGATGGTCACGGGGATGCTGCCCTTTCGCGGCGGCAGTTCGGCGGAAATCTTTAAGGCCATTCTCGATGTGCCGCCGGCATCGGCTGTGCGGCTCAATCCGGATATGCCCGCAGATCTGGAGCGGATTATCAACAAAGCACTCGAGAAAGATCGCAACGTGCGCTATCAGACCGCGGCTGACTTGCGTGCCGATCTCGTGCGGCTGAAGCGCGATCTCGACTCCGGTCGAGTGTCGAGCACTTCAGCAGCAAGCGGGGCTGTCATAGCTTCCGGTTCTTCCGCTTCGGTTCCCGCCGCCGCAGCTCCAAGCCGATCCCGGATGTACCTGATGTCCGGCATCGTGGCCGCTATTTTGCTTGCAATGGCTGGCCGGGTGTTCTTGTTCCGCGGACGTCCGCAGGCGCAAAAGATCAGCTCGATTGCGGTTTTGCCCTTCGTCAACGCCACCGCCGATGCCAGCAATGAATACCTCAGCGACGGCCTGACCGAGGGTCTGATCAGCACACTTTCGCAGTTGCCAGATCTCAAGGTCATGGCACGGAGCACCGTCTTCCGTTTCAAAGGCAACCAGGATGATCCGCGAAAAATCGGACGGGCTCTTCAGGTCGGCGGTGTCCTCATGGGCCGCATCATGCAGCAGGGTGACCGCGTAGCGGTAGAAGCTGATCTGGTTAATACTGCCGATGGCACCGAGATCTGGGGATCTCGCTACGACCGCAACTTGGCGGACATCACGCAAGTGCAGACTGACATCACCCGCGACATATCCAGCAGCCTGCGGATCCGCCTCAGCGGCGACCAGCGACAGCGCGTGGGCCGCGCCGGAACCGCGAATCCGGAAGCCTATCGTCTGTACCTGGAAGGACGGCAAGCGTGGTATGGGCGAACACCAGCGGGGCTCAAGAAGAGCATCGATTTGTTTCAGGAGGCCATAGCTGCCGATCCCAACTATGCGATTGCCTATGCAGGGCTGGCGGATACTTACAACGTCGCGGGCAACTATGGCATCGGCATCACTGGGCCGCAGGCCCATCGACTGGCGGATGAGGCTGCCCGCAAGGCACTCGAACTGGATGATTCGCTATCCGAGGCACATGCCGCGCGCGCTGCCGCCCTCGCCGGTGCGCGAAGGTGGAATGAATCGGAAATCGAGTTCCGGCGCGCCATTGAACTCAATCCCAATAACGCTGCGGCGCATTACTTTTATGGTTACCTTCTGCTGCTGCCCGAAAAGCGCATGGATCAGACGCTTGAGGAATTCCGTACTGCCTTGTCTCTTGATCCTCTCTCTCCGGTTATGAATATGAATTACGCCGTGTCGTTGACGATAGCGGGTCGATATTCCGAAGCCCTGACCCAGTTCCGCAAGGTTCCGGAAATCGACCCCACCTTCGACGCGCCCCATCTTTACTTGTCACAACTGTACGCGATGACCGGCCACTTCGGCGAGGCTGTGAGCGAATTCCAAAAAACAACAGATGCCTCCGGTTCTTGGGGTCCAGATGCCCAGGGCTACAGCCGGCTCGTTGCCCATCAGTCCAACGGCGTCCCCCCTGCGGACATCGCATTCAGCTTTGCGCTTGCAGGTAATCGCGATAAAGCCTTCGAGTATTTTGAAAAAGCGTATTCGATTGAAGATGACGATCTGATTCAAACGCTGCGTTATCCAGTGCTCGCTCCCCTCCGTTCCGATCCTCGCTACGCCGACCTGATGCGCCGGATGGGACTGCCACAATGACGTTTCCCGGCATCCCCATTCTGAAGCAAGCCAAAGCGGGGTACGCGAAGCTGCAATAGCTTCGACGATGGCTGTGGAATGATTTCCCTCGATCCGCTGCAGAGGGGGAATTCTCAACTGACGTTAACAGGCGTCTCTGACAATGTACACTC
>PKXK01000034.1 GCA_003132325.1 Acidobacteriaceae bacterium
CCGATCTTCCCCGTGTGGGGGCTGCCGACGCGGGATCTGGCACAGGAGATGATCGCGTCCGGAGTACGAGCGAAGTTGACTTGTATCGACACAAGGAAACTCGAGCAATCCTTCGCCGGCCGCGAGTTCGATCAGACGCTTCTTTCGGCGCTACCCGATGAAGTGGATCCCTGCGGTGAACGCGGGGAGTTCCACTCCTTTGTATACGCAGGGCCCATGCTGAATGCTGCCCTCTCGGTTTCAGTGGGCGTGACTGTGGTTCGCGATCGCTTTGCCTTTGCCGATCTGATTTCTGGCTGAGTGTATTCTTCTAAAACTTCCTCGCGGCTGTCACCTCTTCAGGCGCACCGTTGCTCTCCTCCTCCATCATCTGTTCTCCCGCCGTCCGTTGTTAGGCTAGCAGACTGCGGAAAAACTCGATTCGAATTACAATCTCTTGCCGAGGGGGAATTCATGGCAAATCTAACGGGGCTGGCGTCCATCGTGTCGGAGTTGAGAGCAGTGAGAACGAATCTAGTGAATGAGCTTCGTCATGTTGATGCGGCTCTTTCAGTTCTTGGCAAGTTGAACAGGGGTAGTTCCCACACGAAACCGGGGCACACTGTGTCAGCCTCGGCTCGCAAGCGGATGAGCCTCGCGCAGAAAGCGCGATGGGCAAAGCGCAAAGGGAAAGACCAAGCGGACAAGATGAGACCCAAGCGCACCATGTCAGCGTCAGCCCGTGGGAAGATCGCGGCGGCACAGCGGGCACGATGGGCAAAGGTCCGTGCGAAGAAAGCAGCCTAGGACTTTCGGACTCGGGGAGAAAGAATGATTCCTCCCACCTACAAACCGAAGAAAAAGTTTATGCAGCTTGCGATCGCGGAGGCAAAGCGCGCCCGCGACCGTGGCGACTATGCCATCGGTGCCGTCATCACGCAGCTCATTGGAAATCGGGAAGTGGTTATCGCATCTGCCGGCAACCGGGTAAAAACTTCGGGTTCCTCCATCAAGCACGTGGAGCTTGAAACATTGAAATATGTCTGCTCCGGCTATGGCCGGTACCTGCCGGATTTCGTGTTGTATTCCACACATGAACCTTGTGCTATGTGCGCGGGTGCCTGCGTCTGGTCGAAAATAGGAGCCGTGGTGTTTGGCGTTTCCCAGGAAGACATTACCGGCTACGGCAAGAAGCACGGTACCGAGGAATTCAAATGGCGCGCCTGTCTCATTTCGTGCAAATTCGTCCTTGAAAAGGGCGGCTTTCACATTCCCGTCTTCGACAGTTTTTTAAGACTGGAGTGCCGAAAGTTATTCAGATATCGAGCCTCCTAAACAAACACTTTCCGGTAATCTAAAATTGGCGACCTTGATGGCCACCCATCGCCAGGGAATCCACTGTGCCCGCGCCACTTTGGCACTGGACTTCATGTCCCGTGCCTTCAGATGTACCCTACAGACTGCAAGCTCTTAGCTTCCAGTTTAGCCAAATGTAAGCTTAGCTCTATTTCCGTACATTCTGAAGGGTATCCAAGCCCTTTGTCGTCAATGGAACAGCGTTAAATCAGCCCGCTTACAGCGCGGAAATGTATGAATACTTACGTATGCCTCTAAGTGCATGATAATAGGGCGTCTATAGTATTTGACATAGTATCTACCAACGTATACACTATAGTTTCTGAGTGAGTATGATCCGCACTGTCAAAATCGAAGCCATAGAATGCACCTGTGAACGGTGTGGCAATACTTGGATTCCCAGGCCGGTGCAGGACGGCAACAAATGGACGACGCCAACACCGATTGCGTGTGCCGCTTGTAAATCACCTTATTGGAACCGCCCCCGGAAGGAGAAGGACACTCGTGGCAAGGGATAACGGCTTTGTTTTTCTAACAGAAGACGAACTGTTGTCCGTTCTGCGGACGGCCAAGGCAAAATCTATCCGTGATTGGACCATGATCTTAACGACCTACAGTCACGGTCTCAGAGCCGCTGAAACGTGTGGACTGAAGATTACCGACCTAGATATGCGCGGCGGTGTGTTGTCCATCCAACGGCTGAAAGGAAGCCTGTTCACGATTCAGGAGCTCGAAAGGCACCGTGGCATACCGCTGTTGGACGAGGTCAAAGCGCTGAAGGAATGGCTTGCCGTTCGCCCTACAGATTGTGGAGATGCCTTGTTTACGTCCCAGAAAGGCAGCCATCTTACCAGTACACAGTTCTATCGGATATTCCGGCAGATAGCTCGTAATGCGGGCTTGCCCGACCATAAGAGCCATCCGCACGTTCTGAAACACGCCCTCGCCACGCACCTGGTTCGACGGGATGTGAATCTGGCGAAAGTGCAACGGGCCCTCGGGCACCGTTCCATCAATTCGACCATGGCTTACGTTGGTGTATCCGATCAAGAAGCTGATGCAGCCCGACACAATGCATTGATGAACGCCTTCTGACACAATTCCGTGAGAATTTCTGGTTTTGATGTTCTTATGAATGCGTTTGCTCGATGTCACGTGGGAAACACGACCCGGGGTCGTCAACGATGTTTTCGGGCCGCACATTGCCGGATCGGAAACGTACGAAACTCAACACCGGTATCGGCGACGACCATTTCCGCTATTAACGTGCCATTGCGTGCACCGCGTCGGTCGGAGTGAATGTCACCTGGAATGGCAGCTCGAGCCACTGCCAAGGGACGATGGGCAGTTGTTCGTCTGGGCATAGTCGCCAGTGATCTGGATCCCCCCGATAACCATCGTGGCGTTGCCATTGTTGGTCAGGGTCGCGCTCTGCGCGGAGCTGGTCTGGTTGATCTGCAGAACTTGGGAACGTAAGGCTGGCAGGCGAAAGGTCTGCAACTGTGAAGGAGCCGCCACTAAAGGAGCGCTAGTTCAACAGGAGCAAGAAATGAAGCTGTTTGTCGGCGTGAGTCGTAATGACAAAATCAGTAAGGGGTCAGCGGTGCCAACTCCAGACGGGATTGCCTTTGTCGTCGCGGAGAACGAGGGTGTCGGTGCCCTTCACGACTTCGCGGGCGAGGATGAGGTCGGCTTCGCCCTGCTTGACTTTTGAGCCGGTGAGGGCGATTTCGTCCCCTTTGCTGAAACTCACGCCCATGTCATCGAGAAAGGACTTGGGACAGAGATACACGTCGACGGTGTCCGTCCCCGTCTTCAACAGCAAGTGGGCAACTTCTTTCTCACTGTCCTTTGGGGGTAGTTTCACTTCGTCCACGGTGCCTTTCATTTTTGTCTCGGCGTGGACGTCATACTTGGGCGGACTTGGCTCCTGCGGTTTTTGCGCAACGAGGGGCAGAGTACAAAGAAGCGCGACGGCCGGAAAGATTAGCTTCCAGATGCCCCGCGACGGGTTGGTCTCACTTGAACGGCCCATGGCTCCTCCTTCCTGTGGCGAAGGCAGGATGAAGCCATATTGGCATGGCGCGGTACCCTTCTCCAGATGCATTTGTCTCCGAAGTTCTCGACTATCGGCACGCAGACCGCGCAGCGACCTTATGTGCACTGGTCAACTGGTTAGTAACGCTGAGCGGCAACGGCCCACATATCGCGCAACAGTCTAATCTCGAGCGTTGGGCGAAGGACGCGCGTCCAGGTGAACATGCGGCGCTGCGCATCAGTGGATTCGGCCTGGCAGGCTTTCAGTACCTGCGTATGCTTTTCGGGGCTAACACCACCAAACCGGACATCCATATCTGCCGGTTCGTCGCCTCTTGTGTCGGACATTCTGTGTCCGACCTTGAAGCCCTGCAGCTCCCCGAACGAGCCGCTCTTGAGGCGGGAATATCCTTGCGCGACCTGGACACAACGATCTGGGAATCTTCCGCTCGCGGAACATGTTGAAGTCCTGCCGCAGACAATTTTTGCCCGCTCCAGTTCAATAAATTGATACAATCGTGGCAAGCAGAATAATGCCCGACGGCCCCTGAAATGGGGCCGTTTGGCGTATACTTGCAAATTTCAGTCCGCAAAAAGCCTGGCTCATCGAGCCGGGCTTTTTTCATTTGCACCGAAAAGGAGAAAAAAGAAATGGCACGCAAAAAAGGATTTTACGCAAAACTCAAGGCGCATGCTAAACCGATAGGTAAGCGAGTCAAATTGACGATTTACTTGCCGCAGGGCGCAAGCTCTAATCTCTTCTCCGAAATCAAGTCTTCAGTGAGAAAGAAACGGGTACGGAAGCAGGCAGCGCCGGAACTTGTGGTCGATAAGCCCGCCGCCTAACTAAAGTCTGTGCTCGCAATCCGCAACTAACAAGAAATTTCACCAAGCCTTCGCGTTCTCACGCGCGAAGGCTTTTTCATTTAAACCATAAGGAACTTGGACATGATCGCATTCTGCGCGATCACAACAGTCTATGCCGCTCCAGCGGACGCGGCATGTGGTGCCTCGACGCTGGCGTACAGCCACCAGCAATCGCTGGAATTCTCGATCAAGGCTTCTTCCCCGGCACCATCCTCGCAACAAGTGTCGCTATCCTTTGCGGATCATGCTCCCCGGCAGCTCCTTCCAGAGTATAAGAACGTTCGAATGCCTTGGGACCGAAGATCTTCATCTCCCACCGGTCATTCGCCTGTGACCCGACAATCAAAACCCGCCAATCCCCAGGCCGGTCTGAAAGCACGTGTTCGACAATTGCGACCACGTCCCGCTGCAACTCTGCATCACCCGTATTATGCATCTCTACAGTCACGCCCATAGCGCATCAGGGTAAACTCAGCACGTCACGTGCAGGATCGCGTTCGTATCTTCGGCGCCCTGCTCCAACGCTTCAATGGCTTGGGGCGTTGGGACCACGAGCAATTCGATTTTGCGGCGCTCCGCTTCGCGCTTCACTTCTTTCATCACCGGCAGGCTCCCGTACGCTCCGGTGCCGACTACCAGCCGCCGGCATTGCCAGGGTATGTCCTCCTCGATGGACAGGGGAGTATGTCCAAACTCGTCGCGGAATTGTTTGGACGGTTTTTTCTTGCGCTTGCGGATCTCGCCGCCGTCAATCACCACGTCGTAGTCGCGGGTGACGCCATCGATCCGGATGGAACCGAAGGAAAACTTGTCGAAGCGCACAGCTGCACCCCCCCGCACGTTCACGCGCTCTTTTTCGACGTGATGACGGTAAAGGCAGACCAGCGCTGCTCGACGTTTTTGCTCCGGCAATGCGGGCACACGACCTTGCCCTTCTCGTAGTCGACGAGAGATAGAATCTTCGAGAAGAGTTTCTTGCAGTCATGACAGAAGAATTCGTAGTGAGGCATATTGCCTCCAGGTGGAAAGCTGGATACGAAAGAATTGTAGACCTCAGCAGCGCCCGATTCAAACCGAAGGCAACCAGAGCGGGAGGTTCGGAGGTGACGTTGTCGAAGGGCGTCCGGCTTGCAGGGAGGATACGAGCGTGAGCGCATGAGACGCGGCCAACCGAAGAAGGTTCTTCCAGTCGGCAAACTTCCGCTTGAGCATTTGCGATCGTTGCTGAGGCATCTGCCAAAGCATGATCCGCGCCTGCTCGTTGGACCTCAGATTGGCGAGGACGCGGCCGTCATCGACGCAGGCGATCGCTATCTCGTCGTCACGACAGATCCCATCACCTATGCCACTGATCACATCGGGCGTTACGCTGTTCACGTCAACGCGAACGACGTTGCCGTCCTGGGC
>PKXK01000198.1:0-10586 GCA_003132325.1 Acidobacteriaceae bacterium
CATTCTCATCCCATCTGGTTACGTAAACTATCGGCCATTTGCTATTTAACTAAGACCCCGAATTGTCATTTCCCTCGGAAAATGTGTGTCGTCGAGCAGGCCCCTTGCACCGGGCTGCCTATTTGCTCCTGCCGCAAACCTCCTGAAGACGATAAACCGAGAGTGTTCCGCAAGCCGCGATTGCCACGAACTCACCCGATGGCGAAATAGCCGCATCTTGTGCGAGAACCACACTGCCTTCCGGGAAACTGCGCTTCCAGTCGAAGCACGAAGAAACCAACGGAGTTACGCCTGTGTTTTCTGACACATGCAGGTTCTTTAAGCGGAAAACCACAACCGCCCGCGACCTATATCAAAAGAAATGTGGACCTTTTCTCGTGGTTTCTTCGCGTTACTAGATAGAGGCCGAGTTTGGATCGTGGGGGGCGGAAGACAGCAGTCAACATCAAGGTTCGCGATCTCTACAAAGCGGCGCTCGAGAAAACCTGAACCAAGAAGGAGCATTTATGAAACGGACTTTCGCGATCTCAAGACGTAGCGTAATCAACGGAAGTTGTGAACCCTCCAAAGACATTGAACTTAAGGAGGAAAAACACATGAATAACCAAACCTCGATTCTTCCAAAGTCGCGCCTAGCCCGGTTCGCAATGGTAGCGGTACTTCTGTCGTTAATACTCGGGGGCAGTGGCGTGGGGTATGCTGACGAAACTTGCTTTAGCAAGTATATTTCCGGCTCAGGGCCGACCTTGATGGACATATGCATCTCGGACACCGGCAACCTCGTGAAGTTTGAGTCCCCTGCGGGGTTCGAACAGGTCGATATATCGACGGGGGAGACTACTCCCGACGGCTACGCGATTTGCTCAGGCAGCATACCGGGAAGCTGGGACAGAGGTTTTGACTCGGCGAATTTCAATTCCCCCACGGTCATCCAGCCCCACGGATCTAACACCTTTCCCCTGACCATCATCAGAGACACCACAGACGGGCGCTTTCGGCTCACGCAAAATTTTTCGCAGGATATCCCCGATCTGCAGGTCAGCATTACGATGAAGGTCACAAGACTCTCCACTGCCGATTGCAGCCCCAATTGCGCAACCACGCCGGTCATTCTCTCGCGCTACTTTCAGGGTGGTGTCGATAACGCCGTCAATGCTGCGACCGGCTACTTTGACCGCACGGCAGACTCCGTGTGGGTAGACGTTGAAAACCTCGCCGGATGTGGGGGCTTGTGCAACGGGGGGCATGGCTTGATGCTGACCGGCCGACCTAACTCGTCCGGGCCTTTCACCACGGCTCACCTTATTCTCATCGCCGATCCGGCCGGGTGTGTCCCGGTTTTTTCCGGTCAGCTCACCACCCCCACCAACCCTCCGAACAACAACAACTTCGCCAACTACGTCGCGGTGAGGGGACTGGTTGGCTATGACGCTGCTCTGCCCAAGGTGGGCAGCAGTATGACGGGCACGGTTGTTTACAAGCGATTCTAGAAGGCTCTCACCTACGCCGCCCACCGCAGCAACATACAATCCAAGCGAGGAGGGAGCCGGAAGGCGCCCTCAGCGCTTGCTTATGTCTCAACGCCGCGCAGCAGCTCACTCAGAGATTGGCGAATTCTTGTTATAGGTCTCCTGAAATCTTCGGGAATCGCAGCATGGGCAATCGCCGTAAACGTGCTGTTTGTTTCCGTCACGGTTGCAGTTCCGATTCTGCTACTCCGCTATTGGAAGACCCTCCGGCGGGTGGCGCACATCTCCAGCGGGTGAGTATAGCGCGCGTGCTGAATCGCAAACCGAGAATAAAATGGGGGTGCGCCCCTTCTCGCGCTTTTCGAGAAGGGGCGTCTTCACGAGACGCACGCTCACGACCAACGTGAGTTTTCGGCAAGGATGCGCATTTCGCGGTCGGATCGAGTCTGGCAAGTGATTCGACGGACTCAGGATAAGTGAGGAAGACTGCCCCGTCCGTCTTAAATCCGCGCTGAGTCAGAAGAATTGAACGCTCTTCATACTCTCCGTCAGCCTTTTCAGTTGCTCGGGAGAGTTCGCGACAAACGCGAACGACAAAAGCTTGTCCTTGCGTATGGTAGTCCAGACTACGGCACCCTTTTTGACAAGCCCTTCCTGCCTTCCAAACACAAATACTGCGAAACTTTGACCTGAAAGAACTACTCTTTATCTGGTGTCGCTTAGGGATTCAGTAAGCCAATTTCTCTCTCGCTCAATCGCCCCCAGTTGTACCGAAAAAATGCCGCTTCCTAATGAGGGTGATGCTGCGTTTGTCTACCAGTCAGCCCAACGCTGAAGCCGGAGTTGCGGATGTCACTAGCAACCTTCATACTCCGATCATGACACTCAAAAATGCGCCGCTGCTGGCACTGATCGGAACGGTTCTGATGACGGCTCTTTTGGTGTGGAATTTCGTCTTCAACTTGCTCAATCTGCTGCGTGGCTTGGTTCCTGCGGTCACGCTCTTCTCGTCGTTTATCTACGCGTTTGGTTGCTTCAGCGTGATGGTGTTCTTTTTCGTGTTCCATAGAAGGCAGTCGTGATTGTTGCCTTGGAACGCCGGGCGGGGTAACAGAATTTTGTACAATGGGCGGTTTCTAGGCGCAAGGCGATAGCACCATGTAAGCACCGTTTACGAATACGACTACATTTACGTTTGGGCCAGCCCCCCCATTGAACGACCTTGGTGTTCACTTCTCAGGTTCCAGTTCGGCCAGGATGGAGGGCTTGCTGCCTACAGTAATCTGGATTGTGCGCTCGTAGGGCACGAAGCCTTTTTTCACCACCCTGATCCGTCTCAGTCCGGCGTCCAGCGAGAGTTCCGATGGGGTATTCCCCATGAACACGCCATCAACTTCAATTTCTGCTGCTGCCGGCGTCGATCCCACAGCCACAACAACTTTCTCCGGTTTGGAGAATGCTCCTTCGGCTTGCTCCGGGGACTTCTGCACATAGCCGAATCTAACCTTCAAGAGGCTTGCCAGTTCCGAACTCGCGAGTGCGAAATTCAAACCTGAATAGCCTGTGGCTATGACCTTCATCGTATTTAATCCGACCACCCTCCCTGACCGGTCGAGAAGCGGGCCACCTGAGTTCCCTGGGTTGATAGCCGTGTCCGTCTGAATCCAGAGTCCATAGTCGCTTTGCCGAAGGCCGCTGACAATTCCTTTCGTGACTGTGTTGGCCAACGTAACATTGCCGACGCCTGGAGAACCGACCGCAATCACTTCGCTTCCTGGGGTTACACCAGATATATCCTCCAAAATCAAGAACGGGTTTCCTGAGCTCGGAACTTTGAGCAGGGCTAGATCCCGATCCTCGTCTTGGTAGATTGCGGACGTTTGGAGGGGTTTCCCATTGGAGGTTATCACTGTTGCACTTTCTTGACCTTGCACAACGTGAGCGTTTGTAGCGACGACGCCATCCGGAGAAACAAAAAAACCGCTCCCCACCCCGCTACTCGTCGAGATCATAACCACGCACGGAAGGGCCAACTGCACAACCTGCTCGGCGGAAAGCTGAGTGCTAGGAAGGAGGGAACTCGCCGAAGGTCCCGATGCGCTTACGGTTGCCACAATCGGGACAGGTTGCGGCTGGTTCGGGAAAAACTGTTGGACGGGATCGAGCCTAACCGTGAACTCGAACGACGAGATTAGAAAGTAGTCGTATTGATTCACGCCGTTGAAGCTACGCCAGTGGATCGGCCCTTCGGTGATGACCAACACCTTGGGCGCATAACCCTCTTTTATCAGTCGTATCTGCATCGGCTGACTGGCATGTGCGCTCGTCACCCAACGCTTGCTCCCAAACCAATAGTCCGGAAACTTCCAATTCAACGGCGTAGTACCGATCACCCGTCCATTTAGCTCGACCTGTGCTCCGGAAGGGTTGCTGTTAAAGGTTACTTCTTTGTCGCCCCCAAAACAGACGCCAACAAGAACCGAAACGAGAGCGAAAAGGGCCACGCTGGCTCTTCTCATGGTGTTTCCCTCCAAAACTCCGCCATGACTCGGCCCACAGAAAATCTTCAGTCGTATCTGAGGATCAGGTAGAAAAACCAGTTCGGCGACCGATTAGGGGAAGAGTTTCGCGGCAGTCGAGAACCGGGAGGATTATCTTCTACGGCTGGACATCGCGCTGTGATCGAAATCACGGGTATGGGGGTGCGCCCCTTCTCGCGCTTTTCGAGAAGGGGCGTCTTCACGAGCCGCACGTTCACGACCAGCTACAGTTACGACGCGGCGTCGAACGGTAGAAGTGTGGTCCGTCCTCTTCATAGTCCCAAAAGNNAACGTCCCTAAGTGAAAGAAGAATAAAGACTTTACGTCTAAGCCCTTATTCCTCAAAGACCTGGCGGTAGAACCAAGCTAAAGTATTGATTCCAAAAGACCGGCCATGGGAGGGGGGTACCCCCGGTACTGACCAGTAAACGCCAAACGAACAAAAATACATCTTCCCAAGCAACCACCAGGAAATTTATTTTCGGGCGAACAGACGGAGAAATGAGAACTGCCTCTCAGATTTCACTGAGAACTGACAACTGAGAACTTCTAGAACGGAGTCGCCCCCCCGGAAACGTTTAGGTTAGCTGGGTCAAAAGGAGTTTAGACTGTAGCGGTTCACGAGTCAGGACCTCGGAGGCGCAATGAAAGTTGCCCACGCCAGGTGCAAAATTTTATCGCTGACAGTGCTAATGGTTATTTCGTCGAGCCTGGTGTGGGCCGCGAATCGTACGGAATCAAGCTCGGAGGCGGCTGTGGATACGAGTAAATTTGGAACCCTGGACGACGGTACGGTGGTTGAACTGTACACCCTGAAGAATGCCAAGGGCGCCACCGCTAAGGTCATCACGTATGGCGCAACACTGACCGAGCTGTGGGTCCCCGATCGATCCGGAAAGCTCGGCGATGTGGTGCTCGGGTTCGACAACCTTCAGGGCTACCTCGGGAAACATCCCTGGTTCGGAGCCACGGTCGGACGAGTAGCGAACCGCATCGCGAAGGGCAAGTTCACGCTCGACGGAAAAGAATATTCGCTGGAGATTAACGATCCGCCCAATAACTTACATAGCGGGTCGAAGGATTTGAGCCGCGTGGTGTGGAAGGCGGAACCGGTTCATGAGCGTAACGGGGCGGCGGTTCGCTTCACCTATGACAGCCCGGACGGAGACGAAGGTCTTCCGGGTCGTCTGGCGGTGACGGTCCTCTACCGACTGACCAACAACAACGAATTGCAGCTTGAATACACAGCCAAGACTGACAAAGCGACCCCCGTCAATCTTACCAATCACAGCTATTTCAACCTCAACGGCGATAAGGATGTCCTGGGAGAGGTGTTGCAACTGAATGCGGAGACGTACACCCCGGTGGACGCCACGCTGATTCCGACGGGCGAGATCCGGTCGGTGAAAGGAACGCCGCTGGACTTCACGCATCCGGTTGCCATCGGCGCGCACATCGCGGAGATGAAGGGAGACCCCGGGGGTTACGATCACAACTTCGTGCTCAGCGCGGACCGAGGCAAGTTCAAGTTGGCGGCCAGCGTTGTGGATGCGGCTTCAGGCCGGAAGATGGAAGTCTGGACGACAGAACCCGGGGTGCAGTTCTATTCGGGGAACTTCCTCGACGGAACTCTCACCGGCAAGCGTGGGATCGTCTACGGGAAACATTCCGGCTTCTGCCTGGAGACGCAGCACTTCCCGAATGCCGTGAATCAGCCGGCGTTTCCGCCGGTAATCCTGCGGCCGCCTTCGGTCTATAGCACGCAGACGACCTACAAATTCTCAACCGTTGACCGGAGCGGATCCGACAGGTAGGCGATATCACCTTGCGGGCGAAGGATCGACTTCAATCGATAATCGCCTGATAAGCGAGCTCGTGCACCTGCTGGTCGAGGCTTAGGTCTCCCGCCGGATGAAGTTGGCCCATAAAAATCACAATCATCTGTTCTTTTGTGTCGATGGAGAACTTCGTGTAAAAAAATCCGCCCCATCCAAGCTCCCCCACCGATCCGAGTTCTGGCAGAGGCGCTTTCACGCCATCGATCGCGAAGCCGAGTCCGAAGCCCTGGTCGGGACCGATCTTTCCCAATTGATCGTTAGTCATGAGTTCAACGGATTTGCGGCTCAATAGGCGCGTGTTCCCTGCCTTGCCCCCGTCCAGGATCATCTGGCAGAAGCGCGCGTAGTCGGCAGCCGTGGAGACGAGGCCGGCGCCTCCGGAAAAAAGTTTCTTGGGACCGCGATAGGGGTAGTCCGCGGAATAAACGAAAGACCCTTCCGTGATCGGCGTTTCAGGAAAGCGATTGAGGCCCTTTTCCGGATAATACGTATAGGCAGCAGCCAGCCTTGCAAGCTTGTCGTCGGGCGGATAGAAGTACGTGTCCTTCATCCCGAGCGGTTCGAATATGCGGACACGGAAAACCTCGTCGAGCGGTTTGCCGGAAACCACTTCCACCAGTCTTCCGAGCACGTCGATTCCAAGGCCGTATTCCCAGCGATCCCCTGGATTAAAGAGCAGAGGCAGTCCCGCCAAACGCTTCACGCTGTCGGCGATCGTACCGTCATATTGCAGTATTCCATCCCCAACGTTGTTCGCCCTGTAGATGGGCCCGAGATCCGGATTCCACGAGTAGGTAATTCCCGAGGTGTGCCTCATCAGGTCGCGAATCGTAATTTCCCGCGTGGCAGGAATCGAGTAGGGCTCCCCCGATGCTGGCTTGACCAGGACCTTGGGATTCTTGAATTCCGGAAGATATTTCGAGACGGGGTCGTCCAGCAGGAAGCGACCCTCTTCGTACAAGATCATCGCGGCAACGGTCGTGATGGGCTTGGTCATCGAGCAGATCCGGAACATTGTGTCGGGACGCATCGGCTTGCCGGCCTCACGGTCCGCCATGCCTTGCGCTTTAAACCATGCTACACGGCCACGCCGCGATACTAATGTGACTGCGCCGGCGATTCGCTGGTCATCAATGCTGCGCTGGACCGCCGCGCCGATGCGCTCCAGTCGCTCCGAAGAGAGTCCAACGGATTCGGGTTTCGCGGCGGGAAGCTCCTGCGCGACCGCCGCAGTCATCGCCATTAGAAGCACGCTGAAGACAACTAAAATGCACGGTTTTCTGTTCATCGCTATCCTGTGACCTCGTAATATAAAGCGGAATCGTTGGGCTTGATGCAGCGCCGCCGTCCCGGCGGCTGTCCGGCGGGGCTACTCGTTTCCCCCGCTGTAATCATCCTACGGTCGCGGTACTAGAGCAACACCAAGACATCGATTACGAGGAACTTGATACTCCCTCCATTTTCTGCAGAGACGCAGCTTGCCGCGTCCGACGGTGCCCAGCGGTTCGATGCCGGCGCGAGTATCGCACTGCGGAAAGCGATCACGCCCGTGAGACAACGGAATTCATCACAAATTCCCCGTGATGATTCGCACATACAACTTGCCCTGAAGGTTGGTAGCCTCAGCATCGGAATAACACGTGTCCACGCCGAAGTCTTAGAGTTACTGAACTAATGCAACTCCGCTGGGGGCGCAAGTACTCGCTGTCACCGGGTTTTGTTTCAAGCGGTTGAATGTTTAGGTAGGTCGTGTGACGGCGGTCAGACTCTGGACAGAACTGTAAGTGGAGGCTACGCCATACGTTACTTGACGGTCAAAGTACCGGAGTCCTATTCTGGGGCCGTTGTGAATTGCAAGCGAGCGTTTGCACACACCAGGTTTTTGGGGCAAGTGCGTGGGTTTGCTCCCCCGCATATTAGGGCTGATGGAAGCAGTGGAAAACACCTTGCCGACAGAAGGATAGCGAAGCTTTGTCTCAACTTGGAGTACAACTTTCGGGAAACGCCTTACCCCTCGTTCTTCCTAATGTGGCGGGAGAAGATGCGAGGTGGTATGCGGTCTACACTAACTCACGCCATGAAAAATGCGTGGCGAAACATTTCGATCAGCGCCACATTGAAAGTTTTCTGCCCCTTTACCAGAAGTTGCATCATTGGACGAAGCATAACAACGTCCGTCTGGATTTACCCCTGTTCCCGAATTACGTTTTTGTGCACATCGCGCCGCCACAGCGAACCTCCGTGTTGGCGGTGCAGGGCGTACTGGGCATGGTGGGACGCGGGCATATTGCCTCTGCTCTCCCCGATGCCGAAATTGAATCTTTACGGACTGGCTTGCAGCTGCGCAAGTTTGAACCGCACCCTTACTTGGTCGCGGGAGAGCGTGTGCGCATCAAAGCCGGGGCGATGGAAGGCATGGAGGGCATCCTGCTTCGCAAGAAGAATGGGCTGCGCGTGGTCCTGACCCTCGATCTGATCGAACGGAGTGTGGCGGTCGAGGTGGATGCCCAGAATGTCGAGCCCGTAAGCCGCCGCCGTGTTTGAACCCCCTTCCCAGGAATCCTGGTCGATGGTTATCGGCTAAGCCTCAAGCGCTCCACATTTCCTCCCGTTGCACCGCGTCCCCGATGGCGACCTGGGCAAAAATAGCATGATGGAACCACGATCCCCCGCTCAGAGCGTCACCGAAGTCCGCATTATTGAGGCGGCAGCGCAGCTTTTCGCGCGTCATGGATTCAAGGCGGCCACCACCCGCGAGATTGCGCAGCTCGCCGATATTAATGAAGCCACCCTGTTCCGTTATTTTCTGCACAAGCCGGATTTGTTCTGCGCGGCCGTGAATTCGCGTCTGGGCCGGGTAAAGTTGGGACGAGAGCTGCAGATGAGTTTGGCCAGGGACGAGGATCCGGCCATTGTGGTGCCGGGGATCGTGACCTTTCTCCTGAACAGCTTGGCGCAGCAACCCGACTTGTATCGTCTGCTGCATGTCGCCGCGTTCGAGCTGCCGGGAGCAAACCACGTAATTCGTGAGCAGCTGGGGCCGATCTTCGACGCGGTCAGTACTTACTTCCAGCGCTGCGCCGAAAAAGGCGTTATCCAAAAGGCAGCGGCATCGCTCGCCACGCTCGGAATTCTGGGCACGGTGAGCGCCCATTACCATCTGCATCACCTACTATCGGTCTGTGAATCGCCCTTTGCCAGCCTCGAAGAAGAGGCCTCCGCATGCGCGGAATTATGGCTGCGGGCTCTGGAGCAAAACACCCGGAAGAACACGGCGCCCGGATTGCCGGTTGAAAGTGTGCCTGCTACTTCAGCTTCTTAATCAATCTCCCTCGCTCGACAACACCCAGACAGGCAGGCCCTGTTTGTGGGTTCGCTGCTAGAGGTTTTCATCCCATGTTTTCAGGTCCAGTTCGCGATTGGATGGTGGCAATACTAGTTTTGCCGGGTTGCCTTCCGATTCCGGGGTTCGCCCAAACCACGCTCACCACACCGCTCGACGAACAACAAGTCAGGACGCCCTTGCCAAAGGAAGGGACCACGGGAAGCGGCGGAATGCCGCTACCCTCAGCGGATCCGCGCGTCCCGTTGAAGCCTTCCGACCCGAACAGTTTGGAATCGACTCCAAGCAAGGACCGGCTGCCGGGCTTGCCGGAGACGATGGCCGTTCCTGAAACGGCGGCGCCCTGGAGTGAGTTTCAGGAATTTGTCGCCAGTTCTCTCGGCCGGAAATTGCCGATTTACGGCCACAGTCTGTTCGATCGCGTTCCCACTACCTTCGCGCCGGTCGACCGGATTCCGGTGACCGACGATTACGTGATTGGACCGGGAGACGAGGTTTTGATTCGGGCCTGGGGACAGATCGATCTGGACGGCAAACTGGTGGTCGACCGCGAAGGTGAAGTCTTCCTGCCTAAGGTGGGTGCGCTTTCGGTGGCCGGACTGAAATACCAGCAACTGCCGGAGTTCTTCCGGACCGCGATCGGGAGAGTGTTCCGTAACTTCGATTTGACGGTCAGCCTGGGGCAGTTACGTTCCATTCAAGTGTTTGTCGTGGGACAGGCTCGGCACCCCGGAAACTATACCGTCAGTTCCCTGAGCACGCTGGTCAACGCGCTGTTCGCCTCGGGCGGACCCTCGGCCAGCGGCTCCATGCGGCGCATCCAGCTGAAGCGGAACAACCTGGTGGTCACGGAATTCGATTTCTACGACCTGCTTTTGCAAGGGGACAAGTCGAAGGACGCGAGATTATTGCCCGGGGACGTGATCTACATTCCGCCCACCGGACCGTCGATTGCCATTGCCGGCAGCGTAAATGTGCCCGCGATTTACGAACTGCGGGACGGGACGAGCCTGGCGGGCGCAATCGAGATGGCGGGCGGGCTCGCGACCACCGCGGACGGACAAAAAGCGGTGGTGGAGCGCATCGAACACCACGGTACGCGCCGCGTCGAGGAATTTCCCCTCGATCAACAAGGTTGGATGCGGCCCTTGAAGGATGGGGACGTGGTCCGCATCTTCTCGCTTTCCCCCCGCTTTCAAAATGCGGTGACGCTGCGCGGGAATGTCGCGCACCCCGGACGCGTGGAATGGCATAGCGGCATGCGGCTCAGGGATTTGATCCCCAATCAGGAGGCTTTGATCACGCGCGACTACTGGAGCGCGGCCAACGCCGGCGCGCACTCCGAACTCCCGCGCAACCCGCGCGATAACTGGAGCCCGGCCCATGCGAACGCGCA
>PKXK01000198.1:10619-37786 GCA_003132325.1 Acidobacteriaceae bacterium
GCGGTCATTCAACGGCTGAACCCGCAGGACTTAACGCCCCAGCTCGTTCCCTTCAATTTGGGCAAACTGGTGCTCGAGGGAGACGAGCAAAACAACCTGGCGCTCGAACCGGGCGACACCGTCATTATTTTCTCGCAGAACGATATCGCGGTTCCGCTCGAGAAAAGAAGCACATTCCTGCGCCTGGAGGGCGAGTTTCGAACCGCCGGAGTCTTTCGGGCCGAAACCGGCGAAACCCTCCGCCATCTGGTCGAACGGGTCGGCGGTTTCACTCCGGACGCGTATCTCTACGGGGCTGAATTTACGCGCGAGTCGGTGCGCGCCGAGCAGCAAAAGGATCTCGACGAGATGATTGAGAAACTCGAGCAAGACATTTCCCGAAGTGCCCTGGCAAGCACCGCCGTCACGCCCGAAGAAGTTGCCGACCAGCACGCCAAGCTGGAAGCGCAGCGGCAACTGGTGGAAAAGCTCCGGCAAGTCAAGTCCACCGGACGCGTCGTCCTCGATCTGAAACCACTCGCCGCCGCCGCGGCCGACCTGCCGGAGATCGTGCTGGAAAATGGCGACCGCTTGCTGGTCCCTTCTCGTCCGTCGACCGTCGCCATCCTGGGTGCGGTGTACAACAAGAACTCGTTCTTGTATCGGCGAGGGGGGGCCGTCGACGACTACCTGAAACGGGCCGGCGGGCCGACCCGGGACGCCGACCGGGACCGCATGTTTCTGATTCGGGCTGACGGCTCGGTTCTGAGTAGGCAGTCGGTGACGGGCTTGTGGAACGGAGGGTTCGCCTCGCTGCGCCTGAAGCCGGGCGACGCCCTCGTCGTTTCCTAACGCCTCTCCCATGGTTCCTTCCTCCGGGGCTTGCGAGATTGGAGTCAGGTCTTTTCGCAATTTGCCCTGGGTGCGGCGGCAGTCCGGGTTATTCAATGAGATGGGATGGACGATGAGGGTCTTGCCATGAGCAGTGCGAACGTGGAGGTTGGGATCGAGACCTTGGGGGTGGCCACGCCGGATCTTGAAACTCCCGCTTTCCGAAAACCGGATATCGGGCCGGATATTGGACCGGATATCAGTGCGTTCGATTTGCTGGTGGCAGTGGCCAAACACAAGAAGCCGATTGCTTGGGCGAGCCTCTCGGCCGGCTTCCTGGTGCTGATGCTCTCGCTGCTGTTGCCCAATATGTACACCGCCACAACCCGCATCTTGCCTCCCCAGCAGACCCAGTCGATGGCGTCGGCCATGCTGGGACAGTTGGGTCCGCTGGCCAGTCTTGCCGGCCACGATCTTGGCCTGAAAAACCCCAACGATATCTACATCGCCATGCTGGAGAGCCGCATCGCGGGCGACGCGCTCATTCAGCGTTTCGATCTTATGCGGCGTTATCGCTCCCGGTCGATGGACAAGGCCCGCAGGGAACTGGCCCAGCGAACGGCCGTGATCAACGGCAAAGATAGCATCATCAGCATCGCGTACGACGACGAGGACCCCAGGCGCGCGGCCGACATCAGCAATGCTTACGTGGAAGAGTTATCCAAAATCAGCGCCACGCTGGCCATCACCGAGGCCGGGCAGCGGCGGCTCTTTTATGAAAACCAGCTCCGGCTGGCCAAGGAACAATTAAGCGGCGCCGAGGCGGCGCTAAGAGTGACCCAGGAATCGACCGGGCTGATTGAGCCGGAAGCGCAAGCCAAGGCCATCATTGAGTCGGTCGCAGGGTTGCGCGCCCAAATCGCCGTGAAAGAGGTCCAGTTGCGGTCCATGAGTGCGTTTGCCACCGACGCCAATCCCGACTACGTGCTGACCCGGCGTGAAATCGCCGGCCTGCGCGGCCAATTGTCGCAACTGGAACGAGACACGGGCGCACAGCCAAAGGGAGACCTCCAGATCGCTACCGAGAAGGTGCCGGAAGCCGGCATGGAGTACCTTCGCCGGTATCGGGACGTGAAATACCACGAGACGATTTTCGAACTGGTTGCCAAACAATATGAAATGGCCAAAATGGACGAAGCCCGGGACATTGCCGTCATTCAGGTTTTGGACCCGGCGATTCCTCCGGAAAAGAAGTCCAGTCCGCAACGGCTCAGTTTGGTCCTCGTGGCGGTATTCGGGGCCGCGTTGACGGCCATGCTGGTTGCGATCCTTCGGGAACTGCCCCTGCTCAGCCCCGGACAACAAACCCAGTGGCGCCGGGTCAAGAGCTACCTGAGCGCGAAATGAGTCTACTTGTGCATACTGAAACCGCAACGGATCCCGTTTCAACCGTCCGATTCAGGAAGCCGAACCTTCGCCTCATCCCGCGCCTAGACATCAAGGGGCCCAATCTGGTCAAGGGGATTCACCTGGAAGGCTTGCGGGTGATCGGAAAACCAGAACGCTTCGCCCGCGAATACTATGAGCAGGGCGCCGACGAATTGCTGTACGTGGATATCGTTGCGAGTCTCTACGGGCGCAACAATCTGCTGCCGATCATCGAACGGACGGCCCGGGAAGTTTTCATTCCGCTCACCGTAGGCGGTGGGCTGCGAACCATCGAAGACATTCGCTTGGTGCTTCGAGCGGGGGCCGACAAGGTTGCGATCAACACGGCGGCGCTGAGGCGGCCGGAGTTCATCCGTGAGGCTTCGCGTAAGTTCGGATCGTCTACGATCGTGGTGTCCATTGAAGTCATGCGGCAGGCGGAGGGAACTTACGAAGCCTACACCGATAATGGGCGCGAGAAGACCGGCGTAAACGCTATCCAGTGGGCGCAGAGAGCGGCAGAACTCGGGGCCGGCGAGATCCTGATCACCTCGATCGACCGGGAAGGAACGGGACAGGGATTCGACCTCGAGGTGACGCGAAGGATCGCGGAACTGGTCCCCATCCCAGTGATCGCCTGTGGCGGCGCCGGTACGGCGGAGCACGTTGTCGAAGCTGCGGTCCTGGGCAAAGTGCAAGCGGTCGCGCTTGCGTCCATCATTCACTACAACTTCATGTGTCACCACAGCGACAACGACGACGTCTTTGCCGGCGAGATCAACACAGCATTTTTGCGCAACCGGAAGGTGGCCGCACACTTCCAGGACGTCACCCTGCCAGAAATCAAGGCGACTTTGGCCGGCAGGGAGATCGAATGCCGTCATACGGCGACGGAGTGCCATGACTAAAGGTACTGATCTGGTCGTTGTGGATTACCGCTTGGGCAACCTTTTTAATGTGGTCCGCGCCTGCGAATCCGTAGGACTTCCCTCCCGGATCACATCCAATCCCACCGATGTCGCGGGAGCCGATGCTGTGATCCTGCCGGGAGTCGGCGCATTTGGGGACGCAATGGAATTCTTGCGGGACTCTGGGATGGTCGATGCGTTGCGCTCGTTTGCGGTCTCGGGTCGGCCGTTATTGGCCATTTGCCTGGGCATGCAGCTGCTGATGACGGAAAGCTGGGAATTCGGCCGGCACCAGGGACTGGGTATCGTTGGCGGCTCCGTTATCCGCCTCAACTCTCCCGCGGGCCTCAAAGTGCCGCAGGTTGGCTGGAATCGCATTGATAAGCTGGCCGCCGCCAATCGTCAGTCCTGGGACGGCACTCTGCTCCAGGGCCTGCAAGACGGCGAATACATGTATTTTGTGCACTCGTATTACGTCGTCCCGGATGATTCCGGCGTGGTGCTCACGACCACACGGTATGGCGAAACCGAGTTCTGCTCCACTCTGCGGACCGGCAATATTCTCGGTTGTCAGTTTCACCCCGAACGAAGCGGGCCGCAAGGTCTTCGGATTTACCAACAGTTGGCCGAATACCTAAAAACAACGGGCCCATAACGTCAGCCGCAGCGGAAATGATCGTTTGGCGGTGACTGCGAACATTGCTGAACAGTTTGAGGAGCGTCATAATATGCAACCTAGTGTCGACTTGGCGCATGGCGTGTCAGCCGTTGCAGAGGTGAAGTACGGGCTGCCGCGAGAAGTGAAGTTCTGCCGCAGGTGCGTGATTTCCAACCAGCGCCCCAACTCGGTGGTGGAGTACTCCCACACGATCGAAAGCTCGAAAAGAACGATTCATTTCGATCGTGAAGGCATATGTGATGCGTGCCGCTTCGCCGAATCGAAGCGGCAAACGATCGACTGGGAGCAGCGGGAGCGTGAATTGCAGGCGCTCTGCAACAAATTCCGCCGAGACGACGGGCAATATGACTGCTTGGTGCCCGGTTCCGGAGGCAAGGACAGCATCTACGCGGCGCACGTGCTGAAGTACAAGTACGGCATGCACCCGCTGACGGTGACATGGGCGCCGCACATCTACACGGAATGGGGTTGGAAAAACCACCAGGCGTGGATCCAGGCAGGGTTCGATAATTACCTGTGCACGCCCAATGGCCGCGTCCACCGGTTGCTGACCCGTCTGGCGGTCGAGAATCTCTTCCACCCCTTTCAGCCGTTCATGATCGGACAGAAGGCGTTGGCGCCCAAGATGGCACGGTTGTTTGGAATCCCGCTGGTGTTCTATGGAGAAAACGAATTGGAGTACGGCAACCCACTAAAAGACACGGAGTCAGCGCAGCGTGACTGGTCCTACTTCACTTCCGATGACGAGTCCAACATCTTCCTGGGTGGTACCTCAGTCGGCGATCTGAAGGCGAAGTACGGGTTACACCAAAACGATCTGCTGCCGTACTTGCCGGCAAACCCGAAAGACCTCGCAAAGGAGGGCGTGCAAGTCCACTACCTCGGTTACTATCTGCCCTGGCATCCCCAGAGTTGCTATTACTACGCCGTTGAGCACGGTGGTTTCCAGGCTGCACCCGAACGCACGCCCGGGACCTACAGTAAGTACAACAGCATTGACGACCGTATCGACGACTTTCACTACTGGACGACGTACATCAAGTTTGGGATCGGGCGGGCTACGTACGACGCCGCCCAGGAAATACGCTCCGGCGACATCCTCCGCGAAGAAGGCGTGGCTTTGGTGAAGCGCTTTGATGGCGAGTGGCCGGCCCGATTCGCCGACGAGATTTTCCGTTACTTGACCATCGATCCGAAAGAATTCCCGGCGGCATCGAAGATGTTTGCGGAGCCGATCGTCACGCTCAAGTCTTTTATGGCGCTGGCCGACAATTTCCGCTCACCTCATCTGTGGGCAATAGAAAACGGCGAGTGGCACCTTCGCTATACCGTCAGCTAATGCAGAAGTTCCTTGGCTGGATCCCGGCGCGCCGCAATTCCCGGGGCGTTCCGGGCAAGAACAAGCGCGTGCCAGGGGACAAGCGCCTGGGAGCATCCGTACTGGTGCAAGCCTATTGCCGAGGACGGCGCGATGGAACCGTTCTTGCCGACTCCAGGTGCTTTCCCCATCGCCGAAGCGGTTGCGGACTGAACTTTGGCGCTCCCCTTCTACAACAATTTCCGGCGAACTGATGCCGAGAAAGCCGCCCAACAGCTCTGCCGCGCAATCAAAAGCCTTGCATCGCGGGCACGGTGTACGAGCAGCAAAGTAGCGATTTGGACAGGTAGGCCGTGGTAACTCAACTCACAGTCGTATTCTTCGTCGGCTTGCTCGCGGTGCTGTGGATGCGCGGCTATAAGTCGTTTCCCGTGTTGGCGCGGAAGTTCCTGTGCCTTGCCCCGTTCCTGGCGTTGGTGTCGTTACTGAACCACAACGTAGACAGCGATCGCTGGGGCACGGCAACGCGAATACTGCCCATCTATTTCGCGCTGCTTCTGCTGTTCTTGAGTCTTCTGCTCTGGCGGGCTCGTGGCGCGGCCTTGCGGTTCGGCGCCGAAGAACTTTTTTTAGGGTTGTATATCCTGGTGTGCGCGGCGCAGATACCGGGATCTGCCAACCCCATATGGGCATTGTCGGCGTGGTCATGGAGCGCTCCGGGTTATCTGCTGTTTCTGATGGCGGGGCGAGCCACGAGCCAAGAGGAATTTGCTCAAGACAAATTGCCCGCGTGGACTTTGTTGGGATTTATCGGCATCTCGCTGGCTCTGGTCGTGGTCGGCTTGCTTACGGGGCGCGCAGACGTACTTTTCCATACGCGCAATTTCGGCAGCATATATGCCTCCACAGCCATGCTGATGTTCCTAATGCTTTTCATCGGCATGGGTTGGGTCACGGTGAGCAATTCCAAGCGATGGAGCTTTGTAGTCTTGTTCGTGAGTTTCGTATGCATGGTGATGTCGCTCTCGCGCACCGCCATCGCCGTCCTGGCGGCGTATCTGGCCGTGATCTTTACGGGTTCTCGGACACAAAGGAAGCAGGCCGCGCTCGCCCTCGCGCTGGTGTGCGCGACCATAGGCGCAGGCTTGTATTTTGTGGGAGAGCGGATTGACCTGGACGTTGAACTATTTCAGTCCTGGTCGGAGCGTTGGGGGGGCGGCGATTATGCCTCGACCTATGGTGCGGCGCGCGCCTTGAGAGAGTCGAAGTTTTCCGGCTTTCGCGCAGAAGTGTTCCGCGACGCGCCCTGGCACGGACAGGGGTTCGGAACCTTCCGTCACTTCTCTGAGTACACGGACGCGCACGACCTTCTGGTCACCGAAGCGTTTGAGAATAGTCTACTGGCCGCCGTGTTGCTGGTGTTGGCTTACTCGTTGCCCAATGTCATAAGAGGGCTGCTTGTGGCCGAGCTTCGCCCGGTTGCCGTTTCCATCCTGGGGTTCATCATCCTCGGGCAAGTGACGGGAGCGATGCTTTCCTACCGCGCCGAGGGACACTACTACACAGCGTATCCGGGCTGGACGTTGTTCTACCTGATCGGATATGTATGCGGGCAACTGCGCCTTCGTTCGCAAGGCGCTGACGCGATATGACGGGGAATTCCCCCAAGAAATACTTCGCCGACTTTCTGCAGTTTACCGGCATCGACGAGGAAACTTTCTGGCAAGTGATCGACAGTTGGCGCTCTCCCCATATTTGGGAGCGGGCGAATGGGGAATGGAAGCTTCGCCACACGGTTTACTAGGGCGAATCTGGGCGGACACTACCTGTCCGCGCAGAGCCTGGGTTTGACCCCTCCTGGTGCGGTCTTTGGAAATCAAAGACTTAGCGTTGGTGTTTGGCCAGGTCTTTGAGGAATAAGGACTTATTAGTAAAGTATTGATAAATCAATAGGTTAGCTTGAATTTCCGGCCGATTTTTGCGGTCGTTTCCCGCCAAGTCTTTGAGAAATAAATACTTTAGNNAGTGGTCATGACGGTGGAAAGAACGACGGTGGAAAGAACGAAGGAGGCTGCGAGGGGTGCGCGGACAAGAGTGTCCGCGCCACACCGTTGCTGTCTAATCGCGCAGGGACAGCCGCCGACTCGCTGTAATTGAGACCTTTCGCAGGCACGGCCTTGCAGAAAATACTGGGTTGGATTCCGGCCCGCTGGCATTCCAAGGGGGTTCCGGGAAAAAACAAGCGCGTCCTGGGCGGCCAGCCGCTCATCGTCCACGCCATCCGGTCGGCGCAACAGGCGGCCTGTCTCGACCGCATTGTGGTGAGCACGGACGATCCCGAGATCGCGGAATTGGCCAGGGAGGCGCAGGCGGACGTGCCCTGGTTGCGTCCTGCAGAACTGGCGGCGGACGACTCGCCGGTCGTGGCAAGCGCGATCTACGATCTGCAGCGGCTCCAAGCCGAATGCCACTACTGTCCCGATGCCGTGATGCTGCTGCAGGCAACTTCACCGTATCGCAGTCCGGAAACCATTCGCGCGGCCCGAAACATGTTCGTCGAGGCCGAGGGAGAAAGCGTGGTCTCGGTAACCCCTGCCCGCGAGCATCCGCACTGGTGCCGGCGCATTGCGAGCGACGGCAGCCTCGAAGCATTTTCTCCGGAAGGGCCCGAGCCCCTGCGGCGTCAGGCGCTCGTTCCCGCCTATCATCTCGCCGGCGTCGTCTACGTGGCGTCGATTGCCACCATCTTGTCCAAGCGCTCGTTCTACAGCTCCCACACCAAGGCGCTCGTCATCTCCAGCGAGAAAGAAGCGCTCGACATCGACACGCCGTTCGACTGGCTGGTGGCCGAAGCTTTGTGGAGTTACCCGGGCCGAGGGGAGAGCGCGTGAAGTTCCCTCGCGTGTTCGTGATTGCCGAAGCGGGCGTGAATCACAACGGCGATCTGGAAATGGCCAAACGGCTCATCGCGGCGGGCGCGGAAGCTGGAGCGGACGCGGTCAAGTTCCAAACCTTTCGCGCCGCCGAAATCGCTTCCCCCCAAGCGGCTCCGGCGGAATACCAGATCCGCAACCGCGGCACTCCGGCTCCATCGCAGCTCGACCTGCTGGGCCCCTTGGAACTGGGCCGCGGCGCTCACTTCCAACTGGCGAACTACGCCAAAGAAAAGGAAATCCTTTTCCTGTCCAGCCCCTTCGACACCAAGAGCGCCGACCTGCTGGAGGAAGTCTCCGTGCCGCTGTTCAAACTGGGCTCGGGAGAGATCACCAACGTTCCGTTACTGCGGCATGTCGCACGCAAGGGCAAGCCGGTCATCCTCTCGACTGGGATGGCAACCCTGGACGAAGTCCAGTACGCGGTCGACATCATGCGGGCGGAAGGCAATGCCGACCTGGTGCTGATGCACTGCGTGACCGAGTATCCGGCGCCGGCCGCCGAGGTCAACCTGCGCGCCATCGAAACCATGGCCGCCGCTTTTGGCTTGCCCGTCGGGTATTCCGACCACACCGAGGGCAACCAGATTGCATGGGCGGCCACGGCGCTGGGCGCGTGCTGCATCGAGAAGCACTTCACGCTCAGCCGCGCCCTCGCAGGTCCGGACCATGCGGCCTCGGCGGAACCCGGCGAGTTCAAAGCCTTGGTCAGCGGCATTCGCAGCATTGAACTGGCCCTGGGGGATGGGATCAAACGCCCGGCGGCCTGCGAACTGGCCAACCGGCGGTTGGTGCGGCGCAGCGTTTTCGCGGCCACCGAAATTCCGGCCGGGAGCGTGTTGACGGCCGCCTTGCTCGCCTGCCAGCGGCCGGGGACGGGCATACCGAGCGAGCGGCTGGATGACTTAGTGGGACGCCAAGCGACGCGCACCTTCCGGGCCGGCGAGATGCTGGACTGGGGCGGGCTGAGCGGGGATGGGCATGCGCATACGTAAGACTTGCGTAGTGACCGGCACCCGGGCGGAGTATGGGCTGCTGCGGCCGGTGATGCGGGCAATGCAGCGCTCCCCGCAACTTGAGTTACGCCTGATCGTGGCCGGAATGCATTTGTCGCACGAGTTCGGGAACACCTATCGCGAAATCGAAAACGACGGTTTCCTCGCCGATGCCCGCGTGGATATGACCTTCAGCGGCGACTCCCCGGCGGCCATGGCCAAAACGATCGGCATCGGGATTTACGGGATGGCGCAGGCGATGGAAAGCCTGGACCCCGAGGTCGTGCTGGTGCTCGGCGACCGCACGGAAGCGTTTGCCGGAGCGGTGGCCGGAGCCGGGATGAACAAGATCGTAGCCCACATTCACGGCGGCGAGATTACGCGGGGCGGGTTGGACGAATCCATGCGGCATGCGATCACCAAATTGGCGCACGTCCACTTCGTCGCCACCGAGGGCAGCCGGCAGCGCGTGCTGCGCCTGGGTGAGCCGCCTGAAAACGTGTACCTCACGGGCGCTCCCGGTCTGGATTCGATTCTGAATCAAAAGCTGCAGGACTCGAGCGAACTGTCCCAGCGCCTGGGTATCGAGCTGCGGCAGCCGCGCATTCTCTTGCTCCAACATTCCGTGTCCACGCGGGCGGATGCGGCGGCTTCGGAAATGGCGGAGAGTCTGGCCGCGCTGGCGGAGCTGGGCCATCAAACCATAGTGATCTACCCGAATTGCGATGCCGGCGGCCGGCGTGCCATCGACAAGTTGCGCGAGTTCGCCGCGCCCTGGCTGCACGTTTTTCAGAACCTGGAGCACACGACTTACCTCAGCCTGCTGGCGGGAGTCGACGTTTTGGTGGGCAACAGCAGCAGCGGCATTATTGAAGCGCCCGCCCTGCATGTGCCGGTCGTAAACCTAGGGTCTCGCCAGGAGGGGCGCGAGCGCGGCGCCGGCATCCTCGACGTTCCGCATGAGCGCGGAGCGATCCAGCAAGCCATCCGGACAGCCTTGCAAGATGCCGATTTTCGCGCGCAGGTGCGCAAATCTTCCAGCGTTTACGGAGACGGACAGGCCAGCCGCCGTATTGTGGAAGCCCTCGAGAGTCTGCAAGCGACTCCCCGGCTGCTCCAGAAACAACTGAACTACAACTGAACTACGAATGACCGAAAAGACCATGACCGAGAAGATCATGAAGGTGTTCTGCTACGGGGCCAGCGGCCACGGCAAGGTGGTGGCCAACATTCTCGCCCTTTCCGGCATGGAGTTGCTGGGGTTTGTGGATGACGACGCCAGCAAGGCAGGCGCGCAACTGGCGGGTGTCCCGGTGATCGGGACGGCAACGGCTCTCCCCGCCCTGCTGGCGGCGGGGGCGGCCGCCATGGTCACCATTGGTTCGAACCGGGTCCGAACGGCGAAGGCGAGAGACCTGGAACAGCTCGGTTTCACATTGGCCACCGCGATTCACCCGGCGGCGGTGGTGGCGCCGGACGTCACGGTCGGCGCCGGCACCGCGATCATGGCCGGCGCCATCGTCAACTCCAGCAGCCGGATCGGCGCCAATGTGATCGTCAACACGGGGGCGACCGTCGATCACGACTGCGTTCTGGCGGATGGAGCGCACATTTCGCCGGGTGCGAACCTGGCGGGCGGGGTGGTCGTCGGCGGCCATACCCATGTTGGAATCCGCTCTTCCGTCATCCAAGGCATCCGAATCGGCGCGGATTCGACCGTGGGCGCGGGCGCCGTCGTCATCCGCGATGTCCCGCCGGGAGTCACGGTCGTCGGCAACCCCGCCCGCATTCTGACCCCCAAGAACGGCATGAGTTCGCCGAAGAGCGGCGTTTTCGTGAGACCGGACCAGTCGATCCGGGAAACGTTGCAGGCCATCGATGCTTCCGGCCTGGCCATCGCCTTGGTGGCAGACGACGAACGCCACTTGCTCGGCACCGTGACCGATGGGGATGCGCGGCGGGCCCTGCTCCAGGGGGGCAACATGGCGTCGCCGGTCACTGCCATCATGAATCGCGCGCCCCTGACGGTCACGCCGGCGCAGGATATTGAGCAGATCCGCGAACTTCTGTTGACCTCCACGCTGAAGCATGTGCCCGTGGTGGACAACCACAACCGGGTTCTCGACCTGATCACGGTGGCCGAGTTGCTCGCGGCGCCGACACCGGTTCCCGGCATCGCCGACCGCGAAATTGAGGCGCTGCGGGAGGTTCTGGGATCGAGCGGCCGCGGGTCCGGATCGAAGCGCGGATCGAAGTGCGTCGATTTCGAGCAGAAGATTGCCGGACATGCGAATCGCCGTTTCGCGGTCGCCGTGAACAGCGGCAGCTCCGGACTTCATCTCCTGGTCCGTGCCCTGGGGTTGGGACCTGGAGATGAAGTGATTACCAGCCCGTTCGGCTTCATGGCCGGCGTCCATGGCTTACTGCATGCAGGAGCGCGCCCCATCTTCGTCGACATCGACCCGCGAACTTCGAACCTCGCCCCGGACAAAATCGAAGCGGCGATCACGTCCCGGACGAAAGCGATTCTGTCGGTCGATGCCTTTGGCCAGCCGGCGAATTACGATCGTATTCAGGAAATCGCAACCCGGCGCGGGTTGTGCCTCCTGATCGATGCCTGCGAGTCGATCGGCGCGGAGTACCGGCGGCGGCGCGCCAGTTCCTACGGCATGGCCGCGGTGTTCTCCTTTTCACCCGACAGCCAGATCACGACCGGAGAAGGCGGGGCCATCGTCACCGACGATCCGCGGATTGCCGAGCTCTGCCGTTCGATGCGCGATCAAGGCAGCGACAGCGCCGGCGACGAAGCGAGCTGCGAACGGCTGGGCTACAACTACCGCTTGGCCGAACCGAACAGCGCTCTCGGCCTGGCGCAGCTGGAACGGATTGACGAGATCCTGGAATGTCGTCAACAGGCAACCGAACGTTACGACGGCTTGTTGGAGGGGTGGGCGGAGCTCGATCGTCCTTGTCTGGCGCCGGAAACGACCCGCATGAGCTGGTTCGCGTACGCCGTCCGGCTGAGCGAAGAATTCAGCCGCGTCGACCGCGACCAGGTTATCGCGCGGTTGCGGGAGAACGGTATCGGCGTCTCCGGCTGTGGGTCGGCCCTTCACCTCCAGCCCCTCTGCCGGCGGCGCTTTGGATTCTGTCCCGGCATTTTCCCGGCCGCCGAAGCGGCGGCAGACCGTACGCTGGCGCTGCCCGTACACAACCATCCTCGGCACCACGACGTTGCCCGGGTGGTCGAACAGCTGCGCGTGGCCCTCGCAAGCATTTCACCGCGCGAAAGTATTTCACCGCTCCAGCAAATGGCGAAAGCTGGAAACTAAACCAGGCACGCTTCAACAGGTCAACGGGTCGACGGTGGCAACCGAACTCTCAGTCTTGTTCTTGATCGGCGCGCTCGCCGTGGTATGGATAAGGAACTACAGATCCTTCCCCCGGTTGGCGCGCAGGTTGCTCTGCATGGCGCCCTTCCTTCCTTTGGCATCGTTGCTGAACCACAATCTCGACCACGATCGCTGGGGCGGCGCGGAGATCTTCGTTTTGTTGTATATCGGTTTCCCGGCGGCGCAGATCCCGGGTTCGCTGGACCCGGCTTGGGCGCACATCCTAAACCAAGTTTTTGGCGAAACGAAAATTCCGGCCCTGCCAACAACGACGACATGGTGACTCCCCGAATGAGCGTGCAACCGATTGCGATCCCGATCCCGGCTGGAACGGCGGGGACGGTTATGCCCCGGCAGTCGACACGCAGCCAGACCATGCAGTATGGGGCCGGGTACGTCGTGTTCGCTGCCGGACGGTTGCTGCGGGACCTGGCGGTCGCGCGCATCCTGGGTCCTGCCCATTTCGGGATGTGGGGCGCGCTGCTGGTGTATCGGCAATACTCAAACTATACCGACTTTGGTTTCACCAATGGCCTCGGCCGCGTTCTTCCCAAACTTTTGCAAGAGGGAAAGAAATTGGAGGCACAGGAGGCGATGGGCACGGGCTGGATGGTCGCCATGGCCGGGACGCTGGTCTTTGCGCTGGCGGTCGCCGCCCGCTTTCTGCCGTCCTTCCGTTCCTACAGCACCGTCACGTTGTGGGGCGCCGCCACCGTAGTCGCATTGATGTTCCTGGACAAACACTACATGTACTCCACGGTGGTGTTCCGCTCCGCGCACCGTGTGGGCGAATCCGGCCTGTGGATGGGATCGCTGGGCGCACTCGAGTTGGCGCTTGGAATCGCGCTGACTCCGCGGTTCGGTCTGTACGGGCTGTATGTTTCGGTTGCACTGGCGGCGCTGACCGCGGTCGCATGCATGTACGCGCGCCAGCCGTTGCGCGGCGTTTTCGGGACGAACGTTTTCGGGAAGAACGCGGCTTCGTTTCGGACCTTGCTGATTCCCTCTTTGACCTTGATGGGATTGGGCCTGGGCAGTATCGCCATTCACAACGTGGACCGGGTCGTAATCTTGTGGACCCGTGGCGCGGGCGCGGAACTCGGCCAATACCAGGTTGCCGCGACCCTAAGCCTGGCGGTCAGCCAGCTTCCTTGCATCCTTTTGACCGTGCTGGCGCCGAAGCTGTTCCGCTTTGGCCGCGAACACAGTGCGGAGCTGCGATCCTACTTCCTGCTGCCAACGGCGGTGATTGCCGTTCTCAGCATCGCCGTCGGATCGCTTGGCTATCTTGTGTTGCCCGCCCTGCTGGGCTGGCTGTTGCCGAAATACGTCCTGGCGGCCGCGCCTGCCGGCATACTGATGCTGGGCGAAGTGTGTTTCGCCATCGCGATGGTTCCTGAAACCCTGATCGTGGCGCTCGACCGCGGCCTGCAGTCGGTGTTGCTGCGAATCTTCATCATCGCGGGCGGAACTTCCAGCAGTTGGTGGGTGTTAACCCATGGCTATGGCTTGTCGGCCGTGGCGGGCTGCATGTGCGCGGCCCAAGCCAGCGGAGCTCTGCTGCTCGGACTCCTGGCGGCCCATGTGCTCAAGGTTCCCTGCTTCCATTACCTGGCGGCCGCTTTTGCTCCCGTGCTGTATGTCTTGGCGGTGCTGGCGGGAATCTCCGCGGTCGTTCCCGCATCCTGGAGCGGGTGGGAAGCTGTGCTGGCGAGGTTGCTCATCTGCGGGGTCGCGCTCACGCCACTGGCCGCCCTTCCGCTGTGGTTCCTCGGAGTTCGGCTGGCGGGCATGGACCGCATCATCGGTCATCTGCAGCGGAGCGAGGTGGAGTAATGGCGGAGTGGGCGGTACGGAAACTCAGCTATTCGGCGGGGTGGCGCGAGATCTTCGGTTTCATGCCTCGCCTTCTCATGGAAGCCGAGCCGGCGGTGCAGCGGGAAATCATATTGCGGGCGGAGACGAGCGTTTATGGCGATGCCGGACTGGAGTCCTATGAGGCCAGCGAAAAATCGTCTCTGCGGGCGCTGGCGCGGCGGGCTCTCGCCCAGCATCTCTGCCAGCGCGCCTTAGTGGGCAGCGCGCGCGTCAACGGGCTCCGCCGCATGATTTTCTGCCTGGCCTTTCCGCCGCTGCTGGCGCTGTTCGTGCTGGCCAGCTTGCGCCCTCGCAAAATACCGGCGGAGAGCATCCGCCCCGACCTGGTCGTGTTCTTCTGGGCCGAGCGGTTGTACAAGTTCATCGGCGATTGCCACTTCCAGGAGCAAACCTACGTGCTGTACCGGGACAGGAACGTGTGTTTCAGTAACCGGGAAATTCGCTTTTTCCTGCGCACCATCGCCGGCTGCCCGCGAATCCTGTGCTATCCGGAGTTGTTGTGCAACTTCGTGCGCTGGCTCGGGTACTACGGGTATGTGATCCGGCACCACCGACCCAAAAAAGCAGTCGTCCATTTTTTCGAGAGAACGGCTTCCTCCTCGTTGATGACCGCATACCTGCACGAACGGGGTTTGCGGCACATCGACGTCCAGCACGGCGAGAATATGTTCACCGCCGATTCCGCGTTCTGCCAGTTCGATGAGGTTCGCCTGTGGGGCGAACACTTCCGGGACGTTTTCCTGTCCAGCCGCAGCCCCGCGGAGACCATCCGGGTATGGGGCACCGAGTACCACCGGGAGCTGTTCCGGCAAGTCCGCAATCAGGATCAGCCCCGGCCCCAGAGACTGCTGATCGTCGATCCGTTCATGTACGAGGAGCACGAGGTCCACTACGCCATGATCAAGAAAGTCGTCGAGCGTCTCGATCCCGGCTGGGAAGTGCGCGTACGCCGCCATCCCGCCGAGGTGCGCGCCCGCCTGGATTGGATGGATCGACTCAATGCCGAGCTGGGGTTGAGCGAAACCAGCCTTCGCCTGGAGGAAGAGCGCCCCTCGGTGCCGATCGAAGAGGCCTTGGGCAGGTCGCGCGTAGTGTTGGGAGTTGCCAGCGCCGCTCTCATCGAAGCTTGGATTGTGGGTTGCAAGGTCATTCACATCGCTGGCGGCCCCGGCGAGCACGTGCTGATGGACCGGTACCAAAACTCGGCCAACGTTCTTTACTGCGATCGGCGCACCGATGGCCGCTCGTTGGACAACTTTCTGGCCGAACCCGCCGCGCTCAACGAACGCGAGAACGGTTTGGTCAATCACGTCACGTCAATTCAGGAGCGGCAGTCATGAGAGTTGCGGTGTTCGGAACCGGCCGCATGGGCGTACGGCATCTGCAAGTCGTTCGCGAACTGGGCTGGGATATTGTCGGAATTCTCGATCAACATGAACCCGCGCTGGCCGCGGCCGGAAAACAGTTTGGAATTCCCGCTGGCCGACAGTACCGGGAAGCCCAGCATCTGACGGAGCAGGCCCATCCCGAGTGTGTGATCGTGGCCACGACCGCTCCCGGACACGGGCCGCTCACCTGTCTTGCCGCCAAGACCGGGGCCCGATACATCCTGTGTGAAAAGCCCATGGCGAGTTCTTTGGCGGAATGCGACCAGATGATTGCCACTTGTGAGAGTCATGGCGCCCGCCTTGCCGTCAACCACCAAACCCGCTTCATGCCCCAATATCTGGCCGCGCAGCGAATCCTTCAATCGGAGGATTTCGGGCCCTGGACCAGCATCACCGTGGTCGCGGGCAACATGGGATTGGCCATGAACGGGGTCCACTATTTCGAACTGCTGCGCTGGCTGAGCGGCGAGAGACCGAGCGAGGTAACGGCCTGGCTCTCGGATGATCCAATCCCCAATCCGCGGGGTGCGCAATTCAAGGACGCCAGCGGAGCGATCCGCGTCACGACCGCCAGCGGCAAGCGGCTGTACATGGACCTGGGCGCGGACCAGGGACATGGCATTCGCACCGTCTACGCCGGGCGCACCGGCATGCTGGTGGTGGACGAACTGAGCGGGAAAATCCAATTGGCAGTTCGCGGCCCCGAGCATCGCGAGTTGCCGACCGCGCGCTATGGCATGGAATCGCATGACTCCAGCCTCCAGCTAGAACCTGCGGACTCGGTGGCGCCCACCCGGGCCGTGCTGGAGGCTCTGATCGCAGATCGAGAATACCCCACCGGCGACGACGGCAGAACGGCGGTCGCGACGCTGGTCGCCGCTCATGTTTCCCATCGACAAAGCCACCGGGCCGTCGGTACCGACGGAGCGCTGCCCCGTGAGCTCAGATTCCCCTACCCATGACTTCGACGACGACTCTGACGACGACTGCCTGCGAGGTGGCTGTGATCGGCGCGGGTTACACCGCTCGGGAGCATATCCGCGCTTTGCGCGATCTTTCCGGCGTGCACGTGGCCGCGATTCACAGCCGGACCCGGTCGAGGGCCGAGGCGCTGGCTGCGGAATTCGGCATAGAAGCCGTGTGCGATTCCGTACCCGAGCTGTATGAACGGAGCCGAGCCGCGTTAGTCTTCGTGACCGTCCCCGAGCTCGCCCTAAACGCCGTGGCCAAAGCGAGTTTTGGCTTTCCCTGGACGGTCGTGATGGAGAAGCCTCCCGGATACAATCTGGCGGATGCGCTCGACATTCAACGCGCTGCCGAAGACCGGCAATGCCACGTACTGGCGGCCCTGAATCGCAGGTTCCTGGCCGCTACCTTGCGGGCGCAAGCCGAACTGGCGGAAACCTCCGCCCCACGCTTCATCAAAGTGCAAGACCAGCAGAGCCAGTCCGCGGCCCGGGCTGGCGGCCAACCGGTCGAGGTGGTGCGCAATTTCATGTATGCCAACTCGATCCATACCATCGACTACCTGCGCATTTTCGGGCGCGGCAAGATTACGTCCGTGGAACCCATTCTGCGCTGGGATGCGGAACACCCGGGTGCGGTGGTGTGCCGCATCGGGTACTCGAGCGGCGATGTTGGGCTGTACGAAGGCATCTGGCACGGGCCTGGTCCCTGGGCAGTCACGGTGACGGTTCCGGGGAAACGATGGGAGATGCGTCCGCTCGAGCGGCTGACCAGCCAGGAATTGGGCCATCCGCCCGAGTGCGCCGATCCCTCCCTTTGGGACACGAACTTCAAGCCCGGTTTCCGGCTGCAGGCCGAAGCCGCGGTGGCATCGGCCTGTGGCCGGCCAAGCCCCTCCGTGTCTCTGGCCGATGCCGTCGAAACCATGCGCCTGATTGCCCGAATTTTCACGTAGCCATAACCATTACAAACCGCAGGAGGAGAAAGAGGAGAAATATGTGGAGCAGGCTCGCGCTCGCCCTGTACTACGCCTTTACCAGCCATATTCAATCGTCGGACAATCCCGGGACGATCGGTGCGCGCCTGAACCGGTTGCTGGTGAAGCGCATCTTCCGGAAATGCGGCGAAGGCGTCAACATCAGGCCTCGCGTCTATTTCGGTTCGGGCAGGAACATTTCGATCGGCAACCACTCCATGATGGGACAGGACTCCATTATCGGCTCGACCGCCGAGGTGGTGATCGGCAACGACGTGATGATGGGGCCGGAAGTCCTCATCTATACCAGCAATCACAGCATGGAAGCGGGGATTCCCATGCGCCTGCAGCCGCTGAAGTCCGCCCCGGTGCGCATCGGCAACGATGTGTGGATCGGCGCCCGCTGCATCATCCTCCCGGGCGTCACCATCGACGATGGCGCGGTTCTCGCGGCCGGCGCCGTGGTTACCTCCGCCGTCCCGGCAAACGCGATCGTGGGGGGCATACCCGCGAAGGTGCTGAAATACAGGGCCCAGGCCGAGCCGGCGGCGGGAAACAAGAGCGCTGCTGCGGGCGCCTGAGGGCCTGCCGCCATCCGCTGCCACCATCGGGGAAATCAATACGATGCAATCCAACCTGCCCGAACACACCGCTGGAGAGATCCTCGCCGTGTCCATCATCATACCCATGCGCAACGAGCAAAAATATATCGCGAGCTGCCTCGACAGCCTGCTGGCCAACGGGTTTCCGGAAGAGCAATACGAGATTCTGGTGGCCGATGGCGAATCCGAGGATGCTTCCCGCGACGTGGTGCTGGCGAAGGCGGCCGCGCATCCCTCGATTCGCCTGCTGCACAATTCCGGGCGCTTCGTGCCCTCCGGCATGAACCTCGCGATCCGCCAGGCCCGCGGACGGTACATCATTCGCGTGGATGCCCATTGCGAATATCCGCCCGATTACATCCAGAACTGCATTGCGGAGCTCGAACGCACCGGGGCGGGCAATGTGGGTGGGCGCTGCCTGACGCGTCCAGGAAGCGGCACGCCGATGGCCAAGGCGATCGCGCTGTTCACCCAGACGCGGGTTGGCGTCGGCAATGCCGCCTACCGCTTGGGAGAGGGCGACCGCTACGTCGATACGGTGCCTTTCGGCGCTTTCCCACGCGAGGTTTTCGATCGGGTCGGCCTCTACCGCGAGGACCTGGTGCGCAACCAGGATTTTGAACTCAACGCGCGCATCCGGGGCGCTGGGTATGGGATTTATCTCTCGAGCAAAATTTCGAGCGTCTACTACAACTCCGGAACGTTCCGCAAGTTCATGCGCCAGGCCTGGATGAACGGGATCTGGGCGCCGCGCATGTGGTTCCGGTACCGGGGCAGCTTTTGCTGGCGCCACGCCGCCCCGCTCGGTTTCACCGGGGGGCTGCTCTCCAGCATGCTCCTCGGCCTGTTATGGCGTCCCGCGCTCTGGGCCGGGCTCACCGGACTTGGCGTGTACTTGGCCGTAACGCTGGTCACCGCGGTTTCGATCGGAGCACGGAATGGCTGGAAGCTCGCGCCTTGCGTCGCGCTCATCATGCCCAGCTACCACTTCCTGTATGGTCTGGGCACATTGCTGGGCCTGGGCCTAAGCGACGACACCAAAGCGCCGGTTCGTTCGCCGAGTGTGAAGGTCCGGGAGCAACCATGAAGCGGCTGTTTGATTTCACGGCTGCATCCCTGGCGCTGGTTTTGCTGTCGCCGGTGCTCTTGATCATCGCCCTGTTCGTAAAGGCCACATCGCCCGGCCCGGCTTTCTATCGCGGCAAGAGGGCTGGACGGCAGGGCAAGATTTTCAAGGTGTACAAGTTCCGCACCATGGTCGCGAATGCCGATCGGCTCGGAGGATCGTGCACCTCCGAGGGCGACGCTCGCGTGACCCGCAGCGGTTATTGGCTTCGCAAGTTCAAGCTGGATGAACTGCCGCAACTCCTTAATGTATTTGTCGGCGACATGAGCCTGGTAGGGCCGCGTCCCGAAGTTCAAGAATACGTACAGCTGTTCACGCCTGAGGAGCGCGCGATTCTCAGCGTGCGCCCGGGCATCACCGATTGGGCTTCGCTGTGGGACCGGGATGAAGCCCAGGCACTGGCCGGACATGCCGATCCGGAACGGGCCTATCTCGAGTTGATCCGGCCCGAGAAGATACGCCTGCAGCTGGAGTATGTCCGCCGGCGTTCGTTTGCGACGGACCTCGCCATTCTCTTCGCAACCTTGCGAATTCTGGTCCTTCGCCGGTCTGCCCCATCGTCGGTTCGAACGTCGGTTCAATCGCCGGTTCGAACCACCGGCGGGCCGGAGGCTGGAAAGATCTAGATCGGCGGTACGCGATGCAGGATTGAACTCCCGACCGCGGACGGATTTTGGTTATCAGAGTTGGTTGTCAGAGAAGGCAATCCCGCACCAACAAAACACCTTTCCCTAGATTCCCAGGGACGACCCCAAGAGGCACAAAAATCATGACCATGAATGGAACCCCGGAGACCGCTCCGGCATCGGGATCGAACCTGCCGGCGGCATCGGCGTCGCGCGCTGCCTGGCCTTATTTTGCCGAGGAGGAAATCCAGGCCGCCATGAACGTATTGCGCTCCGGGAAAGTGAATTATTGGACGGGCGACGAAGGCCGGCGGTTTGAAAAGGAATTTGCCGAATTCACGCATTGCAAATACGCGGTCGCGCTCGCCAACGGCACGGTCGCACTGGAAGCCGCGCTCCGAGCGCTGGATGTCGGGCCGGGCGACGAAGTGATCACCACCGCGAGAACGTTCATCGCGTCCGCCAGTTGCGCCGTCGCGGTGGGAGCGCGCCCGGTCATCGCCGACGTGGACCGCGACAGCCAGAACCTTACCGCCCATACCATCCGCGCCGTGCTCACCCGGAAGACGAAGGCGATCGTGGCGGTGCATTTGGCGGGCTGGCCGTGCGAGATGGACGACATTACCGACCTGGCTCGCCAACATGGTTTGAAGGTTGTCGAGGACTGCGCCCAGGCGCAGGGCGCCCGGTACAAGGGACGTGCCATAGGATCGCTGGGGGATGTCGCGGCGTTCTCATTCTGCCAGGACAAGATCATGACCACCGGAGGCGAAGGCGGCATGCTCACCACGAATGACGAAAACCTCTGGCGGCGCGCCTGGAGCTGCAAGGATCACGGCAAGAGCCCGGAGGCGATGCGGGCCCGGCAGCACGCAGCCGGATTCCGATGGCTGCATGACTCGTTTGGCACGAACTGGCGGATGACGGAGATGCAGTCGGCCATCGGACGCATCGTCTTACGGAGGGTTCCGCACTGGCTTGCGCGGCGGCGCCGATTCGCGTCCCTGCTGGATGAGAACTTGATCGGGCTTCCCGGTCTTCGCATCGCCCGCCCAGGCCGCGAGATCGAACATGCTTACTACAAGTACTACGCATTCGTGTGCCCGGAGGCGCTGCGGCCGAGCTGGAATCGCGACCGGATCATGCAGGCTGTCAACGCCCAAGGCGTTCCGTGTTCGGTCGGCAGCTGCAGCGAGATCTACCTCGAGAAGGCGTTTATGCCCGAACTGCGCAATATGGAGCGCCTTCCCATCGCCAAGGAACTGGGAGAAACCAGTCTGATGTTCATGGTTCATCCGACCTTATCGGACGAACATATCCGCGACACTTGCGTCTCCATACAGAAAGTCATGCTGGAAGCTGGCGAACCAAACGCCTTTCGAACGGCCGCCGTCGCCTCCGGTTCTTCACCTGGTTAGCAGTCGGCAATTCTCAGCGGTATCCAACGATACCGTTCTCCCGCAAGGCACAGAACCTCTAGCAGGCTGCGGAAAAACGTGCCGTTAAGCCCTTCCGCGCAGAGCCTGGGTTGGACCCCTCCTGGTGAGGTCTTTGGGAATCAAAGACTTAGCGTGGGTGTTTGGCCATGTCTTTGAGGAATAAGGACTTACTTGTAAGGTATTTATAAATCAATAGGTTAGCTCGGATTTTCGGCCGGTTTTTGCGGCCGTTTCCCGNNGAGAAATAAATACTTTAGTGGTGATGAAAGAAAGTCAAAAGTCAGAAGTCAAATTGAAGAAGTAGTTCCCAGTTTCCGGTTGAAGAGTAAGAGAACCTGCGAGGTCTACGCGGACAAGAGTGTTCACGCTACACCGCCAGGTCTTTGAGAAATAAATACTTTAGTGGTCATGACGGTGGAAAGGCGAAGGAGGCTGCGAGGGGTGCGCGTTGAAAATGTGTCCGCGCTTCAGAGTGCGTGAGAACTCGGTCGTCCCTCCGGGACTTGAGTCATTCCTTCCACTTTTCCCAGCGCTGAAGCGCTGGGCTAAGTTAGGTCGCCCCTCCGGGGCTGCATTCTCCTTATGCTTGGTTCCACCGGATTGCCCAAAAACAAGTTCTCACGCACACACTCCAGCGCCCGAGGTTAGCTTCTTGCGCCCTTCCTGACTTTTTCCGCAGCCTCTAACAGTCGACAAATTCTCAGCGGTATCCAACCCTACCGTTCTCCGGCGAGGCACAGAACCTCCAGCGGGTTGAGGAAATACTCCGGCTTCGTATCAGGGTATCGCTTTCGCGATGCCGCAGGTCCTTCTTTCCATCGAGGAAACAATGCTACTGAATCAACGGACTTGGTCCACGGTCGTGCTGCAGGGTTTCTTGGTCCTCTGCTCATTAGGGATCGCCTGGACCCTGCGTTTCGAATTTTCCTGTCCGGAGCCGGCATTGCTGTTCTCGGCGGCGCCGGTTCTGCTTATACTCCGCATGGCGTCCATGGCACGGTTCGGGTTGTTTCATGGATACTGGCGCTATGCCGGGTTAAGCGACGCGGAAGACATTCTCAAGTCGGTGGGACTGGGCACGGCCGGCTTTGTCGTTGCGATTCGATATGTTCTGGGAATCGCGAAATTTCCCATCTCCATCTATGTGCTGGAAGCCTTGCTGACAGGTCTGTTGCTGGGAGGGGTGCGATTTTTGTCCCGCGCTCTCGTGCAACGCAGGTGGAAGATGGATCGGCGGCGGCGTCATGGCGATTCCTCCGGCCGCGTGCTGGTTGTCGGGGCGGGAGCCGCCGCCGAGACGCTCATCCGCGAGTTGCCGCAACACGGTTTCACTCCCGTCGGTTGCGTGGATGACGACCCGGCAAAATCGAAGGTCAAGCTGCACGGCGTTCCCGTACTGGGCCGGATCGAGCAACTTCCCGCGCTCGCCTCGAATTACCGGATCGACGAGCTCATGATTGCGCTGCCTTCGGTGACCGGCGCGCGCATGCGGCGCATCGTCGAAATCTGCCAGAACAGCCATCGCAAGTTCAAGATCGTCCCTGGTTTACAGGACTTGCTCCAGGGCACAGTCACGGTAGGACAACTGCGTGAAGTCCAACTTGAAGACCTTCTAGGCCGCGACCCGGTCCAGTTGGACCTGGCTGCCGTGCGGCAAGATGTCGCAGGCAAAGTGGTGATGGTCACCGGGGCGGCAGGTTCGATCGGATCGGAGTTATGCCGTCAAATCCTCGGGTATGGTCCCGCCCGGCTCATCTGCCTCGACCAAGCCGAAACTCCGCTCTTCTATCTGGAACTGGCCTTGGCCAAGAAACCCTCCGG
Source organism: Acidobacteriaceae bacterium (assembly GCA_003132325.1). GTDB lineage: Bacteria > Acidobacteriota > Terriglobia > Terriglobales > Acidobacteriaceae > Acidiflorens. The sequence goes on from PKXK01000198.1 coordinate 33,905, forward strand.
GGCGCGCGCGACCTATTGCGTGGCCGATATTAACGATGCCAGCTCGATGCGCAGGCTCTTGCGCCAATATGGCGTGCACATCGTCTTCCACGCCGCCGCTTACAAACATGTGCCCATGATGGAAGCCAACCTGCCTGAGGCGCTGAAGAATAATGTCTTCGCGCTGCTTTCGTTGCTCGATGTTGCCCAGGAATCGGAGTGCGAAGGATTTGTCCTGATTTCTTCGGACAAAGCCGTACACCCCAGCAGCTTTATGGGATGCACCAAGCGGCTGGGTGAATTGATCGTCGCGGCGCGGCCGGCTTCGATCATGCGCTGCGTCTCCGTGCGCTTTGGCAACGTGCTCGGATCGCAGGGGAGCGTGGTGCCCATCTTCCAGGAGCAGATTCGCACCACCCAGCGCATTACCATTACCCACCCGCAGATTAGCCGTTACTTCATGACCATCCCGGAGGCGGTATCGCTGGTTTTGCAGGCCTACACCGTGGGAAACCATGGAGACGTTCTGGTCCTCGATATGGGCGAACCGGTGCGAATCCTGGAGCTGGCCAAGACTCTGATCCGGCTCTCCGGAAAAGCGGAAGAGGAGATCGAGATCACATTCACGGGATTGCGCGCGGGCGAAAAACTGTACGAGGAACTGTTTTATTCCAGCGAAGAACAGTTGCCGACTCCGAGTCGAAAAATCAGAAGGGCACAATCCAAGCGGATGAGCTGGCAAACCCTCCGCGAGCATCTTGCCGGCCTGACCGTCCTCGCCGCCAACGGTTCTGAGACTTCCATTCGGAAAAAGATGAAAGAGATTATTCCGGAATATCAATATGGGACCGAATTTCACGCGCCGCCAGAGCCTCGCCGGCAGCCGCTTCCCACTTTTCTACCCTCGCCGCCCCCAGATTGCATTCCGGACCTGGTAGCCACGGCAGAGACAACCAACGCGTGGCAAACGGCAAGACCCGCTTTCTCAAACCCTTCGAGCGAGTGAGTGGCTCTGTCGGCAACTGCTCAAACCCGGCCCGGATGCAGGCTGGAAACACGGCGCTGGTACCACAAGAATCCTTTGCGGGCACTCCCCATGGAAGATCACGCTGCCGGCCGCGCCGATGCTTCAAGGGATCGCCTTCTCGGCCGCTTTGGGCGGCAAGGGTGAGAACACGGGTCCCTATGACTATGACTATGATGGGTGCGCTGTGGACACTGCTTCTGACCGGATCGTTGCTCGGGAGCATCCCGGATGGCTGGGCGCAAACCGGCGCAGACAGCGCGAACGAGCGACTGGACCGGCAACCGGATTCTGAGAGCGTTCGCCCGGCGTCGGCGCCGCGGGATGATGCCAGCCCTCGAACGCCCGACGCGGGTGTCGATCCGGAGAACAAACTGTTCTTGCCCTTTCTCCGACACATGGCCGGCGATCAGCGGCAGTTCTGGAGCAGTCCCCAAGAACTGCGCCGGCCCGCTGCCCTGAAGACATTCTTGCCATTTGCCGGTCTCACAGCCGCCCTGATCGCAGGGGACCGCTCGCTTGCAAAGCAGATCCCCGCAAGTCAGGTGCAGCGCAGCCGCGACATTTCGAACTACGCCGTGTTCTCGCTGGTGGGCGCCGCGGCCGGTTCGTACGCTTTCGGCGAGTGGGCGGGCAACGATCATCTGCGTGAAACCGGTTTTCTCAGTGGCGAAACCGCGCTCAACAGTACTCTGATTTCCTACGCGTTCAAGGAAGCGACGCTGCGGCAACGCCCGTATGAGGAAACGAACTGCCGCCTTGCCAGAAACGCCCACTCCCGTTCCCCGTTCCGGGCGATAGTCATGCCAGTTTTGATTGGACCTTTTATGTTCCCAAGGTGCGAGACTACCTCGTCTTCTACGGCGACACGTATGCGGACGATGACTTTGTGCCCTTCCAGAACCAGCCCAGGAACCCGTTCCGACCCGGCATCTATCTAACCCGCTTCCCACTGTTACACAGACTCGACTTTCACATGGAAGCGGCTTCGACGGAGTCTGCGAACGATCGCTACGCCCAGTTACTGAACTACTGGAACTCTACCTACCGTGACGGATACACGAACAATGGCAATCTGATTGGCAACACCGTCGGCCGTATGGGACGGTTAGTCCAGTTCTGGTTTACCTACTGGATTTCTCCTCAAAACACCCTGCAATTCACCTACAAGCACAACACGGTCAACCAGAGATTCGTTCCCCAGGGCGGGGCGTGGCAGGACTACAGTTTGCGGCATGAAATGTATTTGCACTCCGGCCTTTATGTGAAAAGCCAGTTGCAGTATGAGCACATTTCGCGTTATCCGCTGTTGTTTCCTGGGCCACAACGCAACGCCACAGCCATCGTGGAGCTGGGCTTCATTCCCCACAAATCAAAATGAACCCTATGGTCTTCGCATGGGCTCGAAGTTCCGCTGCATTCGATCAACACCAACTGAGATGCAGTCGATGAGTGAAAATAACTTCGAGTGTTTGGCCAGGACCGGGGTGAACACGCCTGCGACAATGTCTGCAAATTGACGCGAGTCCAGCGAGAGTATGCGTTAGATACTCGGGATCGAAATTGTTACCACGGTGCTGGCGGGGCCGATCTTGCCGTCGGCTGACACGTAAGAAATGCGGTATCCAAGACTTGCTGAAGCCGGCACATGGTTGTCTGTGGCAGTCTGAGCGGTCATAGGTCCGGCAATCCGAATCCAGCCATTGTTCGTCCGATCATTCTTGGTTTGGTCATCGCTCGTTTGATCCTGTCGCTCCACGATCAAGGTGAGGCCTGGCAGGCGGTGGCTGAAACTGCAACACCACATGAGGATACGGGCTGCCTGCGTATTGCGCGGTGGGAGTCGGAGGCGCAGGAATCTGCGGAGAGCCAACGCGAATCGCAACCGGGCGCGTCGGGTCGCTGCGATTTCCGTTCTTGTCGACGGCGACCAGGCGGTACCAGTATCTTTCGCCGGGGTTCACGTAAAGATCGGTGAACTGGCGCGCATCGCCGGAGAGCGGATCGCCGATGGTTGCCGTAAGCTGCAGCGAACTTTTAAACGTCGTGGGACGGTTGCTTCCATTGATCTGCACCACCGAATTCGTTACGAAACCGCTGCCCGTCACCGTCACCGTGAACGTCGGGCCACCCGCTGCAACAGAGGCTGGACTAACGCTGGTTACCACGGGAGCATTTTGCGCGCTCCCGGCCTGGCACACCCCCATCACAACCACCAGCAAAGCAAGAGAAAGTCCTCTTGCTGTGCGCCGCGACTTGCAATTCATGGAGCCCCCTGTTGTTACGAACCGTTGTTACGAACCATGGACCGGAAGATCGCGTGTAGAGGCTCCGGTCCGGGCAGTCCTTAAATGGGATCACACTTAGTTGGGCGGCGAAAGAACAAACGTCACCCCGGTACCCTGAGGGTCAACTGACGAGCGCGTCCCGGCCATAGCAGACAGTGGCAGAGAGCACAACATCGAAAACACATCGAAAACACGGAAAGTATCGGAATCAGCTCCGACTTATCAGCTTGGGTTGTAGGTTGAAAGGACACCCGTGGTTTTCCTCTACGGTGAACAGGAATTGCCTGGGCTGCGGTATTCAACACAGAGGTCGTATTTGTCAGTAAATCAGTGGATCGGACCTCCCTGGGGCGATTGTAATTGGAAGAGCTCAAGCCAGTGCCAGTCGAACAATGGCTACGGTCGCTTCAGTTGGCTCCGAAAAGCAAGGTCCATTGCAAAACAGGAGATGACCGAACTTGAGTCCGACCTTCGCGACGAGGCCGCAGCTTGTTGCGAGTCGGGAAGCTTGGAATCAGTATTGAAGGGATGCCGCTAGCGGATGGCGAAAAGTGTTCACTTGCAGCGGCAGTGGCCTTGCCCCTTGAATCC
>PKXK01000237.1 GCA_003132325.1 Acidobacteriaceae bacterium
GTCCCCGACGGTCTCTAAGTTGTTGGAAGTATGGAACCACGGAAGCGTGTCAACGTAGCGCTCTAACCAACTGAGCTACGCGCCTACAACTATTGTGGGAACTGATAATCCATAGCGCCGCGTGGCACGAGGCAACGCGGGCGCTAAGATGAAATTTTACCACGCCGAAGCGCACGTTTAAGTGCTTCCGCTTGTAGAGACGGGCTTGATTAGGGAAACTCTGATTCAGTACCCGCGAAATGGTCGGCCAGCGCCGGAATCGCCCATAACAGAAGAAGACCTGCCACAATTTTCACGCGCACAAAAACTCTCCTGTGGGATTCACAAATCGAGGCGGAATCTCTATTCCAACCTTGGGGGCAGAACGGTATGCAGCGGACATGAGGTGAGCTCTTGAACTCACCGTTCGCTACAATTCATCTAAACTTGGATGCGGAAACTATCTCGAAGCAGCAATAATTCTGGCACGCAGGCAACCAGGAGGTCGCCGCGGATTCAGGCTTTGTTTTCAGGCTTAACTTCGGGCTTTGTTTCAGGCTTGGCTTCAAGCTTGGCGTCGTGATCCTTCATGCCATCTTTCAGCGCGCGAATGCCTTCGCCCAGCCCCTTGCCCAACTCCGGTAGTTTCTTGGGACCAAACACCAGCAGCGCGATTAAGAAAATCACCAGCAGGTGCATGGGTTGAAACAGACCTTCAAACATAAAGCCTCCAAAGCAGTAGCCGACCCGAAACGCCGGACAGCACAACCATTATTATGTAGTGTACCCTAACCGGTCCCCGGCAGTCTTGGCGATTCACGCGACCAACGCCGCCCCCTCTGGGGCATGTCCCAAGAAATTACTTCGGTGACCTATCGGCGTTACCGCAACCGGACTATCTTTTGCCCAGGGCAATTTTCGCGTCAAACCGCTAAGAACCAAGAACGAGGAACGAAGATCGAAGAACGCCGGAGGGCTTCGTGAAACGCTGTGTCCTGAGATGGCTCTTGCTTCTGCTGGCGGCAGGCTCTTTGCAGGCTGAACCAGCCCCTCCAACGCCCACTTCCGACGCCATTTTCCTGTGGCTGGCGGGGGGCCTTTCGAGTGCGCGGATTGAGCGCCTGGCGCAAACGGGGGCCGAAAACCGGACGCTCTCGTGCCACGCCGCGCCGCAATCCATCCAGCAATGCACCCGTTCCCTGCAGAGGGCCGGGGCGGACGCGAGCTTGATTCAGAGCCTGGTGCGTCAGGGTTCCGGGCGAAAGCCGGCGGCCCACGCCTCCTACGCCTGCTCCTGTTCCGGTCCTGCATCGCAAGTTGCCGCTCTGGTCCACGACAAGAACTTCGCCGCCGCCGACGTTAAGATTCGCGCCCTGCTGCGCAACATTAACGATCACGACAACGATGCCGACAACGCTTCGCAGAATAACGCGCTTTTGCATTTTGTTCTTGGAACCCTGCTGCGCCGCGAGGAGCGGTTCGACGAAGCGCTCGATGAATTTACGGAATCTTCGCGTCTGATGCCCGGCTTCCCGGAAACGCACAGCCAACTTTCGTACCTGTTTTACCGGGATGACGATTCCGAGGCCGCGCTCGCCGAAGCGCGCACCGCTCTCAGCATGGATCCCGGCAACGCCGAGGCGTACCGCTATCTCGGACTCGCGCTCTACGCCGGAGGCCATTACGACGCCGCCCTGCACGCCTTTGACGAAGCTCTCGGGCGTGAACCGGAGGGATCGCTGGCGAACGCGGACGTCTACTTCGATATGGGAATCACGCACCGCGATCAGGGAGATCTGCGCCGCGCCGCCATCTCGTATCGCCACGCCCTCAGCCTGCGCCCGGATTTCTGGGAGGCGCACAGCAATCTCGGAGTCGTGCTGCACGATCAGGGCAAACTGGATGAGTCGATCGCGGAATACCGGTTGGCCAAGCGCCTCAACCCCGGGGAAGCCAGCGTCCGCAACAACCTGGGAAACACGCTTTGCGACAAGGAAGACTTCGACAGCGCGATCGTGGAATTCAAGGACCTCTATCGTCAGAGTCCCGAGTGGGAAGGCGGCCACAACTGCCTGGCTCGCGCTTACATGTCGAAGCGCGACTACCCATCGGCGATTCGCGAGTTACAGGCGGCCATCGCGGCCAATCCCAGCGGCGCGGCCGAACACCGCGTGCTGGGGCAGGCGCTCTTGCTGGAAGGAAAAGACCAGGAAGCCGTGGACGCGCTGCGCACAGNNAATTTCGCGAGGCCCTCCGCCTGGAGCCCAGCGCCAAGAACCACTATTCGCTCGCCGCCTGCCTGATGGCGCTGAACCAATACGAAGAGGCTCTGGGAGAACTTGAAATCGCCTCGCGCATGGATCCCAGCCAGAATCTTTACCGGGCTCGTATGCAGGAAGTCGTCCGGCTGATCACGACGCCGAAGTAGCGACGCGGCTTGCCGCGTCTCTNNAAGCCCGCCTCTACACGTTACTTTTTCTATGCACTGACGTGTATCGCCTCTGGATATCAACAAACCTACAATGTGAGAGTAGAACGCGGCGCTGATGGCGTCGGCGAGGGCTAGCCATGGCAACCACAGCTACCAGGCAAGCGCAGGAGAAGTCCGCGAACCCTGCTGGACTATCGACTGGACCAGCGACTGCGGCATCAACTGCATTATCGACTCCAGAGGGGCGTATGGCGCTGGGGTCCGCGCCTGAGGCCGCCTCGGCGCCTACAGAGAAGAAGGCCGTGGGCTACGGCCTGCCATGCTCGCGTTGCCACGCCTACTATCCCGCCGACATGCACGTCTGCCCGNNCGCAAGTCACAACCGGCGCGCCCGTTAATATCACGATCGACGACGACCGCGAACGCTTTCTGAAAGAGCTCAAGTCGCAGGCCTTCGCTTTGCACACGCAGGTCAACGCCGCCGCCACGTTCCGTTGCGTTCTCCAGCACCAGCACAACGGGGCCAGCGAACCGGCCGCCGTTTGCCACACTTGCTATGGCGAGGCGCGTCAGCAAGCCGACCGCCTGGAGGCCGCTCTGCACATGGACGCGAAGGAAGCGGCCAAGATTGTCTATGATGCGGTCTGGGCCGACACGTCCGATCCGAATCGCACTTACTTGAATGCCGCCACCGCGCTCCTGTCGGAGTTGCGCAAACGCGCCGGCATCGGGCTGCTGCTCGGCGCCAATCAGCCGTTAGC
>PKXK01000022.1:0-1785 GCA_003132325.1 Acidobacteriaceae bacterium
TTTTGAAAATCAACATAAGCCTTGGTGGTGATCTCGCCGGCGATCACGACCAGGCCGGTGCAGGTCAGGGTTTCACAGGCGACGCGGCTGGTCGGATCTTCACGCAGGCAGGCGTCGAGAATCGCATCGGAAATCTGGTCGGCGATCTTGTCCGGATGTCCCTCGGTTACAGACTCCGAGGTAAACAGAAAACGATTGGTTGCTGGCAAGCTGGTATCTCCTCAAAGGTGACTTCGAGCCTTTACGTCCGATAAGGGAGGCTTACGGAGCCTGGGGCTCTCGACCGGGGTTTGGCTTAATCTTCATAGAAACGGTACCAGAGATCACCTCGGAAGCGCAATGGAATAGGCAGGGCCGGAGGGAGCTGACATTGAGTGGAAGCTAGTTGACATTGAATGGTGGAAGCGGTTGGTAAGCGGAAGAAAAGAAAGAGACAAGCTTAAGGCGTAACAGCTTGAACTCGACCTTGCGGACACCGCTGGCGAGGATCTGCCTATCGGACACAGGCATCCCGTCCCTGCCTCCCGGCTACCCCCTTTTGCCCGACGCGCTGAGTGACCGACGCAATTGGGGGCTTTGAGCGTTATCGCGATGTTACGTCAACAACGGCATAGTCTGACGCTGGGAAGTCGGCGAGCAGCGTCTCCATGGGGAGGTAGTCGCCCTGGAAATCCTGTATCCTGATCTCGCGGAGAACAACCTTTATGAGCGAGATCAACAAAGCACCTTCTTTTGTGCTTCTGGCAATCGTGTCCATCGCACTGACGTTTGGAGTTGTAGGATGCCAGAAAAACGCCACGCAGGACACAAGCAGCCAGAGTCAACCGGCGCAGACCGACCAGTCGCAGGATCCAGCAGCTGCGGCCAACCTGGCCCCTGCGGACGCGACCCAGGCGACCGGTACCAACGATCAGCAGCAGCCAGCAAACCAGGCGCCGCAGCAGAACTATCAGCAGCCTGCGCCAGACCAAAACTATTCCACTAACTATTACGATGCTGGCGACGAGGATCGGAGCTACGGCCAGCCAGTGATGGAGGCCACACAACCCCCGCCACCGTTGCCGGAATATTCGCAGCCTGACTGCCCCGGCGATGGCTATCTGTGGACGCCCGGATATTGGAGCTATGCTCCTCAGGGCTACTACTGGGTGCCCGGCGCTTGGGCGCGGCCGCCTCAAGTGGGCTTCCTGTGGACGCCGGGATATTGGGGATTTGTCGGGGGCAGGTACCGCTATAACTACGGCTTTTGGGGCCGACATATCGGCTACTACGGCGGCATTAACTATGGATTCGGCTACGTCGGAGTCGGCTATCAGGGCGGGTACTGGAACGGAGATCGTTTCAACTATAACCGTTCCGTCAACAATGTGAACATCACCAACGTTCAAGTCTATAACCGCACCGTAACGAATACGGTCATCGTCAACAACACCACCGTCAACATTACGAATAATCGTTCCAGCTACAACGGGCCGGGAGGCATCACTCGCCGGCCTCTGCCGACGGAAGTCGCCGCAACACGTGAGCAGCGCATTCCTCCGATGACCACGCAGTTAGAGCAGCGGCAGTCAGCAGCACAGAACCGTCAGCAGTTTGCCTCTGTCAATCAAGGGCGGCCCGCTGTTCTTGCAGCGACGAAGCCTATCCCCGAAGGCAAACCAATCGCTCCGGTGATTCCTGCTCGCCCCGCTCCAGCCGCGCGTCCGGCGCAGCCGAATCGTTCCCAACCGCAAACGCCTGTGACACAGCCTAAACCACAGGTTCAGACCAAGCCCGCTCCACAGC
>PKXK01000022.1:1807-5277 GCA_003132325.1 Acidobacteriaceae bacterium
GACCAGGCCCGCTCCGCAGCAACCGGCCCCGAAGGCGGAAGCCAAGCCGGCTACGCCGCAAACTCAAAGGCAGGCACCGCGTCCGGCGGCGCCGGCGGCTAAGCCGAAGACTCCGCCACCTCCGCCCAAGAAGCAACCGCCAAGCGAAAAGGACAAACAGAAGTGACCATGAACGCCACTACCGTTCGGAGGTGGCGTTCGCTTTTTTGCAAGTCGCGGATTCGACGGACGCTTCCGATGATGGAGTTTCCGAAATATCTGCTGTGCGTCTGCGGCGCGGCAAGAACAATTGTTCGCCCCCACTACTCAGTCCATAACCGCTCCGGAACGTGCTCCAACTTATATCGCGCGATTGGCAGGTTCAAGATAGTTGTCTCAACCAGGCGATAGCGCTCAAAACCCCTGCCAAGACTCTGCCTGACGGTAGCGACCCCATCCGACAGCATGGTGTGCAGGTTCAAGTCTTGCCTCTCACACTTTAAGGAGTGGAAGGCGGCGCCGGGGCATTCGGCAGGATTCCTCGAGGGCCAAAAGTAACGGTCTTAACCTCCCCGAATGCTCCCCCGATGTCAAGCTTTTGTCCGTTGAATCGAAAATCGACACCGCCGGCGTTTCCTGCCTTGACCATGATTTCCTTCCGGCCGCGCACGGCGCGCTCGCTGCCGGCGGACAAAAGTTCGGAGGAGATGGCTATGCCGTCGGCGGTAATCGAGACCCAGGATTCTTCACGGGCCCGGATCACGACCGTAAACTCGCCCGGAGCTGCGGCGGGGGTGGCAGGAGTTAAGTCCTGAGACGTTTTGGAAACGGCGGACGTGGCGGATCTTCCCGCCGGCGAACCGGTTGTCGGCGAACCCGAGGTGGCCGAGGGGACACGATTCGCAATATTTCTATTCGTGTCTTTGCCGGACGCTCCTGCTGGGGGCGGCGCCACGGGTGACTGCGTCGCGGGCATGGTTGCGGTGGACCGAACTGACGGTCTCTGGTGCTCCCGCCGGCGATGGCTCCAGAAGGAGAGTGCGATTGCGACCACGAGGAGAACCGCGGCGAACCAGCCCCAGGGGAGTTGGCGGGCAGTGCCGCCGGTGCTGGCTTCCAGGCGGCTAAGGTTTTCTTGATTGTCACGTTCTTCGTCTTGGGGCGCCACGATTTCGGTCGAAACGGGAGGTGCGTCGCCGGATGCTTCCAGGTAGTCCGCGACGGTCTGATCTTCGTCGAGGCCAAGGCAACGGGCATAGGCGCGGACGAAGCCCTTGTTGAAGATGCCCCCCGGCAACTGGTTGAACTTATCCTCTTCCAGTGCTTGCAGCATGCGCGTCCCGATTTTGGTGGAACTGGAAATCTGCTCCAGCGTGATCTTGCGCTTCTCGCGCTCCAGCTTCAGTTTTTCGCCAAAGGACGGCAACCCAGTCTCCCGTTTTCACCGGACGGCGAACGAAATTCTACTCTGTCGAGAAGCAAGATCATAGGGAATTGGTAATTGGGTAATTTCTAATTGGGTAAATTTGAAACCGATCTCTCGGCGTCCTCGGCGTCTCGGCGGTGAAAAACCAGGCGCGGGATTGCCGAGCGGGAGCAGGCGGGGTTGGCGGGAGCGATACCGGTTACCTAGGTTCGTTGCCCGGGCGGCGCACCCAAACCTATAATCTTGTATCCAACTACCTGGACGAGGAGTGCATGGCCGAGGCAGCGGGCACATCCCCAATTCGCCTGTCGCAAGAGCTGACCATCTTCCACGATGTCGCCAAGGCGCTGACCTCGTCGCTCAACCTGGATTCGATCCTGCAGACCATCATGGAAAAAATGGCGGAATATTTCCGTCCCGATACCTGGTCGCTGCTGATGGTGGATGAGGAAAAGGATGAGCTCTATTTCGCCATCGCGGTGGGGGCGGCGGCCGAGGTGCTGGCGAAGGCGCGCTTGAAGATGGGGGAGGGAATTGCCGGTTGGGTGGCCAAACACGGGCAGGCGCTGATCGTGCCCGACGTCCAGCATGATTCGCGCTTCTCATCCCGGCTGGACGAGATGACGCGCTTGCAGACGCGTTCGGTCATCTGCGTGCCGTTGCGCTCGAGACACCGCGTGCTGGGCGTGATTCAACTGATCAACGCCGACGTGGGCCTAAACGAACAGGAGATGTTCTTCCTGAATGCGTTGTGCGATTACGCCGCCATTGCCGTCGAGAATGCCAGGGCAGTGGAGAAGATCCAGGAACTGACCATCACCGACGATTGCACGGGCCTGTTCAATGCGCGGCATCTGCACAAGACGCTGGAAACCGAAGTCTACCGCTCGGCGCGTTTCGGTTACGAGTTCAGCGTGATCTTCATCGACCTCGACCATTTCAAGACGGTCAACGACACGCATGGACATCTGGTGGGCAGCCGACTGCTGGCCGAAGTCGGCTACCTGATCAAAGCGCAGTTGCGGCTGATTGATTTCGCCTTCCGCTATGGGGGAGACGAGTTTGTCGTCCTGCTGCCGCAAACCATCAAGGATCAGGCGGTGGTGGTGGCGAAACGTTTGCAGGATTCCATACGCGCGGGCATTTTCTGCACCGAGCTGGGCTTGAACCTGAACCTTCGCGCCAGTATGGGACTGGCGACTTTTCCGCACGATGCCAGGACGCCGCACGATATCATCCGCCAGGCGGACGAGATGATGTATATGGTGAAGAACACGACCCGCGACAATATCGGCATTGCGTCGCGCGGGCTGATGGAGCCGTAAAGAGTCTGCGTAGGGACAGCCGCCCTCGGCGGTCCAGGCGAGCGCAGCTCGCCAGGGTTTCGTACGGTGCATCCGCGCATGCAACAAGCTTGGCGCGGTTTCGCCCCGCTGGACAGCCGATGGCAGCTGTCCCTACGTTATTTCTTCTCTTCTTTCGGGTCCGGTTTCCACGTAGAAGCGTTGGCGGGCGCGGAAGGGTTGACCCCGAAGTCCCACACATAGAGGTTTATTCCTTCTTTGCCCAGCATCTCGGCGACGGCGTATTCCCCCGTTGCCAGAGGCTCGGTGGGTGTGAGTTTGACCCAGCCTCCGGTCATGGCGGTGACCGTGGCCGCGACAAAGCGTTCGTCGGTTTTCATTTTTCCGGTGACCGCGATCTTGACCGCGCCAGCAACGCGTTTGCCGCCCTTCACCTCGATACGAATGATCTTAAAGCGGTCGGTGGGCGCGAGTGGCGGCGGCTCGCCGGTGGCCTGCACGGTTGCGCTAGCACCCGGATTCTGCCCGCCTTGGTCGGCGTCGATGTTGATGTAGAGGGACGGCACGGAGGTGTGCGCCTGAATCTTGGCATGGGTTCCAAGAAGTTCAATGGTTTGCCGCGTGCCGGCCAGCGGATTGATCGTCGACCGCAGAATATTCGACTTAGTGTTTTTATCCAGATCGGTGCCCGATTGCTGCAACTCGGACAACTGCGGCAGATTCTGGTAAGTATCGAGGAGGAAGATGCCGCCTTCGTCGGG
>PKXK01000062.1 GCA_003132325.1 Acidobacteriaceae bacterium
TTCTGGGTTTTTTCACAGCTTCAAGGCGCGAGAAGTGGGGCACCCCCAATTTCCTCTCTGCCTACACTTAACGACGCGCGGTATAGTTAACACGCCGGAGATGTGGGCCACCCGGCAACGATGGAGTTTCATAGTTCTCCTGAAGAATTGGTAGCCGCTGCGGACCAGGCGCTCTACGGTGCGAAAGGGAGTGGACGGAATCGAGTGAACGTGGCTCAACGGGAAACAGTTCCGCAGAAGATAGCGAATGCCGCGGCCCTCGAGCCGGCCTGAAAGCAACAGGAGAGTTAACTGCCTTCTGCCGCTTCTCGCTCACGGTCTGGGCAGCGGATTGGTTCGGATCCTCGCAAGTTAAACCGCAGCGCCAAGGGCGTGCCCCATCTAACTTATGGCCGCGATCGCTCTGCTCACGTTTCTTGCCCATGACGCGATCCAGAGTGTCTCCGGCGGAAGGCACTACCTCCAGGGCGTATTGAGTCACGGGCAAACAGGAAATAATCTGCCTGGACAAACAGTTGCCTGAGGAACTAAACGCCTAACTGTTGAAATCAGATGGGATGAGAAGGCCGGTCTCCGACGGGATGCTGTACGCTCCCAAGTTATCGACGCGCTCGAAGCGCAAGAGATAAAGGAGACCGGCAATGAAGAAGATTAGCACCGTAGCAGTGAAGCAGAGTAGGAATTGTTCCGAGCAGAAGCTGACTGTACGGCTTTCTCGCACTTGACCATGTGTTCGCGGAGTTTAGGTGTCATAGGAGATTGCGTGTGATGCGTCTCAATGCCGGACGCCTCTAGAATCTTGACCGCCTCGGCGGTCGGAATCGTGTGATAGATAACGCCGTCATCTACTGATTGCAAGTAGATGCGTTTCCCGCTTTGCAGAGTCCGCGCCTTGAGCATGTGGACGGGTGTGGTGGAAAGAGCCATATCGCTATTCTCAGAGAGCGCGCGCGCCCCGGCCCCAATTCCAACCCAGTGGGGGGTGGAGCCGTTTTTCCCGTAGCCACATCTTACCCCTCGCGCGTTTGACGGGGTACTATGACCCGAGGGGATTTTGCTACACCCCCCACCACCACGGAACTCGGACTTGTAGGGCCGGGGCGCGCTAGGCTAGAGGGGCGCGCGCGCGCGGGGCGAGCGGGGCGCATGCTGGGCGCGCAGATGTTGCGGTGGTACGGGCCGCGCGTGGAATGGGCTGTGCACAGTGATAAAATGCGGCTGGGCCTACTTTATGAAGACACATATTTTGTGGACGCTAGAAAGGGAAAAACCCCCACGCGAAGTTCGGCGTCTACTGCTTCACATGGTGGATGATTCGCGCGTAACGAAGCTAAGCCAGTTTACGTTTGATAGTGAAAAGGCAATCGGCACTGGCACAGAATTCGAAATGCGGACGCAGGCGGATGCACTGGCGCAGGAGTGGTCTGAGAAAGACGGATTTAAGGCCCATCCCGACGATCACCTAGTCTTCGAACCGCTTAAGAACATAATCGCGCTGGCCGCGATAATGGGCTTCGCCTTTGTGTACAGCAAAAAGAACTTCCCCGCCACGGTGCCCCTTAGTAAATGGCCGGGCATGGCTCCCAAGAACGGTGGCGGCTATGAATACGCTCTTGATCTAATGCGAATCCACGCACGTCCGACTCCGCCGCCGCACAGTCTAGGTGCGCAACCTGAAGACCCCAAGGACGATCCAGCTTTTTTCGCAAAATACGTAGCACTGCTAAAAACCGTCGGCGAATCCGACGAGTTTATTCTAGGCGGTGACCGTTTCTAGCCGGTGCCCCACTCCAATGAATTTCACGCTATCCGATCTTGCGGCGATAACCGGGATGGTGCACTACAGCACGCTCAAAACTTTGGCCAGCCTGGACGCTCGCACAGGTTCTCGCCGACAGATTTTTTCGAGCGTATGCTGATTGATTCCCCGGCGCATGAATTCCCGCTTGGGAACCTTTGCGATACGCGCCAATTGTTCGTCATCTGCAACAGCATTCCCCGTCCGCCTGTACTCGATAGCTTTGAATTCCAGCAAGCTCAAGTCTTCGCCTTCTTCCCAATGCCGGTCGGATTCCTTTCCGATGTAGATCGGCGGCCAGTTCGCAGCGATGTGCGCTCGCTGCAACAAACCCCGTGTGTCGAAATCGCACGGATTCCCGTCCGGTCCCAGGCTCTTGGCTTCAGGATGGTTCTGATATGAGTCCAGGAGCATGAAAAAGTTTTTAGCGAGTGCTCTTCGACCATCGAAATCGTTCGTGAGTTCGTAAACGGGAGATTCGCAATCGTGAATATTGATGCACTTCGAGCGCATCCACTGATCCCGCTCGGATGAGAATGAAGTAATCAGCGTGAATTTGTTCGGGTCAGTATTTTGCGGATATCCGAACCGGCAGATTTGGGGCAGCATCATGAAATTGTGCGGTCTCGTGAGCGGGCCTTTGGCAAGGTTTTTCAGAGCATGATGCGGGGTGCTGAGGGTTAACCTCATCATTACCGGAAGATGGAACCATCCGGGTTTCTTGCGCTCCAATCCGAGAACCCCGCGCACGATCCAGTCCCAAGCCTCGAATATCCACTGGGGAGTTTCATGGTCCCATCCTTCGGGTGAATCCTTCGGCGGGTAAAAGTACCCCAGTCCGTGCGCTTTGGGTTCAACGATTTCGATGTCGTTTTGAGTTTTCGTGTAGAGTGCGTATCTCTTCGCGGCAATGCTGTAGCCGAATAACTGACGCCGTTGTTTGTTGCGGTCCCAATTCAGTTTGTGAATCTTCAGAATGGAGCCTGGAACGAGCTTGCGATCATAAGGATTGAGCGGCTCGAATCGGTCAACGATGCGCTGGACCTCAGCCCAAGAGAGTGCCGTGATGGGCTTCGCGCCATCTGGCATCACGATTCGCTGTCGGTGCTTCGCTGAAACTATGGCCGCGCTGTCGGTGTCACAAAACAGATAGGTTCCCCCGGCATCCGCTATGGACTTTTCGAGCATGGCCAAGAGCAAACGTCCGCCGGACGTGATGAGTGAAGCAATCTGCGGCGCAAACCAATCCCCAGGTTCCTCTACTACGTCTGACTGCGTAGAAAATGAATCATCTCCCGAATAGACGTGCAATTCCGCCGCGTCCGCATCGTTCGGATTAAGCTCCACGAATAGGCCGTATGATCCGCTGTTTGCGAGAATCTTTAGCCAATAATGGAGCGCTGGAATTGATTCATGCGCAGCACGTTGTTCGATGACGTGCTTAAAGAAGCTGTGCTTTTTCGCGTCAACCCGCACCATGCCGCGCAGGGATGTGGAACCCAAGCCCGCTTGTTTGCCGTGCGCAACCACTCGAATTGCTTTTTCGATATGTGGAATGTTTCCTGTCAATAGAATCGACGCGATGATGTCAGGACCCGCGAACCAGAGCGGCTCTTTGACGGTGAGGTAATTGATTCCAATATTTTGAGTGGCGCCGTTGTAAACGGTCCGCACCGGCAAAATGTCATTGTCGGGACGGACGAGCGCGAAGAATCGGAATTTCACCCAAAACTCGCGATCAAAGCACCGTTCCAGTGTGACGCGAGAAAGAAGCTTCCGTATTTCGTCCGTTGCATCTGGGAAGGTGACGCTTTCCGCCGTGAGGATTTCCCAATTGCCAAGCAGCTCATTCACCGTGGGATATTGGGACATGAAATCAACGGGACAGACGGGTACTTCCCAATTGCGAATTCTGCATTCCGCCCGCCCGCCAAAATAGCCCTGCATGAAAATCCCGTAAGCGCTTTCCGCAACTTTCACCTTCGTACTCGGATACAAAATGTTGAGGGTTTCCAGGTAAGACTTGGCTACACTGGCGGGGCTGAACATCCGGTCAGCACCGGGGGCGATAGGGTGCAAGTCGAATTCCTGTTTTGCCGCATTGAGCAAACCGACCGTGGCCCGCACGTCTTGTCGGCAATACTCGATTTCGTCCAAATCCACGCGCCCGCTTGGTTTGTGATCCAGCTTGCCGGGAATCCCGAATTCCTTGCACGCGGATTTGAGCGAGAAAGACTTGTTGCGGAGCGCCCAGAGCAGAGTGCGCGCGTCCAGGAATCGACCCCGTGGCCAGAGCTTCGCCCGTTTGCCTTTTGATCTGCGAAGAGACATGGGAGCGCGCGTCGAACCGATAATGGATGCTTTGCTATTAAGTGCCTTGATGACCACCCGAGGAAAAGATTCATCGGGTTCTAGCTTGCTGGTTTCCAGGTTTCGCCATTGCTTCATGATGAGCGTCCATCCGCCATTTTGTGCCGTGTTCCAATCCAGCGCGATCCGACTTAAATCGAATGGAAGATTGAATCCTACGATCAGCGCCTTAGCCTGAATTGCCATCCCGAAACCTTCTTCGATAAACTTTGACCGGGAGTAAAGGCGCAGGCGGTCGCAGCCATCGTCTGCCGCATCGGGCTTTGTGGCTCTTGCGTATCTGCGAAGCAAAGTGAATTCTTTCGCGGTAAGTCCATTGTCATCGTGAAAGATTCCCTGTTCGAGAGGGATGTAATCTCCATTTCGCAATTCGCAGAATCGCCAGACGCCGAACGTCAGAGTTTGGTCTGCTGTGATGCGCGATTCGCAATCGAAAACGAGCGCATAGTTAGGCCATTTTGGTTCGTTGTTCTGGCGCGAACCCTCGCGCTTCTTCTTTTCAAGCGAAACCGTGTGCGCTCGAACATAAATGTCTTGCAGTTTAGCTTCGATCATTTTTTCTTTACCTCCCATTTGTCCGATTAGGTCTTGTTACGTCCCGCGCGGATCGGTTTTCGAGCAAAGTCGCCCACCTGCGGTATGAAGTCGCTAGCGCGTCAAAGAGCACAGCCGAACCCCTGAGCATCAGAGCTATGAGCTTGAGTAGATTTGTCTCAGGGCTCATACTGACCCCTTCGCTCGCAAGTCCCTCCGTAATCTCCCGATGGCAATTCAGGCAGAGCGTCACGATTAGGTTGGGATCATGCGCTTCCCCGAATATGTGATGGTCTTGAAGGAGACGATTTAGACGATCTCTCGGGATTCCTTTCGCTTCAAGCCATTGCCGTGTTACGCGCGTGAGCGATTCCAGGCACGCATAGCCGCAGAAAAGGCAAAAGGCATCGTTCCCAAGGCGATCTTCCCTCTGGGATTTCCGCCGCGCTGTGCGGATTGGAAACAGGTCGCTCAGTTAGCACCGCCGTTGAATGTCCGATACAGAGAGAAATCGGATAGCGCGGGTTCGATTGCCACGATAGCGCGTCCAGCCGTAACTAGTTCCACACCGGCGATTCGTTTCCCGTGCCAGGGCGCAAGAGCATCGCGCTTCCCGCGCAAATAGCGTCCCAGGTCACGAAGATACTGACCGAGTTGTTCACGTTCCTTGGAGGAGCGCGTTTTGACGGCAACGGAATCGCCGTGTGCATCGGGAACGTAGAGCGTTGCCGTATAGCGGTCGCTTTTCGTGGTCCGGAATTTTCCGTTAGCTTGTTTCAGCGCGGACGGAAAGTATTTCTTAACGGTTTCGCGTTTGACGCCTTGCAGCTTCGCGGCGTGAGTCAAAGAAAGGTTTGAATCATGGCGCATGGCTGCGAGGACGTGCAAGGCGCGGTCACGAGCAGACTGGCTACGTTCCGGGAGACTGATAATTGGAAGATTGCGAGGGTATCCGCTTCGCCGTTGTTTTCTCCGAACTGTGGGCTTTATCATTCGTAGTACCTTCTCGGACGCGAGTCTCGCATCCCTTCACAGTTCTGAAGGTGTATGAACATGAGGGCATCAACAAGCGGCTTTTGTTTTGGCGCAGCCGTGCCAAAATAAGAAGGGGAAGTTTTGGCGCATCAGTGGTTGTAAAGCACACATGACGCAGAAGGAACGAAACAAACCGGTTACCGATGGAGAAAAGCGCGAGCTAGCTCGCAAACTTAAAGAGTTCTATGAGAGCCTGGCACCTGGCCTTCTCCAACAAGGCGTGGGAATTATGCGAAGGTTTGGAATCAGTGAGAGCGTTCTCAGCAAGTTGACGAATCTGGAGGATTTCAGCAAGAGTGCGCTAGCAGATGCCAACCTGACTGCCCAAGACATCCAGGATTGGACTGCTTTCATGCGTAAAGTCCAGGGCGAGGGACCACGCATTTTCAAAACTACCATGCGTGAAATGGTCAAAGAATTGCCCCGCTTGCCAGGTGGCGGGCGTCCTGGAGCGTCCGACGAAGAGAAGCAAGCGCTGCGAGAAGAGGCATTGGAACTGCTTCATAAAGGGGAAATACGAGTGTCCGTAGTCCTAAAACGAATAGCGCAACGACACGGGATCAGCCTGCGCAAAATGCAAAGAATTTGGGCGCAGCCCCAGAGCAAGTCCCGCCAGAAAGGCTGACGGCACGCGCTTTCCATTCCGGTCCCATGTCTGTTAATCGGTCGATGTACATTCAGGAGCACTTTCGTGCCATTGCGCCATACGGGGTCTAACTTATAGAATCAACATGAGTTAAGCGGGCCTGCCGCCTGTTACCAGCAGACGACAAGCCCTCACCACCATCGGAAGGATGCTCCAATGGCAGCTTCGCACACCCTACCGCACTCGCGCGCCATCCGCAAATCTGGCGTTCTCGTATTGAACGGCTATGGCATTCGCGTCCAGGTGAATGCCGGTCATTTGCTCTTGCACGATGGAATAGCGGACGAGCGTCGCACCATCCGCTTGCCACGTGTAAATCATGGCCTGAAGAGGCTGGTAATGATCGGGAGCGACGGCTTCGTCACCCTTGAGGCTCTCCGCTGGATTTCTGACGTGGGCGCAGCGTTCGTGATGCTTGACCGCAGAGGCAAGGTGCTCGCCGTCACCGGTCCTGTCTCTTCATCGGATGCCAAGCTCCGCAGATCGCAAGCGCTCGCGCTGGGCAATGGGACGGCGCTCAAGATTTCCAAGGAACTCATCTCCCAGAAGCTCGCCGGACAGGAGCTACTCGTGCGGGATATGCTGCACGATCCTGCGACAGCCGACGCGATTGCTCGATTCAGAGCCGAGCTACCGAGCGCGGATAGTATCGACGTTGTAAGGCTGATTGAAGCCCAAGCAGCGAAGCTATATTGGCGGGCATGGTCTGAGATGCCGATTCGCTGGCCCCGCAAGGACGAGAGCCGTGTACCTGAGCATTGGAAGCGCTTCGGCTCTCGCATCTCTCCCTTGACCCACAGCCCGCGTCTGGCCTCTAGTCCGCCCAACGCCCTGCTCAATCTTCTATACGCACTCTTGGAAAGCGAGTCGCGCCTTTCTGCTGCTGCAATGGGCCTTGACCCCGGTATTGGTGTGCTCCATGTGGATACACCTAGCAGAGATTCACTCGCTTGCGACATCATGGAGCCGATACGCCCGAAGTGTGATGCCTTCGTTCTTCATTGGCTTCAGAGCGAGCCTCTTCGTCGCTCCGACTTTTGGGAAGATCGTAATGGTAACTGCCGCATCGCGTCATCATTGGCAATCAAGCTCTGCGAGACTTCGGACACGTGGCGCAGACTAGTGGCTCCGGTAGCAGAATATGTTGCGCAAGAACTTTGGTCCTCGATTTCCAAACCTGCATCAACGCTTGCTCGGCAACTGATCGCAACTCGCCTTACACAGCGGAACAAGCGCGAAGTAAAGGGCAGCGACGTACCCGGAGTAAAGCAGCCGAAACCGGAGCACGTCTGTAGCGGTTGTGGAAAAACCATCAGGGCCGAGCGAAGCCATTGTGCGAACTGTGCTATTGACGGCGCGACCGAACGCCTTGTGAATGCCGCGAGAATCGGTCGTTTAGCGGCGCGCAGTCCGGAAGTTCGTGCCAAACATGTGGCCTCACGGCGACGGCACGCAGAGGCCTGCTCGAAATGGGACGCATCGAGCCAACCAGCTTGGCTGACCAGCGAAGTGTTTTCGCAAAAAATCCAACCGCTGCTCGCGGGCGTTTCAACATCCGCCATTCGATCACGGATTGGAGTTTCCCGCTGGTACGCCGGTCGGATTCGCGAAGGCTACCGCCCTCATCCACGGCATTGGCAGGCGCTGGCGGAGCTGGTTGGTATTTCGAGAGCGTCGCTGGAAAACTCACTTGATCGTTTGACGACGGTTCGATAAGCTTTGCTGAAGAATCCCGGTTGATAATTTAGATGCGCGACGCCGGATGATCCTACCGAGTGCACCTAACGATACAACTCGCGATCCAGATCGCAACGCTAATATCGGTGGTCGTTGGCTTTCTGGGCTTAATCATCGCAATGAACAACTATCGTAGGCAGATGAACGTGCAGATACTCATGAAATATACTGAGCGGTATGAGCACATTCTGGATCAATTTCCAGCGGATGCTCTTTCAGCGCGTTTTGACACGAAGATTCTTCCGCCTGAGAGCCCAAAGCTGAGACTGTGTGTTCTGAAATATCTCAACCTTTGCTCAGAAGAGTTTTACCTCACAAACCATGGCTATCTGTCTAAGTCCTTGTGGCGCATCTGGGAAGCTGACTTAAAGAGGATTACTGGTAGCCCGCTGTTGCAGCGAGAGTGGCCTACGCTGCGCGCAGAGTTTTTGTCGCATCATGAATTCTTGGAATATGTAGAGCGGGTACAGCACGAAAACAAAGCTTCGAATTGATTCGCGCGCACCGCTGCCAACCGATGGTTCGGCGGGCCGACAGCCATCGCGCAAGAGAAGTTTCTGAAATACCTAAAATTTCCGGGAGCCATAGAGCCGTCGCAAAGCGTAGGGTTGCTTATTCGTCGCAGCAAGCCCTTTGATTCCGCTTGAGTTGCTTCGCGGCATCTTGGGCTCTGAAGTATACTTCCAGTTTGGAAAGTTTTTGCTTGGATCGGGCGTCTTGCACGGGCGCACTCCATGTACTACCATTGGATTGCGCAGTCCGCACAATCCGACAGTTCTAAAGCACCCTGACTCGAATCGGGGCGTTTTAGTCTTGGAATGATTTTCCATCCCATTGTAACGCCGCGTGTGAGATAATTCCTCCCTTCCTTCCCCGGAAAAGCTAAAGATTGAACAAATGCCCGAGCGCGATGAATATTTGCGGCTGTATACCGTTACTTACAACAATGCCGTGGCTCTCCTCTCAGACGCGGAGATCCTGTTGGAAAAGGGGAAATACATAAGAGCCTTTTTCTTGGCACTCACGGCGCTGGAAGAAATCGCCAAATCACAACTTGCTGCGGATGTCTTCACTGGGTTTGCCAGTGAAAAGGAATTTCAGGATCACTATCTAAGCCATAAGAAGAAAATCGGTCGAATGGCTTGGGCCACGGATGCAGCGCAGGAGTATCTGGACAGGTGGGGAGATGGCGACCTAGAGCTAAAACTCCCTAACGCTACTTCGCGGACGGATGCGCTATACGTATCCCTAAAAGGGAAAACGGTCCAACGACCAGAAGATGTGGTCACCGAGAATGACGCTAAAGGCATCATTCAAACGGTTGAATCGGCGCTCGCGAGTATCGCCAGAAATGAGTTCATGGGCTATCGAATCGGAACAAAGGGTTTTATGTAGCCTACGGAGGCTTTGAAACAATAATGGAGGCGACATGACAGACGAAATCGACAAGTTTGCGGCAGCTTTGGCGTATATCGAAGATGGTCTTCGGATAATGTCTCTGGCCCCTAATCCAGACTATAAGCGAATAGAGTGGTGGACGCGGGAAGCAGTTACACTCAAAGAACAGATTGCGCGGGAGCAAGCCGAAAAGGAAGGTCCGGGAGAGAGCGCATGAGAGTAATTGAAGCCCCAGGAAAAGTAGTGGCAGTTCCGGGAACACTGGTTGGTAACCATAAGGCGACTGTCGAAGATGAAACGACTGGAAAACTCTATGCCTATGTTGAGCAATGGCAAGCGCCGTGGCAGGCTGGCACTCCAATGATGGGTTGGGCAGTTTACGAGGTGAGCGCCACAGGGATTATCGACTTCAGCAAGGGGTCGGATGCTCTTTCAGAAGTTGCTGAGGTGGTAGAGAAAGCTGGCCTCAGACGGCGCGTGTAAGATTCACGCTTCCTGCCCAAAAACTCCGTCCGCTGCCGCCTTGCTTCGCGAAAGGGCGGGCGAAGCACTGATTTTTTCTCTACGGCGCAAGAGCGTCACGGTCTGGGGTAGAAGATATGAAAAAGGCGTTGGCAATGTTTTTCGTTGGTTGTTTGACACTCGGCTCGCTGAACGAGTTCGTGCGGGCGCTAGGCGACCACAAATTACACGACGGCTGCGGTGATGTTCTTACTCATGCTGGGCGGTGGTCTCTTGCTCGCGAAGGTGTGGAGCATAGAACCAAAAGGTGGAAAGGGGTGACGGTGTAAGAGCAACGGCGCAAAAGTCAGTTGCTATTTCCCAGCGCGGGTATCGCCCTGATACACCCAAGTATCCGGTTTGCCGCTAGGCACTAGATCGCCAACTGGGATCAGATCGTGACCGCTGACCCATACCATCCCTTCGCTGACGCTGTTTATTTTCACACGACGCCAAGCGGGAAAGATCAACGTGTCCCCTCTTTTGGGCACGGACGCGGGGACCGCTACGTTACTTTCGTTTGTGGATGATGTGGTTTGGCAGGAAGTTCTCACAGGGAACGGCAGTCCTTGCTCTCGCGCCCGTGACGTTTCTGCTCTGCTTCGTGGTCATCCTGCTGGCTGACATCCGTTCCAAGGTGCCTTTAGATACCTTGAAGGCGTTCCCCGGCTGAGTCATTCTGGGTAGGAAATCTGGAAGGAGCAACCTATGAAAACGGTAATCGCAGGCATCGTAGTAATGTTGAGCATCTCAGCAACCGCGCAGCAAAGGGTCGTGATCTCAAGCGCGAGCACAATACCGCAGGCGACAATCGCAGCAGAAATGCAAAAGTATTGCAAGGGAGTTCAGATCACCGCTGACCTTGACGCGCCGCTGATCATCACAGCGCGCTTCACCGGCTGGAACTGGGGTGCTGGTGGTTGCAGCACATCACCCTACTCTGGCGCGACTTCCTGCAGCCAAAGATCTGGTACGCCCGACGCCGGGGCAGCGGTGACGCTGGAGGATAAACACGGCACCGTGTTGTATGCAAAGCAAACGCGCGCCATCAAGAACGCGTTCAAGGACGTGTGCAAGGACTATCTCAATAAGAAGTAAACCGTTCGGTTCCGAAACCAGCCCACGGGTCATCGTGGGCTTTTTTTATAGGAAAAGTGCAGGCTTGTCAGAAACGTGCGCGCGTATCCCACTACGGTTGAGGTGGGGGTGTAGCAAAATCCCCTCAGGTCATAGTACCCCCTCGCGCGTTTGACCCTTCTTTTCCTGCGCCTGTAAGATCAATGATTCCCTTCCTTCTGCCGGAGACTCTGCCGGGCTTTGCCCGGCTGGACGGCCGAGGGCGGCCTTCCCTACGCGAGCGCTGGAGCTGCACACACAACATGCCGCACGAATTGCCGAAAGCTTACGAACCGGGCGCGATTGAAGCGCGCTGGGCCGAGTATTGGGTCCGGGAAAAACTGTTTCATGTGNNGGGCGGCTGCACATGGGGCACATGATGGAACAGACGCAGATGGACGTCATCGTGCGCTGGCACCGCATGCGCGGCCATGTGGCGCTCTGGCTGCCGGGCACGGATCATGCGGGGATCGCAACCCAGATGCTGGTGGAGCGCCAACTGGCGAAAGAAGGCAAGAAGCGGCGCGAGATGGGACGCGAGAAGTTTCTGGAACGCGTCTGGGAATGGCGGCGCGAGTATGGCGGCGCGATTCTCGATCAGATGAAACGGCTGGGCGCGTCGGTCGATTGGGGCCGGGAATACTTCACCATGGACGACAAACTGTCGCACGCGGTGAAGGAAGTGTTCGTGCGGCTGTATGAAGAAGGGCTGATCTATCGCGGGAAGTACATCGTGAACTGGTGTTCCGACTGCGGCACGGCGATCTCGGATCTCGAAGTGAAGCACGAAGACGTCGCGGGCAAGCTGTATGAGATCCGGTATCCGGTGGTGGGCGGAGTCGATGGGAAAGGCGAGTTTATTACGGTGGCGACGACGCGTCCGGAGACGATGCTGGGCGACACGGCGGTCGCGGTCAATCCGAAAGACGAGCGCTACACGCATCTGCACGGCAAGCATGTGATGCTGCCGCTGATGAATCGTGAGATTCCGATCATCGCCGACGAACTGGCGCAGCCTGAGTTTGGCACGGGCGCGGTGAAGGTCACGCCGGCGCACGATCCCAACGACTTCCTGGCCGGACTACGGCACAACCTGCCGCAGATCGAAGTGATTGACGAACACTCCAAGATGAATGCGAATGCCGGCCGTTACGCGGGGCTGGATCGCTTTGCGGCGCGCGCGCATGTGGTGGAAGACCTTACAGAGCAAGGCTTTCTGGTGGGTACCAAGGATTACACGATTGCGCTGGGCAAGTGCGATCGCTCGGGCACGATTGTCGAGCCGCGGCTCTCGACGCAGTGGTTCGTCAAGATTGCGCCGCTGGCCGAGCGCGCGATTGAAGTCGTCGAGAAGGGATACATTCGCTTCACGCCGGAAAATTATGGGCAGATTTATTTGAACTGGATGCATAACATCCACGACTGGTGCATCTCGCGGCAGTTGTGGTGGGGACACCGGATTCCGGCGTGGTATTGCCAGAACAACGACTGCAAGGAAGTCGTCGTGGCGCGCGAGGCTCCTTCGGCTTGCAAGTGCGGCAGCACGAAGCTGGAGCAGGATACGGACGTGCTTGACACGTGGTTTTCTTCGGGGTTGCTGCCATTCACTACGTTGGGATGGCCCGAGGCTACTCGTGACGTTTTCTATCCCAATTCGCTGATGATTACCGGCTTTGACATTCTGTTTTTCTGGGTGGCGCGCATGATCATGCTGGGATGCTGGTTCATGATGCCGCGAGCGGACGGGGATGCGGAGGAAGACGCAAGCACGGCTACAAAAGAAGTTTCAGACGAGGCGCTGCGCGCGAGCGTTCCCTTTCGCGAAGTTTATATCCACGCGCTGGTGCGCGATGCCGATCGACAGAAGATGTCGAAGACAAAAGGGAACGTGCTCGATCCGATCGAAGTCATCGAGCGGTACGGGACGGATGCGACGCGCTTCACGCTGGCGGCGATGGCGGCGCCGGGCACGGACATTGCGTTCAGCGAGAGCCGTACGGCGGGGTATCGGAATTTTGCCAACAAGATATGGAATGCGGCGCGCTTCATGTTCATGAACGTGGATAGGATTGATGCGGGCCTGCGGCCCGAGACGGCCGAGGGCGGCCGTCGCTACGTGGGCGTTGCCGGGTTCAGCACCCAGACGCTTGAAGATCGCTGGATTCTCTCGCGCTTCAATCGCGCGGCTAAGGACGTGAACGAGTCGCTTGAGACTTATCGCTTCGATGAGGCGGCGACGCGCATCTACGATTTTTTCTGGGGCGAGTTTTGCGACTGGTACCTCGAACTGATCAAGCCGCGGCTGAATGAGGAAAGTGTGGAGGCGGGTCTCCGATCCGCCTTGGACGGGGCAGAGCCCCGTCCCCACACGATCGCGGCGCGCGTCGCATGCGCAAATCTGGTGAATCTCTTCGAGGCGTCGTTGCGGCTGCTGCATCCGGTGATGCCGTTCATCACGGAAGAAATCTGGCACGCCATGTACGACGGCAAGCCTCCGCTGAAGTCGATTGCGCTGGCGGCCTATCCGGCAGCGGATGAAAAGCAGATCGATCTGGGCGCTGAAACCGAGATGGCGATTCTGCAGGACCTGATCGTTGCGGTGCGCAATCTGCGCGCGGAATTGAAAGTTGAGCCTAAGGTCAAAGTGCCGATCGAGGTGTTCGCGCATGAGCTGGCGATTCGTAAGCTGTTCGACGAAAATCTGGCGGCGATTGAGCGGTTGGCGGGTGTGGAGAAGGTCACGTTCGTGGAAAGCTCGCTGGCGAATTTGCCGGGCGCGCGCGGTACCTCGCGGTTCGATGTGCATATCGTCTACGAGAAGAAGATTGATGTGGTGGCGGAATGCGAGCGCCTAAAGAAGGAGTTGGAGAAAATCGAGAAGGAGATCGCCAATGGGCAGCGGCAGCTTTCCAATGAACAATTCTTGGCGAAGGCGCCGGCGAAGGTGGTGGAGGGACTGAAGGCGCGGGCGGAGGAGTTGAGGGTGCTGCGGGAGAAGACGGTGGCGAAGATGAGCGAGTTGGGTTGTGAATAAGAATCGGAAGTTCGTGGATGGAAATCGCCGGGGCTAAAGCCCGACAGAAAGCGAAGCGCCTACCGCAGCGCTAAAGCGCTGC
>PKXK01000012.1 GCA_003132325.1 Acidobacteriaceae bacterium
TTTTACTCCGCCCTTGACAGATATCGCTTCCCGGCTTGAACTGACCTTGCCCGCGCAAAACGTATCCCTTGCTGAATGATTAAATAGAGCACAAGGAGACGGAGATGACGAAGGCGACGCGGGCGCGATACACGCTCGAGTTCAAGCAGGAGGCGGTTCGACTGGTTGAGTCGGGCCAGAGCATAGCGGCAGCGGCACGCAGTGTGGGCGTGGCTGAGCAGACGCTATTCAATTGGGTATAAGCCAAAGGCCGCATCGAACGCCTCTTTTAGCCGCCGCTTCGCCGTCTCCCCGGTCAGAAACCACCACCGACTTCCGCCGCTTGCCCCGCAGCTTTGATCTGGCTCGCTGCCTCAGCTTCCGTTATCAACGCACCGTCGCCCCGGATCACACCATCTCTTTTGCTGGCGAAGATATTCAACTACCCGCGACCTCCCAGTCCCAGCGCAGCTATGCCGGAACTCTGGTTGAACTCTCCCATCAACTCGATGGTGAACAGGACGGGGTGACATTTTATCGTTGCAGTTAATACGGCATTTTTTCGTTGCATCTACAGGCGGCATCGGACGTCGGACCACGGACAGCAGACCTCGGATCTTCGGCCTTTAGATTCGGTAATAAAAACGGAAAAAGTCGGAGAGATCACGAGCTTCAGCGCCGGACTGAAAGGCTGAGGTCTGACGTCCGAGGCCCGACGCCCGGCTCTACCGTCCGAAATACTTCGCGTTGCGCTCGGTGAATGATGCCCATTTCTCCGGGAGATCGTCCAGCGCGAAGATGGCCGACACCGGGCACACGGGCACGCAGGCTCCGCAGTCGATGCACTCTACCGGATCGATGTACAGCATCTCTTCTTCCGCATACGCCGGCGAATCTTTCTTGGGATGAATGCAATCCACCGGGCAAGCGTCCACGCAGGCGGTGTCCTTGGTTCCAATGCACGGTTCTGCAATCACGTATGTCATAAGTTCTTGTCTCCCGGGTGTGCCGAACTCTACCGAACTGATTTTGTTCCTGTCCCGCAGGGAGGGAAGCAAGCAAGCCACTGTACCGTCCACAGCCGTGACGGCACAGACAAACCGGACCAGCGTGAGAACAACCTGTGCGGCTGGCCCCCTTTCTGTTTTTGCTTCAAATCGGAGAGCGAAGACCCATTGCTTCATGATCACGGGAAGGGAACGCTCTCCGCATTGCGCATAAGTCGAAGCGAGAAACTGTCAAATGCCGCTAATTTCTCTTGCCCCCAATAGGGGGCCCCATCTTTCACACCTCACCTAACCTAACTAAAATCTGCTTGCGCGAAGCAGATTCTCCAGTCACTACCACTTCAGCTTCATCCCGAACTGGATCTGCCGTGAGGTTGTCAGAGTAGGGGGCCCGATCTGTGCGGCCGTCGGAATCAAGTTTCCCGAGCCATCGAAGACTTCGGCGGAAGCCAGCTGGAAATTAGGGTGATTGAGAAGGTTGAAAAACTCAGCTCGGAATTGAATCTTCAGCCGCTCCGATAACAGTTGGAAATTCTTGTAAACCGAGAAGTCAAAACTGTTCGTCCAAGGCCCCCGCAGCGTGTTACGCCCTAAATTACCCAGAACGCCGAGTGCCGGAAAGGAAAAGCACTGCAACTTAACGTAGTTCAACGGCTGGCCAGGGTTAACAGCACCGTTCGTACAGCCGGGTATGGGATTAAAATTGGGGCGCTGTTCGTCGTGTCTGCTAGTTCCCGTTAGAGCCTGATCGCCGTTTATTGTCAAACTGAACGGGGCGCCGCTGTGGACCTGGTAAACACCGCCGAGTTGCCATCCTGAAAGCAAGAACCGTGGCCCGCCGGAGTGGATGGATGAGGGGGACGGGATTTCCCACGTGTAGT
Organism: Acidobacteriaceae bacterium; assembly: GCA_003132325.1. GTDB lineage: Bacteria > Acidobacteriota > Terriglobia > Terriglobales > Acidobacteriaceae > Acidiflorens. The sequence goes on from PKXK01000012.1 coordinate 1,868, forward strand.
TGACGACGAGATTGTGAGGAATATCGTAATCGGAAGGGCCCCGTTGGAGCCTCGGATCGAAAGGCCAAGGATTGTCTACGCCATTCAAGTATTCATCATGACCGAAGGTGGCAGATCCCTCGTCGATACTCTTCGACCAGGTGTAGGCCACTTGGAAAGCAAGTCCATGACTAAGTCGCTCAACGAAGTTGACCAGCAGGGAGTTGTAATTGGACTTTCCCAACCATTGAACTGTTTGAATACGCCCGAAGTTGGGATTGATCACCTGGGGTGTCGACGTGATGGGGAAAACGTATTGTCCGCTCGCATTCTTGGTAACGAGTGCGGGAGGAACCTGATTGATGTTATCGTTTACCAAGGGTGTGTGTACACCGCTGGAGCCGACGTAGCCTACGGTAACGGCAAGGTTATTTGCAAGTTGACGTTGAATATTCAGATTCCAACTCATACTGTAGGCACGCCTCGGGTTAAACTGAATATAAGCTGCTCGCAGCGTGTTCGGGGTAAGCAACGGCAACCCGTTCGCCGGAAAGGCGCTACCGGGTGGGGTGTTGGCGGTACCCTCGAAGGCGAACGGAACAGACCGCGGCAGTTCATTAATGAAGGTATAGGGCAGAGGTAGTATGTCATAGAGACCAAATCCCGCCCGAACGGATGTCCTACCGTTGCTGGCCGGATCCCAAGCAAGGCCGATCCGTGGATCGAAATCTCTCTTCGTAGGATTGCCGTAATAGGGGTTACCCAAGGTTGGCGTCGGGTCCGTCAGATTCCGAAGATTGGCAATTTTGTTGTGTGCCTCCGTCAGCACGGTCGCAAATTCGTATCGCAGCCCATAGTTGAGAGTGAGATTCGGACGAACCTTAAAGTCATCCTGGATATATGCGCCGAGATAGGTCTGACGCATTCCTCGTTTCGAGTCGGAGCCAGGAAAGTCGGAGGTAAAGTCTAGAGGGACTAAGGTCAGAAAGTCGGAGATGGATCCAAAGTCCCACTCGCCGTTGGGAATGTTTCCGGCCGAGACATTGAACTGTATCCGGCTCACAATAAAACCCGTTCTCAAAGAGTGTCGACCCTTGATCCACGTCAAGTCATCAGAAAACTGAGGAGCTGTGTAATTGTAAAGATCGGCACCGCTGGCTCCGAGACCTCCGGCAAAGGCGAGGTTAGCTACAGTAATGATGCCCGCGGGTAAACCCGGAACAAAGCCGAGTGCTGGGTTAGTCACTATCGGATTCGGAGTTACCGCGCTAAGGTCAAACGCGTCGGCCCCGTGGGTTCGGCTAAATCCCGCTCGGGTGGCGTTGATTAGCGCAGGACTAAAAACGTGCTGCAGGCTCAAAATGAAATTCTGACGACGAGAGGGGGTAGCAATGAGTTTTTCATTGTAGGGATCCGGCACGGTGTTCGCCGCATTGTCGTACGAATAGCTGCCATAAAGCACGGTCCGCGGTGAGAAATAGTGATCGATCTTGCCGATTGCATAGGATTCGTTTCCGATGTCTGCACCACCGAAGATGAACTTCCCAGTGTCTCCAGTGATCGGTCCGTTGGGTATCGGAAAAGCGGCGAGGTAGGGCTTTACTGCGGAAGCAACCGTGACGTTGCCGGTCGTTAGAATGCCGTTTCTGGCGTTGGGTGACAGAGTATCCGAGGACTCTGAAATGCTGAGGAACTGCCGCAGTGCTTCAAAGTTTGCGAAGAAGAAGGTCTTGTCTTTCTTGATCGGCCCACCCACCGAGCCTCCGAATTGATGGCGCCGAAATGGTGGCTTCACCACATCAAAGAAGTTACGCGCATCCAGCGCGCTGTTGCGGTGAAAGTAAAATGCGCTACCATGAATGTTGTTGGTGCCGGACTTGAGGATGGCGTTGACTACGCCCCCTGAACTCATCCCGTATTCGGCAGTGTAATCGCTGGTCAAGACCGAAAATTCTCGAATCGCATCCACACCTAGGTTGACACCCAAGCTGCTTCCCGGACCCGCATTGGCATAGTCATTGACAATCAGTCCATCGATAAGAAAAACATTTTCGGAGTCGCGACCCCCCGAAATTGATATGGCCAGTCCATTGCCCCTTGCGGCTCTACCACTGCTGGTCGCGCTGGAAGCAGTGCTCGGGGTTTGCCCCACGCCGCCAATAACCCCGGGCTGTAGGGTTGCCAGTTGCAGCCAATCGCGACCGTTCAAGGGAAGCTCACTAATGGCGCTCGAGCCCACCACTCCACCGACTGTGGCGTTCGTAGTCTCAACCTGCACCTGATTTTGGACAACCTCCACTATTTGCGTCGTCGACCCGACAGTGAGGACGAAGTTCACGGCCAGGTTTGTCCCAACCGTAACAGCAACACCCGTCCTGACATCTGTCTTGAAACCGCTCACGGAAGCTTCGATTTTGTAGACTCCTGCCACTACGCCCGGGATCTCGTAAGTTCCCGAACTGCCGGTCGTCGTGGTTCGTACTGCTGCTGTGTCAACATTCGTAGCCGTAATCCTCACCCCCTGCACCACTGCTCCACTTGAGTCGAGGACGGTGCCGAAGAGAGTCCCCGACACCCTTTGCGCACTTGCCCAAATCCCGCTCAACAATAGAATTGCTGCGGTCACCAGGATTACTCGCATTCCTTCAGCCCTAAAGTGTCTCATTTAGAAAATTCCTCCCGAGTCCCCTTGTCTCGATCATTCCGAAATGTTTGGCCGAACAGACTGATCCTACTTTTAGATATCCCATTGCGAATTCTTTCCTCTACTCAGACGCAGTAGCAACCCATAGTCCCGTGCTCCGTCCCGCGAGCGATCTCGACAAAGAAGGATTTGATATCGAGGAAACCACCAGCCTCCGTCGGGTGCGGCTTGCGAACCGCTTGGCCCCGCGCCACCATGTTTCGGATGTAATGCTTCCCGGGAACTGTCTTTTGGAATACTCTCCTCCCGGATCGAGGGTGTAATCCGAGAGTAGTTGTTGAGCGTACGCGAAATCGTCGACCGAAAGGACAGCACACGATCTCGTCATCCTCGCGTCCTCTTCTGAGTTATGCAAGCGGTTGCATACTTAAAGCGCATTTATTAGAGCGCGCGGGAGGAGCATTGTCAAGAGCTAAAGCATGACGGGTAGTGGGGTCGAACGTTTAGCGAAGGCGCCATATCCACGCTAAGACCCCACTACCAGCATGACGCGCATGACGCCGCCTAAATTCCGCCCGGTGCGAACCGGGCACGGTCCGTGAGAAGACAAACAGGGGATATCTTCCGATGTCGTGGCAGCGATCTGTTCTGCACCTTGCACTGAGCATTATTCTCAGATCGAGCAAAGCCTTCGCATCGTTTGTACTAATTTTGTACTAATTCTGAGCATTCTAAGGTCTGCTGCTGTCGGCGGCAGCTTGTCGCGCAGCATTGAAACGATGGCTAGGGGGATGCTCTCGCGAAAGAAGGCTCCGGCAGGCCCAAGCTAGTTCTAGTCAAGTGGCACCCACGGCTTAAAAGCTTATGTTCTTAGCAAATTAAAATGTCCGCTTTTTGTAGCAAGTGAAATGTCCGGTTTCGTTAATCTCCCGCAGCCGCCGNNGGGAAAGTCGGTTTTGGGACTTTTCCACCACGCGTCTTTTCCACGGCCCTGCCTGCCGCCGGTTTCGAGTTGAGGATCGGACAGCCTCGCTCGTCGTAGCGACCGAATGAGTGCGGCCCATAGCTGAGGCTCAAGGTTCCGTCCAGGTGTTGGTGCACGGTCACCGCGCAGCCCGCCAGCGTGCCCCGCCAGCGCACCGGCTCGATCTGCAAAGTCAGGTTCTGAAAGCTGACCGTGTTGTCCCGGTTCACCGTGCGCTCGAATTGCAGCG
>PKXK01000216.1 GCA_003132325.1 Acidobacteriaceae bacterium
TCTGAGAACAATGTTTACCATGCGAGACGAATGACCCTTGCGTGATGCCCGTGGGAGTGCGGTGCTTCGAAAATGGCCGGGCAACCACGAATCTGGCAGACGATGCCGCGCCGTTCTTGGATGGCTTCTTGAGGCGCGGATAATCCATTTCGAGCACCGAGGGGCCGAATCGTCTCAACGCGAATTTCACATTCCTGTAATCGTCAACGGGTAGAGTTCATGGTGGCGGAACTTTAGCGCGAAACTGACGTGCGGGGTGAATATCGCCATGACTATGACCGTAGTTCGGTGCCCTTACTGCGTCTCAGGCTATGAGTTTAAGCCAATGGCAGCCGTTGCGGACGGGCGATTTGTCTGTGACAAATGCGGCCATTTGGCGATCCCCAGCGACGAGAACTTCAGGTGCGCTTGCCGGACGTGCTTTGAGCTTCGGGCGCTCGATGCCCGCCGATGCGGATAGACCTGATGGCATGTCCGCTACCCGAGTTGGTGGACTTCCAGCCGCGAGTCACACCGTGGCGGGTCAATTCTTGACTGTCTTCTTCAGGACGTAATCGAAATACCTTTCGGTGCCGTCGTCAGAAGTCCATTCCGCGCGGAGGGTCGTCCTCTTCTCCACTTTCCTCAGGGCGGGCAGCAGCGTGCGGTTCAGTTCCTTCGCGCTGGCTCCTTCCATCTCGGCTTCGACAACGAACTCGTTGCCTTCTTTCGTGGCCGAGCTTTTCGCGGCGAGTTGGTCAAGAGCCTGCCGGATCGTCTGGGCGTCCGAGCGGTTGACGCGTGCCTTGAGCTTGAGTTTCATCTGGATCACCCCTCAATCACCGCCTCATCTGGGATTGTGGTTGCCCGACCGACGGCGATGACACTCGGAACGATACCATCTCGCGATCCGTGGGAAAATGAATCCTCACGCATGAACGCGGCAATCCCAGAACGCAGACCCGCGACCGAGGAAATCTCCGGCGTCATCGAGCGCGTCACCTTCCACAACGATGAAAGCGGCTTCTGTGTCCTGCGCAAAAACGGACGCGAACTGGGCAAGTCGCTAAGCTGCTTTTTGATCAGTTTGGTTGAAGCCGGGGCGGCCAAGTAACTCTTGTCTCAGTCGCTCCATTTGCGCCGCCTCTTCTTTTATCTGCTCGGCACATTCGTGGCCGTGACGTGGCAGAAATCCCCCGTATTCCTCCAGCAGAAGGCGGGCGTTCTCCTCAATGGCAGCCATCTTCGACCGGGCTTGATTGGAAAGGGCAGACGTTAGTTTTTCTAGCTGCGAATCTCGTACAGCGAGCGCCTGCCTGCTCTCGGCGGCTTCCTTTTCGAGCACGGACCCGTGGTAGCGGATGAATCCAAACAGACATGCCGCCAGCACGAGCAAACAAGAATTGGCGATAATGGTTTCCGACAACGCCTTGCTCAGGCTGGCAGTCCTCTCTTTGTCGAATCGCGTAAAACTGCTGCTCTCAGCCGACGACAGTGAAGACACAAGCCCGCGAGCCCCATCCATGTAGTCCCGACCTTCATTCGTATCCACGATCTTGAATGCTCGGTGGCGATACCCCTGTTGGCGCAGACTGGCGCTGCGCTCCATCTCAGCTTGTTTCGAACTAGCTAAGGACTCAAGCTGCGATTCCAGCGACCGTTCGTGCTCCGTCCGATTAGCCAACCCGGAACGCAGGCTAGCAAAATGGGTCTCAATCCGGCTCTTCCCTTCGGCGTATGGTTCTAAGTACGCAGGGTCCTCAGTTAATAGGTACCCGCGCTGACCTGTTTCCATATCCGTCAAATCTTGCAAAATACCGGAGATGTCGGCCTGAATCATGGAGCTATCCAGAGTGAGCGCCGCAGACTTCTGAATCCGGCTCAAGCGGTCAATCGCAAGATACGCATTCAATGCCATGAGCACGAGTAGCGCAGCGACCGCTAATCGCAGTGCAATTTTTCGAATCATGTTGATTGCACCATCCTTCGCGTGGAGGAGACAGATAATCGTAGCAGAGGGAGGTTCGTGTCGCTTTGCCGTTCGCTGGTACACCACGCATGAATAAGGTGCCCAGCATGAACACAGAGGAAGCGAGATTTAGAATCGCTGCATGAGACGAATCTGCGTTTTCTGCGGGTCGAGTGCCGGGAACCGCCCAAAGTATCGCGTTGCCACCGAGGAACTGGGCGCGGAACTCGTGCGTAGGAATATCGGTCTGGTGTACGGCGGCGGCAACGTGGGTCTGATGGGCGTGCTGGCGGACGCGGTGCTGGCGGCAGGCGGCGAGGCGGTGGGAGTCATCCCCGAGACCCTCATGGCGCGTGAGGTCGGGCACAATGGGCTCACGAAACTCCATGTCGTTCGCTCCATGCACGAACGCAAGGCGCTCATGGCAGACCTGTCGGACGCGTTCGTCGCGTTGCCGGGAGGGTTCGGAACGTTAGAGGAGTTCTGCGAGATCGTCACGTGGTCGCAACTCGGACTGCATGCCAAGCCGTGCGGCATCCTGAATGTCTTGGGATACTACACTCCCTTGCTGGCGATGTTCGACCATGCGGTGGAAGAACGATTCTTGAAGATCGAGAACCGAGGACTCGTGTTGGCGAGGAATTCTGTTGCGGAACTGTTGGGGGCACTGGAAGAGTGGCGTCCGGTGCGGGTCGAAAAGTGGCTGGATCGGGACGCGAGGTGAGAGAATGCCCGGCTCTGAGGAAGGGATGCCGAGTATCGGAACCTCGAAGTGCAATAATTGAAGCCTGAAAGGTTGCAGTCATGAAGAGCAGGCAGGGGTACAAGGGCTACGTTATCGTGGCACGGTCATGCGAGCTACGAGAAGGCGAGTTCTCGGCAGAGTTCTCCGTCGAGGAACACGATGCGGATGGGGTCATGGAAACTGAATTCTACCTGCCCGACACATTCCCCACGCAAGAGTCCGCTATCGAGGCGGCGATTCAAGCCGGGCAGCGGAAGATCGACGTGGGTTTCGAGCGGGGATCGGCAGTCGTGAACGGGTGAGCCTGCTCTACAAACAATGTCTTCGCAGTCCGAGAACACGTTATCGATGTTCCTCATGATCGCGCATCAGGGGAATTGCGAAAAGCAACAGCAGCCCGATCAGCAGGATTTTTGTGCTCGTTTTGTACGACGGTCTCTGTGCTTGGGTGCACCCTGCGTAATCTGCGAAATGTGTTTTCTGTGAGTTATACAGCGCAAAGGGCTTACGGGTTAAAAGGGGGGTACTCCACGAACTCGCGATGAACGTTTGGGTGCGTGAAAATCACAGCCTTTCCTCTCGATCTTGTGCAGCCGGCTAGTTTGCTAATTGTTTCTGCGCCTCGGCGCCAACAGCAATGCTGCCAGCAGGTATCCGCTGCCGGGCGGAATGGCAATCGCTTCAGCGTCTCTGACCAGCTTCGAGGCCAGGTTGCGGGCGAAAGGTGGTTGAATGGGACGGTTGATCGAGGCTTCGCCGCTTCGCATCAAGGACCAGACACACAAAACTGCCCTACTTCAGTCCAAGATGGCCTCGCCACGCTATGACCGCGCTGATCGCGAACGTGATCGCTGCAGTTACGAGCCGGTCATACACAGTCCGCCGAAGATCATGTACCTCAAGTGCGACCAGCCGGTCTTCGGCCAGCTTCATCCGTCCCGGCTGTCCGTTTCCGACGATCATGTCCATCTTTGTTTCCAATCGCGCCAGCTTCTCCAAAACTCTGAGTTGGAATTCGTGGGCGGCCATACGACCGACCGCCGGCGGCTGCAACCGCTCTACCGAGCTGATTTCATCATTTGAATGTTTCATGTCAGTGGATAGTCGACATGCAAAGCCGTCGAATACCGCGAATACCTTGGCGGCGTGCTGCCGTCATAGCTCCTCAAAAAATAGTCTTGCGCCCGCGCGTAGCGCGTGAGCGTAAAGCTGCTGCTCGTGAAACGGCCCACCAGGTTGCCGTTGTAACCGGCTCCCCACCCCGCGTCCGAATACCGCACTTCGATACCTCCGCCCGGCGCTGGACTAAATCCGGCGTCAATCGTCACCGTCGTCGATGTCACATTCGTGACCTCCGCGTCGGTGAGATCGGCAAGATCAACGTTCCCCACCTTCGTCACATCGATCGGTGTCAGCACCTGGGTCCGTTTCACCAGGGCCGTCACAAAAGCAAAATCCAGAGAGGGATCCCCCGCATCCACAAACCGCAGCGTGTACCGCCTGTTTTCCCCGGCAATGTCCGCGATCTCCACATCCACCTCGCGCACGATCGCTGTGAACGACGCCATTCGTGATGGAACGTTCACCGCCAGCCCGTCCCCCGGAAAGACATCCACTGCCCCGCCCGGCAGAAACTGGCTCCACGCCTGATACTCCCCGGTCCACCCCTGCCCTGCGTCCTCCAGCAAGGCCAACGCCGCCGTTTCGCAATCTGCCGAAGTGCGCGGAACCGGCAGCCCAATCTCTCGCACGCTCCCGCGCACTCCGTCGTCGCCGCCACGCTGATGAGCCGCAATGCTCGCCGCATTGATCACTCGCGCCACCGCATGGCCTTGGCCCCGATAACTCACCTCGATCAGTTCGTTCGCTGCCGGTATGTACTCCGGGTAGAATTGCAGCGCCGGCTCGTTCGAAACATGGCACTCAGCGCCTTCCAGCAACGATCCCGTCAGCATCGTCACCGCGTTTCCTCCATACGGTGTGCAGCGTACCAGGGCATCGACCGGCAGCCATATGTACGTAAATGCTGCTGAACACTGCACGCTGCCGGCATTGATGAGCGCATACGTGCAAAACCCAGGCGCGTTCGCGATGATGCCGTCGTATAGCACCGTGGCCGGTGCGATCTGCGTCGCCGGATTCGCCGGATCGATGTCATGCACCTCCAGGACGACTCTTACGTCGCAGGCGACTGCGCCGCCGCCGCGCGCCGCTCCACTAGGATGCAGCGAAGAATGAAACACCTGCTCCACCCGGTACACTTCCGTCGGATATAGCTGCGTGGTGAACACGTAGTGGTGTCCGGCCTGTGTGGTGAGCGCCGTGCCCGCAACCGAGCCTCCGATCAGCGCCTGGATGTTGCAATTGGTCCCCGAGGGCGTTACGCGAAAGCCAGCCAGGCACCCTGCAATCGAGACAACCCCGGCATAGAGTCCGCCGATCACCCCATCCGACGCAGCATTGAACACGACGTCGCCGTGCTCCAGCATCGTGGCTCCGCCCAACTCGATCTTTTCGATGAAGTTCAGCAGCGTTTGCCCATCTGTCCCCGTTCCTCCCCCAACCTGCAATTGGCCGTTGCCGACCGTTATCACATGTTGCGGATCGCTTATGGCCCAATGCGTCGGGTCCAGTTCCGCATAAGTCTCGTCAAGAATCGTGCGGTTATATAGGGCGACCTGGCTGCTTCGTGTGAACGGCTTCTGTGACATGTAGAACTTCGTCGTAAGCCCGTCGCCGGCGAAGTAATCCTTCACATGCGCACTCGGCTCCAGTGGCCCCAGTATCGTCAAGTCATTGACCAACCGGTTCACGCTCTGCAATTGGAGATCGCCCGGAGAAAACGTCTCTGCATTTTCCGCAAGCGCGTAGGTGTTTGCCGCCAAGGGCGCAAAGAACAGCCTGCCGTTGTCGTCCCGGTAACAACACCGCGCCGCAAGCGCAATCTCCGCCGCCGATGCGGTCCACTTTTTCGCGGGATCGACGCTGTAATACGGAATCGGATCCCCCGCTTCGACGCCGCTCACGTCAAACCATCCCGGCAGCGCCTCCGTCGTCAACTGCCGGAACGCATCGCCAGCGTTCCGATTCACAAATGGCGGATGGGGGGGAGGCGCCTTCTGATCCATCAGCATTACGTCGCTAAGTGCGACGATCTCGTACCGGTAAACCAACCCGCGATCTGCCCACCCCAAATACTGATAGGTCGGCGTCTGCGCAATATAGCCGGTGAACAGATCGTTGCCGCTGCTCAGGGTCAGAGTAACGCGCCCACCGATCGCCGGCGCCGCCAGACTCTCCCCTCCACCTACCAGATTGAATTTCAATTCCGCCGGGCTGTTCAGCTTGCGCACCACACTCGGACTCTTGCTCGAATCCACGAATGCCGTATAGTCTTGCGCCCCGCGACCGTCGAAGTTATCAATCAGTAATTTCATGGCTTATCGACAAACTCCGCCGTCCCCTGTGTCCCTCTGTGTCCTCTGTGGTTAAAGCTCTTGCTCTTGCTCTTGCTCTTGCTCTTGCTCTTGCTCTTGCTCTTGCTCTTGCTCTTGCTCTTGCGTTTGTGTTTGCGTTTGCTCTTGCTTTTGCTCGTGCTCTCCTCCGGACCCGACCCGCACCAGGGGCTCCTAGTAGACCGCCGCTCCACTAGCCGGGAAATAACTCCGGTAACACAGCACCATCGCTCCATCGTTGCCGTCCACCGTCGGCAGCGCGGCGAACGACGCGCGTAACGCCAACCCTCCGATCGGCTTCTGAATCGTGGTTAGGCTCTCCCGTTCCCATTCCGCCTTCACCGTGCACGGACTCAAACTCGGATAGAAGAAACACACGCGTCCACCCGACTCCTCCTCCGCCACGAATAACCCCGACCACTGTTGCAGAAACGCGCCGTCTTCGCGGTCCACAAAAGCCATCGCTTTTTGCACCGCCGCCCCAGCCGCTGGCACTCCCCCCGGCAAAGCCTGCGTTAGCAGCAATGATGTTGTCGTCACCTGTGCGACTCGCCCCACGTTGAACGTAACCCGCCGCACATAGTTGGCATCGTTCCGCACATCTCCCGGACTCTTCACATACGCTGCCGCGATGCCGGTGCCCACATATCCAACTTGTTGCGTGTAATCCACATCGCACGCCACCAGGTCCCCAGCTTGGAACCCGCTGATGGCGCCTGCTCCCAACACCAGTTCCCCGGCGCTCGAGCCCGCCAGCAGAGGCACAGCCGCCAACGGAACGCCACCGGATCCCGCTCGCGACGCGCTCGGGTCGGTTGCCAGCACATTCATGTGCTCTGCGCCTCCCGCCAGCGCCATCTGCAACTTTCCCCAATCGCGAAATTCAAAATCAATTCGTGCTCCCAACCCGTGCCGAGCTTGTGCCGACACCGCACCCGCCGTCCCGCCGATCAACGCCTCGATCTGCGATGTGCTCGTGCGCTGAAAGTTTTCAATCCATCCCAGGTCGATCCACGGAGCCGGAGGGGCATCCAACTGGAAACCGCTGTCTTTCGACGGATCGAAAATCGCCGTGGGCCCATTCACTCTGTCCACCGGCGCAAAATAGGCGCGCGTTTGCCGCGCGATTGGCCGTAATCCCGCCCGCGTCACGCTTGCACCTCGGGCAGAAAGAAATAGAGTCTCAACTGCGCATACCGTTCCACCCGCGCTGCGCTGGCGCTCCACTGCTGTTTCTGGATCGAGACGTCTCCCGGCGCGTTTCCCATCTCCGGTACTGTCCAGAAAATTCCCGACCCTAAGTCAGCGCTCGGAGTCTGGCTGTAGTCGCGCATTCCCGTGTGTGGCGGATCGCAGATTCTGAGTAACTCGCTATCCATCTCCGCCAGCACGCGCCCTCGGTCCACTCCTGTCCCGCCGCTGCCTTCGCTCGCGTACCAGATGTGGCAATCCACTCCCAGCATCGGACGCGTGCTCTCCGCGATCAAAATATCGCCAAAGTCCATGTAAAACGCTCCCGCCTGCGCTTCCCCATACCGCGGTTCCATGTTTTCGCGGACCACGATCGCCGGCAGCGTCACTCCATCGATCACCATGGTTCGTGCCGGATTCAACGCTGCCAGCCGCTCCCGCAGCGCCATAAAGAAACTGTCTTTCGCTGCCTGCATATTTCTCCTAGAGCATGTTCCATAAATCGGTTTTGGGTAGGGCACGGCTTCAGCCGTGCCATTCAGGGCCTGACAGAATGCGGGCTTTAGCCCCTGAGGGACATGCCTTCCGAACGGAAAGGCATTTATGAAACTGTCTTTAGTAGTCCCTGGTTCCTAAGCACTAAAACTGATGGCTGAAAGCTGATAGCTGACAGCTCCTAAGACACCGCCGCCACCCGGTACAGATACGCCACACCCGCGAGTCGTTCGACGACAAATCCCTGTATGTGGAACACTTCCCCGTCGTACACCAGCCCCAGCGCCGTTTCGAACAGGACGTCCGCCGACGCCACGTTCCGCTGACTTACCTGCTCCGCCATCGCCGATACACCCGCCAGTAACTCGATTTGACGCCGAGGACCGTCGCTTACCCGCGGCCGCAAACCGCCGCTCTCCATGGTGAACTCCCGGACAATTACCGGGCTAATTGCCGCCTGCTCAACTCCCGGATCCACCAGCCCGAGTCCCGCCACCGCATCCGCAGGCATCCCCGCTGCCGGAAACAGCAGGATCACTTCCGTGCCGCCCATCGTTCGTATCAAGGCATCCGCTGCCCGAGCTGCCGCTGCTCCAGAAATTCCAGTCATGGCTTATCCAACTTTCTGCGCCACATAGGGCGCCAGCAGCGCTTGCACCGTTTCATCCAGCAGCGAATCGGAGAAGTACATCAGTTGCATTCTGTCGGGAAACACATTTCTCTTCACATTCAGCGCCGGGGTAGCCTGCGCATTCTTTACCAATTGCGCGCACGCCACCTTAACCGCGTCGGGAAACGGATCGAGCCCAGCCGTATACACAATCTCCAGTTCGGTAAACGCCCACCCCAACACATTCACGGGAAGAGTTACTTCCCCCGTCTCCGAAAACACGCCCAGGTCGGGCACGTTCAAGTTCACCCACGTTCCCGGAATTCCGAATGCGAGCGCCGCATCCCACGCCATCTCCTCGTACGCCAACTCGCCCCGTCGCGGCGTGGCATACCGGGCCCGCGCCGACACGATCGGCGATGTCGCCGGCGCCACCGCCGACAGCGGCAGATACGTAAGCCGCACCGGCCTTTGTCCGCTTTCCGTTCGCAACCGCTCCGTGTACTGAGCGACCGCCAGCGTTACCCTGCGGCAATGCGCATCCACAATCGCCGATGCCGCCGTCACCCACGCCAATTCAGTCGTTGTTTCCAGCCCATAAGCTGCGTATTCCGATGGTTGCAAGTAATTCATGATTGGTTCCCAGTTCTTAGTCGCCAGTAACCAGGGCCGTTGCCTCGGTCTTACTGGCAACTGGCCGCTGGCCACTGGCAACTGGTTTTACCGGTTCACTTTCACTTCGTAGTGAGCGTAGGACGCGCCCTTCACTACCACGCCACCGAACTTCACCACGACACTCTCCGTCGTCAATGAGTTCGGCAGTCCCAGCTTGAAGACCCGAGGATTCGGGTCCGTCAACCAGTGGTACTCGATCATGTCCTCGGTCACGATGTAGGCCGGCAGCACCGCAGTACCGCTCCCCGGTGTGCCCGTATAAGGAAGGGCCCACTCCGGAATCAGCGGCAAATCGCCGGCTTGCGTGCTCAGGGTCTTCACGGTTAGCCCACCCGTGATCTGCGCCGTTGAGAGCACAACGTTGAACTCCGCCTTCATCTCGCGGTCGATCAGGTCGAGCAGCACAGGGTTGGCATAGATCGCCGTCGGCCGCACCTCGTACGACGAGCTCGATACCATCTGCGCGATGGTGCTCTTCAGCCCGTCCACAATGCTGGCATTGGTTGCGATGGTGGCGCTGTTGCCTCCCGCTTCAATCTGCCCGATGGCGCCGAAATACTGCGCCGTCGTTGGCGTGCTCAGCGAGGTGTCGTTGCCGTTCCACAGCGCCACGTCGTGCGTGCGCAAAACCCCGCCCACCGCATCGGCCAGGTCCTTTGCTTGCAGATACGCGAACTGGCTCTGCTGCGTCCCCACCTCCATGTCGAACAGGTTGTAGTTGATCTGCGAGACCAGCGCCTTCAGCGGGACGCTGCGTTCCACCCGTGTCGGCGCTTGCAGCGTCGGCTGAATGTTGCGCGGGTCGACGAATGCCTGCGCCGCGGTTGGCGATGCAATCGCCGTTTCCTCGAAAAACCGCGAAGGATGGCCGGTCGCCGGTACCTGCTTCATCCGTTGGCCGAACACACCGCGTCGCCGGACGATGTCCGTAATCTCGGTCTGATACCGATCGATCTCGATCGCGCCCGGCCCCAGAAAGTCCGCTGCTGCACGCAAATCCAGAAAATTAGCTTTCATGTCTTCTCCTCATTTGAGTTGTTACTGCCCGTTCTCTTTCCGATAACCGGGTGCCCCACTTCTCGGCGGGTGCCCCACCCTTTTCGCGTTCTTTGCGAAAGGGTGGGTTTGTTCACCCAATAAAAAAGGACGCGATCTAACTCGCGCCCCAATTACCAACGCCCCATCGACTAGCGACCAACGACAACCGGCCGTCAACCAACGACGCCTTACTCGATCATCCCCGCCCGCGCCAGCTCCGCCTTCACCGCGATCCGCTGTTCCACGCTCAGCGCCGCCAACGTCTTATTAAGCACTGCCGGGTCCAGCCGTTCGCCTTCGATCTCGTTCTTTCCGATCAGCGCCGACACTACCGGCGACAGCGTCTTCCGGGCCATCCGCGACGCCTGCGCTTTCAGATCTGCATTCGACTTTTCCAGTTTCACGACGCGCTGCTGCAACTCGGCGCCAGTTCCTTCCTCCTGGCGACGCTCGCTGGTTTGCATAATGCTCTCCTCGACCGCCGCCACGATCCGGTCCACTTTTGCATTCAGCATCTCCTGCTGTGCGTCCAGCTTCCCCAACACGCGATCCAGCGTCTCCGTGGCTGCCGCCAGTCGCTCCGCCGCCGCCATCATCTGCTGCACCATCTCTTCGTTCATTCCTCTTTCCTCCCTGGCCTATTTGGTAAGGGTTTCCCCTGTGTTCCTCTGTGTCCCCTGTGGTCAGGGCTTTTCCTTAACCCCAACCCATCTGACGGACCTCGGATTGCACCTTCCTTGAAAACGCCCATGACCTGCTCCACTTACCCCAACTCGATCCACGTCGAGAGATACGCCGCTTTATCCCGCCGCAGCACCGCCGCCCCCGTAAAGGTCACCCGGTTCAACACCCACACGCTCGCCTTGATGTCTTCCACCAGCGCATCCGCAATCTCGTACGACATTCCAAGCCCCGCGCGGGAAGCGCGCACATTCCTGCCCGCGCCTCCCAGTCCCGCCGACCCCGGTTTGCCGATCTCCGCCACGATCTCCGGAAAATCCTTCGCATACAAGAAACCGCCGACCTCAATCACGCGCCCTACAATTTCAGCTCGCGTGATCACCCCGATCTTCCGCCGCGCGTCGTGCCGATCCAGCGCCGGCGAGTAATCCAGCCCCATCCCCATCAGCGATGGAATCGCCGCCTCCGCTGCCCGCCGAGTCAGCAGCACTCGATGCCCCCGCGCGCCCGACGGCGACTTGTCCGATGCAACATCGACGATCGTCAATACTCCCCGGAACGCTGCCCGGTTCGGATGCCCATGTACCGCCGGCATCTCAATCGCCATCGACTCCAGTGACAATCCCATCTTTGATCTCCTCACTTCGAACCGGCTGCGACAAAAATCAAAACCCGGCTGCAACAAAAAAGGAGAGGCCGCACCGCTAAGGCTCTCCCCTGTGTTCCTCTGTGCTCCCTGTGGTTCAAGGTTCTACTCAAATAATCTCGGCCATCCCTCGCGCCCGCCTTACTTCGTTCACCGTGACCACCCCATTGCGCAGCAGAATCTCGTCGATCTGCGCCTGCTCCATCTCGTCTTGGGAATCGACGTCGGTGAATACGAATTCCAGGTCTGTCCACCCGACCTTCTTCGCAATCGCATCCCGCGTCAGATACTCAGCCACCAAGCGCGCCGTCGGAACAATCGCCGACCGGAACGCCATCTCACTCATCTCTGCTGCGGTCGACCGGTTCACATCCTGCTCTAATCCCAAGAACTGCGCCGGCAGATCGAAAGCATCGGCGATGATCCGCATTAGAAATTCCTGCCACGCCAGCCGGAGGTCTGCGTCCGTTCCCGCCCCGAACCGCAGCACCTCCGGCTTCGACTCCGCCGAAATAATCGGCACCCGCCCCGTCCCCTCAATCTCATCCTGCCACCACCGGATCAGCCGCTCGTGATGTGTCGGAGTCAGACCCTGCAGCCAGAGCGCGTACTGCACCACCGAATTCGAAGCCAGCCGCCCCGCATACCGGTACGCGCTCAAGAATGCATTGATCGTCTCGAACGCCACCTCCACTCGTCCCAGCCCAAACGGTGTATGCGTCCGCGGATTCAGCCGGATGTAACTCAGCTCGTCATCGTTCAGTACGATCTGTCCAGCCGCCCCATACAGCCCCGTCACCTGCGCATATCGCGGAGAGTCGGGACGTCCATCCCAATCCGTCATGATTCGGATGGTCGCTCCGTCCACCGGCCACATCACCAGCGGCCCACGTAGCGCCGGCGTCCCGCCGGCTGTCGGGACGGCGTCTCGCCGTCCCATTTCCGCTGCGGGAAGTTGCCATCCGTCCACCCGATCCAACTCGATCGCCCCAAATCCCCCGACAATCACATCCTCCAGTACCTGCTCCAGCAGCGACCGAAACGAATCGTCTGGATTCGGCGCCTCGAAATTTTCCGTCAGCACTTGCACCCGCCGCGCCCCATCCGGAATCTGCTCCAGCGCCCGCCCCCGCCGCGGCTGGATGCGCCATCGCATCCCCACAATCCGATCCTTAATTACGTTGATCGCCCGCCGCGCCACCGGCGTCTCCGCGAACCGCCGCAGATTCGCCGGCGTAGGCTTCGGCACCAGACTGTGGGTTGCAGGCATTCCCGACCGCGAAAAACTTGGCGAAGAAAGCGGAGCCAGGTTCGACCCCGCTCCCGCCGTCCGCCGTCCATCCCGCCCGGCAAACAAACTCGTGGAAAACCAATCCCGCAAAGACACGTCTCCCACCCGGCGCATCGCGCCGCGCACCCTCTCTCGAATGTTCATAATCTCCTCGTCTCGCGTGGGGACGGGCATTCCTGCCCGCAAACGAACTTCTTCTAGTTGGCTCATACGTCTGTAATGACCCTCAAACCCTGTCATCCTGAGCGAGGATTGCCGCTCACGAAGTGAGCGGCAACCGCAGTCGAAGGACCCCTACCTCTCGCGCGATTCCTCGACAGCACCAAGGCGTTCTCTCCCTAAATAAAAACGGCACAGCTTTTCGCCGTGCCGTCGTCCAGGTCTCACCCCTTCCAGATTAGAAAATCCCGAACGCCCGTCCCAACATCAGCACACCACTCAGAAGGCACAATACAAACTGAATCAGCCAACCGGGGCCGTACTTCTTCTGTTTAGGAATGCCCCACACACCGAGCGCGCACAACAGCGTCCCTATAATCAACTCCACTCCCGACGGCGTCACTCCAAGAGATGTAAGCCAGCTTGGAAGATGCCTGTAAAACGCGGCAATTGCAAAGTAGATGAAAGCGAAAATTCCAGTGAGTACAGCATAAGCAAGAAGACCATGGTCTCCCCACCACCTCGCTCGTTTCTTGCGTGCTAGTTTCTTGGAGTGGAATTCGTCCATCACGCCCCCAGCTCCCCCTGCACCTCGCCTGCGATCTCCGTCATCTCCCCCACCGCCCGCACCCGCACCGAACACTGCTCCAGCATCCCAATCGCGAACCGCGTCTTCTCTTCTTCCTGCAACGCCATCCCCTGATCCACCACCGCCGTCAACGAAGCCTGCAATTGTTCCTGCCGCATCCCCGCCTCAACCCGCGAATAGCGATAAGCCAGTGCCAGCGCCTGGTCCACATTCGCCGCCACCGAAACCGCATGAAACATCTTTACCGCGCTCCCCACCCGATATCCAAAATCAATCCGGAACGGATCGCCCAACCCCGTGTACTTCACCACATCCAAATCCTTTTGCATAAGCTCCAGCACCCCGGCCTGGGTGAAGGCCTCTTTCATCGTGCTCACAATCGCACCTCGGCCCGTGTGATGCTGAGCTCGCTCACCTCGTTCCATCGGAAGCAGGTACATCGAAGCCAGCACCTCCATCTCCTTCGCCGGATCTTCCGTCAACACCGCCTTAGCCGGAGCCACATCGAGCATCGTCCCGAAGCGTTCGTTCATCAGCTCCATCAGATCTTCGCGCCGCCGCAAGCTCCCCAGCTTCCCCCGGATCTCGCTCTCCACCATCTCGAACCACTCCAACTCCACTTCCGGAGCCACGCACTGTAGCATCTTCCAGTCGCGTGTGACCCGCACCTCGGCAAACCCGCCATCGCTCTCCAGCAGCAACACTCCCACCGTAACGAAATCGTCCCGCAAAGCATGCGGCAGAAATCGCAGTAGGTAAAGTTCGAGTTGTCGCTTCTCACCCATCGGTGATCGGGCTCGTATCAGGGTGTCGCTTTAGCGATACCGTCACTTCCTCGACAATCGTCGCCCCGTTTGGGGCCGGGCGCACTCTGGCCCTTTTGCCGTCCGGAACCTTGGTTTTACTGGATACTCGCACCTTACCACTGGCAACTGCTCTTCAGTACTTCCTCAATACGCCAATCACCCGTCCCTGAATCTGGACCGACGCCGCGGGCACAATGATCGGCTTCATGGCGGCGTTCGAAGGCTGCAGGCGAATGTTCTCTCCCTCGCGAAAGAAGCGCTTCAGCGTCGCGTCCGTCGACTCGATCAGCGCCACCACAATGTCCCCGTCGTGCGCCGTCTTCTTCTTCTCCACCAGCACGTAGTCGCCGTCGAGAATCGCTTCGTCCTGCATGGAATCGCCGCGCACTTCAAGCGCGAACACCGGCCTCGCATGCACAAAATCCGCCAGCGAAATCGTCTCGTCGTTCTCCACCGCCTCAATCGGACGCCCCGCCGCAATCCTGCCCATCAGCGGCATAACCATCGCCGTGTCCACCGCCATCGACTGCTTCGGCTTTCCTTCCATCGGAGCCAGGTACATCGAAGTCAGCACTTCCATCTCTTTTGCGGGATCCTCCGTCAGCACCGCCTTCGTCGGCCCCACATCCAGCATCGTCCCGAATCTCTGGCTCATCAGCTCCATCAGATCTTCGCGCCGCCGCAAACTCCCCAGCTTTTTCCGGATCTCGCTCTCCACCATCTCGAACCACTCCAACTCCACTTCCGGAGCCACGCACTGCAGCATCCTCCAGTCGTGCGTAAACCGCACCTCGGCAAACCCGCCATCGCTTTCCATCAGCAACAGTCCGACCGTAACGAAATCGTCCCGCAAAGCATGCGGCAAGAATCGCAGCAAATGGAGCTCGAGTTGTCGCTTATTAGCCACCAGCCCTCAGCCGTCAGCCCTCAGTCCCCGTTTTGCGTTGGCCAAGGTATTGCATGAAGCCGCTCAACATCTTCTTCGTTTCGACCACTTGTTGCGAAAGCTGCTCCCACATTTAAGGAACGAGATAACCCAGATCCCGCGACAATAAGAGGTGATACTCCAATTCACTCGCCGAGCCCAGCGCTATCTGTAAGAACCGCGCCAACTCAGCCCGTGAGTTTTTCCCCGCTCCCTCCGCAATGTTAGCCGCAATCGAAACGGCCGCCCGCCGAATCTGATTAGTAAGGCTATACAACTCGTCTCGAGGAAACGACTGAGTCGCGCGATAAACATCCAGCGTCAACAAGTGTGCCTTATGCCAGACCTTAAGTTCTCGAAAATCACGCATAACGCCCTTTCCTAAAGCACATGCCGAAGCCTTACCTGATGGCTGATGGCTGACGGCTAGTTCTCCCCCCACTCCGGAAACGGCCTCCGCGGTGACCCTCGAAACGCCAGAATCAACTCCCGCACCATCGTCTTCCTCTCGATCAGCCGCTGCACCAACGCCTCCAACTCATCCCAGGACCCGCCATACCAAGCCGGAGGAATTTCTCCCGCCACTCGCCAAATCGAATCTTCATCCAGCTTCTCGATTCGCGACAGCCACGGCTCGAACGACTCCCACCCATTCACTCGCGCGTAAACTTCATTCCGCGGATACACCCCGCGCAGCGGAAAATCCGGAAACGTCCACTCTCCCGCATTAAAGCAGTACCCCTGATCGATGAACGAAGCCGAGTACTTCCTCTCCCGCATCTTCCGCCAGAATGCCGCCTGCCGCCCATCCGCGTTGCACGTCCATTTATCCAGCGCCAGAATTCCCGTAAAAGTATGCAGGTTCCTCACCCGTTCTAGCATCTCGGGAGGCAAGTAGTCGAACACCTGCCCTTCCACCGGACTCACGATATATCGCGACCCAAACTGCAGTCCCGCTTCCACCTGAATGGTGTGGCTCCCCAACACAATCGTTAGTTCTGCCGTGTGCTCTACCAGCCACGGCGGAACTTCCACAACCTCCGTTGCCGGTACCGGCAGCCCCACTCGTTCGGCAAGCCGCGTTGCCAGAAACTCGTTTGCCAGTACCCGCTCATGCTGCGGATTATTTCGGAACTTCACCACATAGTAGTGCCCATCGTCGCAGCGCATCAAGTGGCTCTGCGCTCCGCCCCGCATCCTCTTTACGTGTTGGACTGCCGTAGTAGGCATCGCTCCAATTGTCATCCTGAGCGGAGCGGGCCAATTCGCGAAGCGAATCGGCACGCGGAGTCGAAGGACCTCTACCCCCAAACCGCCCCAGCTTTCCCCTGTAATCTACCCTCTGCCCTCGCCTCCTGCCTGTGACCGCCGCCACACCCAGAATGTTCGGTTTCCGCCAGTCATCCCTCCTGCCGCACCGCCCACGCAATTGCCATCGCCACCACACAGTCGTCATGTGTCCCCGGAGCCCCGCCCGGCCGCCCATCCCGGTCCCTCACAAACGTCCGGCACTCGTTCAGCAACCGCAAACTCCGGAACGACCTCGGCGTCGCCACCAGCGCCTCCTCCAGGTGAGCAATCATCACCGGCCGGCTATGTGCCGAAGTCAGCCACCCCTCTTGCCCATCCTGCACATACACATTCGGATACCCCCAAGTTCCCAAATGCGCCAGCACCGTCAGTCCGTGATTGTTTCTCTCCACCGCCAGCAGCGCCGAGTTATATTCCTTCCCCAACTTCATTACCATTCCCGCGAACTCCCGCGGCGGATAATGCCCGTGCAACTCCGCGCACTGCATCCCCGATCCGCGATCGATCACCTCCGCGCACGAGTAATCCCCCTCCACTCCTCCGCCCGCCGGATCGACTCCAATCACATACTTCCGTCCCGTGTGCGCCGGCAGCCAGATCGTCACGTGCCCGTTCTCGCGCGTCCCCATCGGCTCGCCCGCCCCCTCCTGCGCCCGCTCCACCGCCTCCAGCTCGAACACACATTCCCCCGATGCCCGGAAACACGTCACCGCATCTTCGGCAAATTCCTGCACTGCCAGCCCGCGCAACGAAGCCCATTGCCGCCGCCGCCACGCAATCTGCCGCGCCGTCAACCCATGGTTTTTCGCCAGGACCGTTTCTTCTTCCGTCAACAGCAATAACGACCGCCCCGTCTCCGCCACATAACTTTCCTCGTACCACCACGGGAAAAAGTGCTGCGTGTATCCCGTCTCCTCCGCCCGCTGCCACTCCTCGTAAAACTGCCCCCACGCCCCATTCGCCGTGGATTCCAGCACGATCTCGCCGCCCGGCACCACCGCCGCCCGCAACGATGCCAGTGCCTCCTCCCCCTCCCGCCCCCATCGCGAGACCTCGGTGCAGTGCAGATTCTGGATCGTCCTCCCACGGCCCGCGTTCTCATCCGCGGACGTGACCGTAAACTCGCTGTCCAGCCGCGGAAACACCAGTTCTCGCGCGCTGCAGTGCGAAGTCTTCAGCGGTCCTGTCCGCAAGTCGTCCGCCAGGTTGTCCCAGAACCGGTGCACGATCCGAAAGATCTCCTCCGCCGCTGCCCGGTCGTGCGCCACCAGCATGGTCAGCGTCCCCGGCCGCATGATCGTCTGCACAAAGTATCTCGCCGCGATATACGACGTGATCCCCATCTGCCGCGCCTTCAGCACAATGTTCCGCTTCGACCCCTTCTCCGCGCACTCCCGCGAATACGCCTGCTGTGCCGAGTTCAGCTGTATGAACTTGATCTCGCCCTGCTTTGTCCGGATCTTCAAATGCTGCTGAACCCAAACATCCCCCTCCGGCATCTTCCAGAGTCCCGCCCTCCCCGGAACCTCCCGCCAGAATTCCTGATTCCGCGTAGGCCGGTCCAGCCCCTTCCCGAGATCGATAAGTCCGTCTAACTTTTTTTCCCACGCCGCATCCTCATCCTCAACCTGCTCCTCCGCCGAACACCCATTCCAGTACGCCCCATCCCCTTTGTCCCGATGGATCCAAACCTGCCCCTCCAGAGTCTCCATCACTCCGCCCGGCACCCTCGGAACCAGCTCTTTCCGCTCACGTTTTCCCTTCCTGCCCTTCCCCAATTGTCCGTCCCCATTCCGGCCCAATTTCCGGTCTTTGCAATCGCATCCCTAATCCGCGCCGCTTTCTTCCCACCTTCAATTCCCACTGTCATCCTGAGCGCAGCACGGACTTCACGAAGTGAAGTCCATGCGGAGTCGAAGGACCCCTACCCCCAGAAACGCTCCCTGTTCGTCGTGGCGCCGATACCCCTGTGTGCGCTCCAGCGGGTGCCCCATCCTTGCCGCGCTCTTTGCGGCAAGGATGGGATTTCCGGGTCCGACTTCTGCAATCTGACTTCTAACTTCTGCATTTGTTCTCAATGCCCCGCGCTCAGCCCCTCCGGCACATACGCGTACGCCCCAATCTCCCACCCCGCTCCATACAAGTTCTGATTGATTCCCATCAGATCGTATTGATACTCCGCCCCCAGATTCGCTCCCGCATCCCTCACCGGCGAATTCACCGTCGGCCGAAAATCCGCCGCGGCCCCGCTCCCCGCACAGACGTAGTAGCTTCCCGCCACATAGCCCGTCGGCACCACATCGTTCGCCTGGCACGCCAACAGAACATTCACCATCTGCGTGTTCGACTCCAGCGTCGCGCCTCCCTGCACCAGCGCATCCATGAAGTTTGCGACTTCATCCGGCCGCAACTCGTTCACATGCCAGAAGTACCCGATCGGCCTTCCCCACAGCGCATTCTTGAACAGGTCCTGACTAACCCGATTCCGCATCGCCTGATAACTAAGTCCCTGATAGTTAGGCACCGCGCCCTGACTTAAAATGTTCAACACGTCATAGCCCGTGGCCAGCGTGGTATTCGCCCCGCAACAGGGTTTCAGGCTGCCCGCCCCCCGTACCCCCGCGTACCCCAGACTGGCCGCAAGATTCTCCGTCACCGGATCTTCATAACTCCCCGGCATCACGTACACGCGTCTTGTGGGTAGCCCGGTAAAGTTCAAATTCATCCACCCCAGCGCCCAACTCATCTCTTCCGTTTCCATTTGCGTTTCGTCAAGATCCAGGTTTTGTGCCGCACTCTTGATATCCATGTTGGTCACATCGGCCAGCGAAATGCTGCGCGCCGCGCTTTTGGCGTTCGCATCCAGTACCACGGAAAACACCCCGCGCTGCTCCAGCGTGTCCAGAATCCCGCCCAGTGTGACGAGTCCGTTACTCGTCTGTCCTGGTGCTGCCGGCGTCAAATCCCACTTAATGTCGGCCGCCGGATCGTCTGGACTCGTCGTCACCGTCAGCGTCGCATGCCCCGGTGTTGGGTGCGATATGTTCAAGGTAACTCTCGATGCAACCGTCCCCGTGTACTGTAAGTATTCAAATGCGTGGCAAGGAACCGGAAGAGTCCCATTCGGCCCGCAACTGGCNNTGCGAATAATCTCCGCCTGTAACCACCGCGATCGAGAGTGGTATTCCCTTAGCGGTCATAATCGGCAGCAATGTGCTGATATACGCATCGCTGTATTGCACCAATCCGGGATCGTCATAACTCACTGTCGTATACGCCGGCCACCGGCGCCACTCCCGGATCCAGGGCGGCATTTCGGCCGCGACGTTATGCAGCCCCGCCGCCGGTCCCGGAGTTCCCGACGTGTCCACCGTCAACGCCGTGGCCAGATTGTTCGCATACAGATGGCAGTAGTCATAACTCACCGCTCCCAGCACGTTATCCACAATTCCATACGCGCGATTCCCGTAGGCGCGACAGTTCTTGATCTCAAATGCGCACCCGCCGCCAGTGCACCCATCAAAGTGGTAACCGGCATAGTTCATGTTTGCATCCGTGTTGTAAAGATGGATGTCCACCGGCACGCCGCCCGGATGCACGTAAAAGCCCAGTGGCACCGCGCCGTTCTCCACTTCGCTGTTCGCGGCTAGGTTCGCCAGCCAAAGATGATCGCTCGCTCCCTGTACCTGCACTCCATAGCCGTCGAACCAGTCAATTTGCAGATGTTGGATTTCCAGCCACGACATGCCGTTCACATTCAGCACGCTCTCCCCGCTGAGCACGATGGGAGTAACTGGAGAGTAATGTGTCGCCGGATTACCGCTTGCGCTGTACACACACAAAATGAAATTCGCCGAGTCGTACCAGAAGTCCCGATCCTGACTAAGTGCCGCCTGGCTCGCCAGCGCCGTCCCCCATACCGTCCCGAACCGCGCATACTGTAACTGGGAAGGCGGCTGTGTAAGGCAATAGAAGCCCCGAATCCCGCACTGGACCACATTCGCAAGTCCGCTCGTAGTCGAATACAGCGTCGCCGACCAGACGTTCGTGCTTCCCACCTGCGTCCACCACCGCGCCGCGATTGGCAGATAGCCCGTCAAATGCGGCGGCTGACCATTACCATAGCTGTCGATCTTGATCAACGAACCACTGTTCCCACTCGAGGGAGGAGTTAGCGTTTCGTTCCAGGTACAGTCGCGCTTCAGGTTGATCGTGTCACCCGGCTGAAAGCTTGAGATCCCAACTTGCAGCAGAGAGCGCCAAGCCTGTTGCGGACTGCTGCCCGGATTCCCGTTTGACCCGTAATTGCAGTCCACGAAATAGTCGGAGGCACACGCCAGCGGCGCTCCCAGTAATAGAAGCAACAACACTTGTCTGATCATGGTTTTCTGAATATGGTTTTCGGAATTCGGTGGCTCTGCGAGAACTCATCTCATAAATGATTTTGGGAAGGGCACGGCTTCAGCCGTGCCGCTACCGGCCAATAACAGCAAGGGCTTTAGCCCCTGAGGGCCTCGCCGCTTGGCTCTGACCATTGTTGAGACAAGTTCTAGTTCTGCATCTGATAGGTGACGGTGCCGACGACTCCAGCGGCATTGGTGGAGCATCCCGCCCCCGCCGTCGTTATCTTCAGCCGCAGAAGATGGCCGGACGCTACGTTGGAACTCCCAGTAACCTGCGTAAAGAAAGTGGTGCCGGAAGCAAAAGCGATCGAATAACTCCCCACTTCCGCATTCGCCGTTCCATCCCAGACCTGCAGCGTCGGATATGTCGTGCATCCGGCCGCCCCCGTGCTCGCCGCGAGATCGAATCCGGTAATCGTGATCCCGGCAGGCAGCGTCCAGTTGCAATACTGCACGGTGGATGTCGTCCCAGCAACGGGGCATGACCACGCCATCTGCATCTCGCTGCGCACGTAAGCCGTGGTTGCCAGCTTGGTGGAGTTATCGCCCGCGCCCGGGTTCGGCGCCGTCGGCGACCCGGTAAAAGCTGGCGACGCCAGCGCCGCGGCTCCCGTAATCTGCGCAACCGAGTAATCGCCGCTGCCGGCAACCACCGCGCCCGTTCGCCCGAACACGCTTGTAACTGCATCCGTAGGCATGCACGACGCTCCGCTCGTCAATTGGCACTTGAACGCGTTGTCCGACCCAATCCCCAGCGAAAAGTCCATCCCGCTCGGCACTGTGACTGTGGTTCCCATCCATTTCTTCCCCGACCACTGTGTTGGCCCGGTGCCCGTCTGGTTGATATTTCCCGCCACGTTCAGATTCCCGCTGAAAGTCGCGTCGCTCGAGAATGTCTTACTCCCACTAACTGTCTCAGCGCCCGCCAGGTGAACCACGGCAGAGTCTGCCGCAGCCCCTGTAACCTGCGACACCGAATAGTCGCCATTCGCCGCGGTAACTACGCCGGTGCGGCCAAATATCGAGCTGATCGCCCCGCCGCCGCTCCCGCTCGGAGGCGCGAGGCTCACTCGCACGCCGCCGTTCTCAATCCATCCGATCGTTTGCACCCCAGTCGGACGAGTCGTAGATCCGGAGTCGTGGCACTTCCCAGCTTGCGTGGTGCTGGCAACTACATAATCTCCCGTGATCGGATTAGCAGCGTCGAAGTTACATCCCGCCGACCCGGCCCACGTGATCACCGCCTTGTTCGACGTGCCGGCGCCCCCGCTTACGATGCCCAACACACCATCCGTGCTCGAAGTCGCCGCGGTTTGAACCCCCGTCGCGCCGCTATTGTAGATCGCCAGCTGGTTGAGCGTCGTCCCGTTCGTGGCGTCGTTGACAAACTCATAATCCTGGCGGCCCAGGCTGTACATGTTGAATGAGGTCTTCGCGAACACGCTCTTGGGAGCGTTCCCCGTGTCGCTGCCCAGGTTGTAAGCGTTGTCCAACCAGGGCTTGAAATTGTATGTCGCATCGACCACCCACCGTTTCCCGCTTCCCACCCACAGCCCCAATCCCGCCGCCGACCCAGAATTCGCATTCTCGCTACGCACCACCGACCATCCGCCATCCGCCGCGTCATAGCCCAAAGAGGCCCGCTGCCAGGTCGTATTGTCGGTGTAGCTCGAATACACCCGCAGATTCTGCGCCGTGCTTCCATTGCGCTCCTCAAGATTGTCCGCAGCATCGCCGCCCGGATCGGAGTTAAACAGGTTGGTCATTCCCAATTGGGTAACTTGTCCATTGTTCTCCAGAACTCGCGGAGTATGCGTGGCTGAGTCAAACCAGAACACGCCCCAGTTAGGAATCCCCGCAGGTTGCGTAGTTTCAGACAACTGGATCACATTCGGCGTTGTGCAATTCGCATTCCCATTCGCGCCAATGCCCGTCGCAAACGATCCGCTGCACTGCGTCGGAATGGCCGCCAGAGCGAGTGCCGTCCCCGCCTGCCCGCTGATATTCGAACTGGTAAAAGCAACTTGGTGTGTCGTGCCGCCAATGTTCACCACCGGCAACCCAGCAGTTGTATCCAGCCCAATACCGCCACTGGCGGGGACATAGGCATTCCCCTGAGGCAATACTAAGTTCCCGCTAATCGTGACGTTGTTCGTGAAAGTCTTCGCCCCTGCAATCGACTCGGCGCCCGTGTTATGCACCACCGAAGCGTCCGCCGCCGCCCCTGTTACTTGAGATACCGTGTAGTCGCCGCTGGCCGCTACCACCGCTCCCGAACGCCCAAACACCGAGTTAACAGCTCCTGTGCCGCCCGATCCGCAAGGGTTTCCGGTGGATGCAATCACCCCGGACGCAACATTCAAGCATCCATTCGCCAGTCCGGCAAGCGTAACGCTCTGGTCAAACTTCACGTTGACATTGAATTCCTTCCAGGAAGATGTCAACCGCTCCAGCCAACTCGTACCGTCCCCGGTATTGTTGATGTAACTGCTGATGGCTACGGGCGCGCCGAAGCTGAGTTGTCCCAAAGTGATAGCCTTGTTTGCCCCAATGTCTGTCCCAATCCAAGTATCGCTTGCGCTGGCAAGTGGGCGATATCCTATCGTCGATTGCGTCAAGCTGGGTTGTGAATCAAGCAATGTGATGAAATGGTGGGAATTGACCAAGTAACCTTGAGGCGTAAAAAGGTTCAACCGGCCCTTAGCCAAGGGCTGCTGAGTCCCGTCGTACAGTACCGTAGCAGTTTCAGCGCCAGCAGTGTTAGTAAACGAAAGGTTAGACAAGCAAGCCGTGTAGCCGCCAGACGACGCCACTCCGCCCTGACTGCATTTCTCGGCGACGAGAGCCGGGGTACCTTGACCAATTCCAACGACCACCAAATTGCTTGGTTCGCGGTCTACTTGAACCGTGTTGCCCGCCGTAACGATTGCGCCCGGCCAAAAATTCAATTGGACGGAGGATCCCGAGTTGATCGTATATACAGAAGTCGTGGACGATCCCGTGTCCGTATAAGTGCAAACTAGTCCACCGGAGCAGGCCGTTGCTTGACTGAGAGCAGTCGCCACCGAACCGCACGTTCCACCGGAGCCTCCCGGACATCCACCGATATAGGGATAAGCATTACCCGCGACACTCGGGGTTGTCATGCGGATCACGTCATATGTGATGGTGTCGGTTCCGTGTGCTACCCTCGGCCAACTGACTGGGATGGAATCGCTCCCCGTCGAGGACCAATTCAGCACCTGCATGGGAGAGGTCTGACCGCCGCTGGTCACATCGTTGACCACAATGAAATAGGAGTAATGCGTTGATCCCGAGCCGCCTGTCGCAAAGCCTCCTGTCAAGCCAGTAGAACCGCCGCTGTCGACTTTGAAACTCGCGGCTGAAGTCGAGGGTCCGGCGATGAGGCCGGCAATCCCGAGACCGGGAAACGGAGTTCTCGCCCCAGATGCCGGATTCATCGCCAGGGTGCCTTCCGTGTAGATGTCTTTGAGGTATGCGCCCTGGTAGTTCCCCGTACTGTTGGAAGCGTAAACTTGCCATAATCCCGCTGACTGGCAGACGCTGTTCTCGAAGTAGAGCCCATTCGAGTTGTAGTCGGTCACGCAACTGGAAGCGTTCGCCGTGAAATTGGAATCGCGGATCGTAATCACGGGTGCCATCGTGACTCCGATGTTTTTGCCGCCGCCCGAGAACACGAACGATCCGTTCCAGTTCGCATTTCCGTTCAGTGAGATCGCGTTGTTATTGAAGTGGTCGATGACCGCGTTCTCATCGTCCCACATGTCGAAGAAGTTGTTGAAACGCCGCGACTCGCCATAGTACGCATCCTCGGATACGTCGATGAAATGGCTGCTATTGGCGTTGTCGAGCACCGCTTCATAGGCGAGGGCTGTCACACCGGGGGTAGTCTGAGATGCGATGACCCCATTGCTGGTGTGAGCGTAGGTATAAGTTGTGGCACTCGGAACGGTCGTTACGACCGCATCGCCCCAGTACGAAGCGTCGTCGGTGTAAAGCTGTACAACCATGTCGCCCGGACGAAATCCGTGCGCGGAAGAAGTGGTGATCGTGGCCACCGAACTAGCGACCACGGTGCTGGTAATTGCCGAGCCCGCATAAGCTGGGTCCCCAGTCGACACCACCGGCGTGCGGAAGTGTATGCCCTCCACCGTCATGTCGGCGTAGTGGTTCGCATTCAGCAAGTCGCCGAGCTGCAGGCATGGCCCTCGCCCCAAACAGTTCAGCGATACGCCGTAGCCGTTCAGGACTGATTGGCCGGCATGAAAGTAAATCGTTCCGTACACAAGATAATTGTTCAGCGGATGGTCGGACGTCGGCCCGGATAGATTGTTAGGACCACCGTTCGCCGGAATGGTTACGTTGCACTGGCCATTCGGGTGAGTCGTTGTCATCGCCCCACAGGCGGCATTGATCGTCTCTTGAATGCCGGAAGAGGCCGAACCGATTGTGTATCCAGCCGCATAGGAATGAAAAGCAGTAAACGTAATCGTCCCCGACGCCGCTCCCGAGGTGCATCCACCGGCTGCGGTAACTACGCTCACAGCCTCGCTATTGCCTCCACCAGATACGAGTACCTGGTACCCCGCCCCGCTCGTAGTATCAATGCCAACCGGACAAGGAGTAAGCGTAACTGTTACTTGAGATCCGCCTGTTAATGAACTGGAAATCGTCTGCGTCCAATTCAGCGCCGTAGTGGCGTAAGTAATTCCTGCCGGTGCGCCGCCGCCACAAGATCCCCACGTGGAGTTACCGTTTAAACAAGTAGTTGCATTGGCGATGCCCGCCCCTAACTCACCGGTTGGAATAGTCGCATTTACCAGATCCGCTTTCACGGCGAGCCCACTGTCCACATAATGCCGGTCTGCCGCCTGGTTGGGTGCTGCTGGGTCCGCGGGTAGGGTCAATGGACCTGTCATGGTGTCGCCCGCCTTGGAGACGTACGCTCCCGACCCTACGTTCGCCACCGCCGCGTCTACATAACCCTTGTTCGCAGCGTCATTGGCGCCGGCCGGCGCCGGAAGCGCCGGAGGCACTGCAAACTGCTTCGTGCCCGTGATGGTCTCCGTCCCCGCCAGGTGCACCACCGCAGTGTCGAGCGCCCGGTTTGCCACCGCCCCATTCACATACTCCTGCGTCGCGGCAAGGTTTCCCAGCCCCGTGCCCGGGGTCGTCAGCACCGCGGCAATCGTCGTCGGCGATGTCGCCGGCACCGCCCAATATTCCGTACGAACGGTTCCGTCATCCAACTGGAAGACCACGACGTAGTAGGTTCCCGCCGGAGACGCGCCCACGTTTGGAACCAGTTGCGCGCTAAACGCTCCTCCTGGCCCGATCGTCACAGCCAGGTTGCCTGCCGCTACCGCGTCTCCCTCCACCGTCTGGAACGACGGCCAGGAAATGAGCACTGTGCCCGATGCGGCGGTTCCGTCAGCTCGATACACCGTGTCGCTGATCGTCGTAAGCGCTGGCCCTTGTGCCTGCAACGTGGTCGACAACGTCAACGCCGTCATCAACACCAGCATGAGGGAAATCAACACCTCCGCCGCCAGCGGAAAATACCTGTTCTTCACCGCGAACCGTCTGCGCATGTTTTTCTCTCCTCGTAAGCGCNNTGCTCCTCTGTGTACCCTGTGGTTCAGGCTTTTGACTTTTGTCGCTACCGTACTGAGGACTTCCGAAGGACACTTCGCACATTCCCACCCCACTCAATTCCCATGGTTACTCTGAATTCCGCGCCTCGCTCTCAACCCGCGAATCCAGAAATCGCCGCACGCTCTCGACATACACGTCCGCGAAGTCGGCCGCCGGTCTTCGCGTTTCGATCAGCGCCATGGCCGCTTCCATTTTCCACTCCATCGCACACAACACTGCCAGCGTCATCATCGGAGCCCGGTGCACCCCGGCGGCGCAATGCACGTACAGCCGCGCCTCCGGATCGTCCAGCGCTTCCAGCGCGAAATCAACGCCGCGTTTCAGCAGCTCCGGGGACTTCAGCAAAAAATCGTCGTCGGTCGGATTCCACAGCACGCGGATCCCGTGCCGCTCCGCCAGCGGCCGGTCGTCGAACTCGATCTGCATGTTGAGCACATGGGTCACACCGCCTTGCGCCAGTTCTTCCATGTTCCGCGCGTTCCAGATCCCGCCGCCCAGCGCAACTCGTTCCGTGACCCAGGTTATGTCCATGCTGCGTTCCGGTCGCCTTCTCGAGGCAATCCTAAATTTGCGTCTTACAATGATTCTGATTCTAAGCTACCTCCGGCTTCTTGGGGACCGCGGCCGCTCACGTCGTAAATAGAAAAAGGGCGCGATTTGCGTCGCGCCCTTCAGAGTTCTTACTGTTTTGACTCTTAGGTTTAGGATATCAAATCACAGGGGGTAAACGGACATAGTTTTGGAATTTATTTTCGCCTTCCTTTGAGTCACTTACGTCGAAATTGTGGTTCTGACCCCCTTGACAAGTTTTTGGACCGCCAGCCCCCGACCCCATTTCCTCCAGCAAACCACCCGCGAGCAGGATCCGCGAGAGCTGGTCGAGCGCATCCTGTAGGATCCGCCGGACGTTCCTAGGGGTACAACTGAGCAGGCGCGCTACCTCGTCCGTGCTGTATTCCTCCAATGCATTCATGGCCAGTATCTTTTTTTCGATTGCGGTCAGCTTCTCGATCGCTTTCTCCATGTCGGTCACAAAGATCACGACGTCCTCAAAGTTCCTCATCGTGTACGACGTGACCCGCGTCCGGAAGAACTCCCGCCCCAGCAGCGACGGCAGCCTCCCCACCTCAACCGAGGCCCGGGCATACCGCCGCAGCAGCGCCATCGTACGCCTGCGGTAGGGCCACAGGTCCATCTCCGTTTCGCTAAACACCACGGACGGCGGTAGGTCCGCCTGCCCCATCAGACTCCAGGCTTGTGTGCTCGTCGTTTGTGCACTGGTCATGCTCGCACCTCCATCGTCGCCACACCCTGCAGGTAATCAATCAGGACCTGGCTCTGAAGTTCTTCTCTTTTCTCAAGTTCTTCTCGGTGAAGATCCGTTCCTTGCACGCGCGCTTTCCGGCGCCGACGCGCCTCCCGGGGCGGTGCTGCCTCAGGGTCCGGAATTGCCGCCAATCGCGCCCGGCAACTGGCGCAATACACTCCGTCTGCACCCCGCGGACGCAGCCACAATCCGCCGCACCGCTCGCAATACTTCAGCTCGACTTGGATTTCCTGGCCTTCCATCCTGCCCATGAAGTTCATGATTGCCTCTCTGTATGAAATGAAAAACGCCCAAACCAAAAAAAGCCCTGGTACCGATTTCTCGGTCCAGGGCTCGTTTCTCTTACGATGACCTGTGGTGCTATTTAGTTAGGAATGAAGCAGTTACTGCAGCCTCACGCTTACCCCCGACTCTGGTTGCCGGAAGTAACCCTCCTCGTAGCCGGACTTGAGCACCTGCCCGTTCTGCACAATGACGCTCAAACGCCCGCTGAAGTGAATGGCCTGCAACAACCGCTGCATGGCTGCCGAGAGTAGTTCCGCCGAGCGTACCTTCCGGCGAAACTCCCCGAAGACTCTTTCTTCGTTTTCGGGGGAGTGTACTTCTATCATGGCCAACAACCTTTCTTCTCAAAATAGGTGCAGTATGAGACATATTATCAGGTCATGCTATGGCTGAAAACCANNTAGCTATTGTCACGACTTATACTCCAGCCATGAAATTTCGCATGCTTCAAGAAAATCTCCGCAATATCCTTTGGGAGCGCATTGACGGAGGAGAACTCACCGGCCTTCGTCTAGCGGGGCAAACCGGCTTCAAGCAAGCCCACATCTCCAACTTCCTCAACCGCAAGCGTGGCCTCAGCCTCGAAGGCATGGACAAAGTTCTCAACGTGCAGCATCTCTCAGTGCTCGATCTCATCGATCCCGCCGAAGTCAACAAGCGCGCCTGGATCCTCCCGCCGAGCGAGGATGAGTTCGACAACGTCGTGGTCACCGACTCGCGTATCGCAGCCTTCGAACCCCTGATTATGAGCATGCACGTCAAGGATATTCTGAAGTTCAAGAAGACCTTCCTGAAGCGCCTGAAAGAAGAAATGGACGGCGACCGCCGCGCCTGGGAACGCTTTGTCATCGTCAAGGCGGACGCGCAGGAAGGAATGAGCATGTATCCGCGCACCATGCCCGGCGCCACCCTCCTGCTCGACCGCCACTATAATTCGTTGATTCCCTATCGCAAGGGCGAAGATAATATGTACGCCGTGCGCCGAGATGGGGCTTGCACCATAAAGTACGTTGAATCTGCGGATCGTCACTTGATCCTGCGCCCGCACAACCCCGACTACCCGATTGAAGTGATAGCCCTGAAAGACGGCCAGAAGGCCGGCGACCATATCGTCGGCCGCGTGTGCCACGTGGGGATCGAAACGTAGAGTTGACGTAGGGTGTATTAGGGAAACTCTGATTAAGTACCCGGGTTCCTCCGTGCACCCCTGTGTACCCTGTGGTTCAAGGTTTTCGATGGTACTTAATCAGAGTTTCCTTAGGCAGGGGTGCAATAACTCGTCTAACCATCTGGGCCGATGTTCGCCCACCAGCGGCCCGGTGACACTGGATAAGTCTTGAACGAAGCGATAGTCTCAGAGTGCAATTTCGCGCCTCAAAACCTATGAACTGGAAAATCTGCCTTCTCATCCTGGCGGTGCTTTCGTCCGCCGTGCCCGCCTTTGCCCAGCACTCTTCCTCCGAACCGGTTCTGGATGTTTCCGCCATGGATAGAACTGTCGATCCCTGCGTGGACTTCTCCACCTACTCCTGTGGCGGTTGGGTGAAACAGAATCCGATTCCACCCGATCAGGCGAACTGGAGCACGTACGGCAAGCTAGAAGACGAGAATCGCGCGCAGTTGCGAACCATTCTCGACCATGCCGCGAACGCGACCGGCGTGCGCGATGCCGTCACCCAGAAAATCGGCGATTACTACGCGTCGTGCATGGACGAACCAGCCATAGAGAAGCTCGGAGCCAAGCCTCTGCTGCCGGAACTGGATCGCATCGCCGCCCTGCGGTCGAAGCAGGATTTGGCGGAATACGCCGCTACCACACAGTTCCCGCCTTCGCTCTACGGCGGAGGAACCCTCTTCACCTTCCGCTCGAATCAGGACTTCAAGGACTCGACCCAGGTGATCGCCGAAGCCGATCAGGGCGGACTCGGCCTGCCGGATCGTAATTACTGCTTAACAGTAGTGTCCGGCTAAAATC
>PKXK01000276.1 GCA_003132325.1 Acidobacteriaceae bacterium
GGGCCGATCAGATTCCGATTCTCTGGCTGGCCGCGCCGCTGACTGGATTGATCGTTCAGCCCATCATCGGACACGCCAGCGACCGCACCTGGGGGCCGCTGGGGCGTCGGCGCCCGTATTTTCTAGCGGGCGCAATTCTGAGTTCGATCGCGCTCATCCTGATGCCCCGCAGCTCCACGCTCTGGATGGCCGCCGGTCTGCTATGGGTTCTCGACGCCTGCATCAACATCAGCATGGAGCCGTTTCGCGCATTTGTGGCCGACCTGCTGCCAGAACCTCAGCGCACTCGGGGTTTTGCCATGCAGAGCCTCTTCATCGGGCTGGGTGCGGTCATTGCCTCGGCGCTGCCTTACCTGCTGACCAATGTTTTTCACGTTGCGGGGAGCAGGGCCGCGGGAACGATTCCTTTCACCGTACGTCTTTCTTTTTACATCGGCGCCGCGGCGTTTCTGGGCGCGGTGCTTTGGACCATCGTCACGACGAAGGAATACCCGCCCGACAATCTGGCGGAGTTTCAGAGAGAAAAGGCCGAGCGCGCGGGCTTCGGCGCGGGTGCACGCGAAATCGTGGCGTCAATCCGCGAGATGCCCCGCACCATGCGCCAGCTTGCCTGGGTCCAGATCTGCACGTGGCTGGGACTGTTCTGCATGTGGCTTTATTTCCCGGTCGCGGTGGCACGCAATGTCTTCGGCGCTTCCGGCACGAACTCTCCCCTGTACTCCGCGGGCGTGGAGTGGGCGGGCGTTTGTTTCGGAATGTACTCGGCAGTATGTTTTGGATTTTCTTTTGTACTGCCCGCGCTCGCCCGGCTGTACGGGCGCAAGGCCACTCACAGCCTCTGCCTGATTTGCGGCGGCCTGGGGCTGCTTTCCGTGGCCGTGATTCACAGCAAGTATCTGCTGTTGCTCTCCATGGTTGGAGTCGGAGTCGCCTGGGCCAGCACGCTTTCCATGCCCTACTCCATTCTTGCCGGATCGCTGCCGCAGGGAAAGACCGGAGTCTACATGGGGATATTCAACTTCTTCATCGTGATTCCGGAGATCACGGCCTCGCTTGGATTCGGCTGGGTCATGGGCCACCTGCTGAACAACAACCGGATTGCCGCGGTGGTAGCAGGTGGAGTCTTCTTCATCCTGGCGGCAATCCTGACACAACGCGTGGAGGACCTCTACGACCTGCGCCAACCGAGCAGTTCGGTTCCAGGCAATGCCCTCGCGGCAAAGTCTTGAACNNCAACTCACCGTGCGCGCACGGCGACGAGTTCGGTTTCGACCGGCACACCGCGTGCGATCTTCACTCGGACCAGCGCTTCGAAGGGCCTTATCGGCCCAGTGCCAGAGCCCGGAATCTCATGCAACAATTTCTCCACCGACTCCTGGCGGCAAACAAACTCCACCGCGCCTTGCGTCCCGAACGTGGTCGTTCCCGCCAGAATCATCACGTAGCGGCCGGATTCCATGCCTGGCACCAGTCCGACGACCGAATAGTCTTCCGTAAGCGACGCGCTCGAAGGGCTGGCGAGGTAGGTCCCGGCCTCGCCCGGCTTGGGATGTTTGCTGACGATCGAAAGATCACCCTGACGCGGCCCCGACGCGACTCTTTGAAAAACGAATTCCTGCGTGCCGGGAATGTCGAGCAACGAAAGATTTTCTGAAGGAGAGCCGACAAAGATCAGGTTGTTATTCTTCACGTCGTCGAGCGTAAACAGGCTCCCGCGCTTTACCCGAATCCTCCGCCCCAAAGTGCCGAACGCGTCATCGAGGGCGTGGATGGCCAACACCTCTCCCACGCCCGTGTAGTGGTCGTAGACGGCGGCCTTTGAATCCGCGCGCGAGTTGTAGTACCGCATGCCCGTTTCCGGACGTCCGACGAAGGCCGCGTTGCTGAAGATCACCCAAGGCTCTTCGACTCCGGAGGTGAAGGGTCGCCAAAACGCAGCCAGAGGACCGGCGGTCCGCGTTGCACTCGGCGCCGCCATCGCGGGTTCGGGGAGTCGCCGGTTCCACAGCAGGCTCCCCAAAACGACCAACGCAGTGATGAAGCCGGCCAGCAGCAGAATGAAGGCAATCCGCCAGCGTGCCGGCACGGTTTCAAGCACGGCGCTTGGCGGCGCCGCCTCGCGCGAAGGCACGGTCTGAAGCTGCGGCTCGAGCGGTCGCACCTCGAAGGTAAGGTGATAGCTTCCTTTCGGAATTTTGACCAGGATGGGATCCGTCGCTCCCTCTCCGGCGTAGTACTCTGCCAGCTTCATCCGCAGACGTCCCGCTTGCACACGGATGGTGGAGTCCGATTGCGGATCAAAGTCCGCGGGCCGCCCGAACACCTCGGTGGCAATCTGATACTCCTTCACCGGGGAGTCGGGATGATCGAGGGCCTGTTTTGCGAGGTATTGCAGCAGCTTGCAGAGAGATTCTGAGCCCCGCAAACTATGACTTTTAATAATGTTATCTATTTGCTGGAAGAACTGTTCGGGCGCGGCGGCGAGAGTGCGTGTCACAGCCATTTAACACTGAGGTAACAAAGGATTGTATGGTGATGCAACCAAACCATTTTACCGCAGTAACCGTTTAAAGACCTAGTGAAACGTACGAGGGAGATGCCTTTGCACTAAGAGTTGCAGTTCCCTATAAGAGTGCGTAGGGTTTCAAGACTCCCGATGTGCCCGCGGATGTCCCTGAAGACATCCTCGTAATTGGAGGAAACATGAACAGCAGGTTTTTTCTGGTTCTCATTCTTGTGTTCTGTCTCGCCGGGTTTGCGCTGGCACAGTCGGATACAGCCCGTCTCATCGGAACCATCACAGACCCCACCGGCGCGGTCATATCGAACGCGACCGTCACGGTGACCGAGGCTGGAACCGGACGGGTGTCAACCGCGAAAACGGGCGCTGCGGGCGAGTACAGTGTCAACGCTTTGCCGATCGGAAAGTACCATATTGAGGTGAAACAGGAAGGGTTCAAGACGGCAACTGCCGACTTTAGCCTCGACGTTTCCCAAGTTCTCGAGATTAGCCTGAAGCTGGAAACCGGCTCGGCCTCCACCACCGTGGACGTGACCGGCGAAGTGCCGCTGGTGGATACGTCTACTTCGAGCGCCGGCGAGGTGATCCTAAGGAAGGCAAGTAGTGGAGCTCCCGCTCAACGGCCGCAACTTCACCCAATTGGCTCTGCTCACTCCGGGTGTCAGCCGGGGTTTTTATGGGGATAACGCAGCCGGCATCGGGCCTGGGGGTCCGGCGGCCGAGACCTGGCGCAACTACGAATCGAGCGGCGCGGCGCTTGCTGTCAATGGTCTGCGCCCTCAAGCCAACAACTACCTGCTCGATGGCCTCGACAACAACGACTCGATGGTCAACACCCTGATCATCATCCCTGCGATCGAAGACATCGCCGAATTCAAAACGACGACCAGCGTCGCCCCGGCTGAGTTTGGAAGAGCCGGAGGAGCCGTGGTGCAAGTTGCCACCAAGTCCGGGACCAATGATATTCACGGTTCTGCCTTCTGGTTTAACCGCTCCAAAGAGGCAGCCGCCAAGGAATTTGGAGCCGCTGCTATCCCCGCGTTGAGCCGCAATCAGTTCGGAGCTTCGGTAGGCGGGCCCATCTGGAAGAACAAACTTTTCGCTTTCCTCGATTATCAGGGGTGGCGCCAGAATGTACCGGCACCTCCCAGTCCCAGCAAAGTGCCAACCGCGCTCATGCGTACCGGCAACTTCCAAGAGTTGTGCTCCGGCCCACACGGCACAGTCGATTGCCAGACGGGCTCTGGAGCAGCAAATGCGACCACTGTGCCAATCCCGACGCTGTGCCCCGGCCTTTACTCCGGCAGCAGTCCGCTACCGCAATTTAGCGCAAGTAATGGATACGTCTACAACCCGCAAACCTGCTTGCCTTTCGGCTGGAGCGGTACCGCCGCCACCTCGCAGGTGGGCAATACCCAACTGAATATCATCCCCACTGCCAACCAGAACTCGGTCGGCTTGACGTACCTGAACCAGTTTCCCAACACCAATCTCACCGGCTTTAACCCGGCCACCAACGACAACAACTTCCAGGGGCTGGCGCAGAACATCACCCACAACGACGATTACGATGCGCGCGTGGACTTTGTGGCCTCATCCAAAGACTCGTTCTTCGCTCGCTACAGTCTTGGCACCGATTCGCTGTCGAACGTTCCGTGGCTGCAAGGCGCTCACAACGCGCAGCACTTCCTGCCCTCGGGCA
Organism: Acidobacteriaceae bacterium; assembly: GCA_003132325.1. Lineage (GTDB taxonomy): Bacteria > Acidobacteriota > Terriglobia > Terriglobales > Acidobacteriaceae > Acidiflorens. Next base: position 4,224 of record PKXK01000276.1, read on the forward strand.
GCGGCTCGAACCCGCAGCATCCCCGTCAGGTCGCCGTCGGCTACACGCACATTTTCAGCCCCACCGTACTCAATGAATTTCATTACGGCTACTCACGCCCATATTACGGGTATCAGCAGCCTGGTTTTGGCACTACGATGGCCCAACAAATCGGGATTGTGAATGCCAATACGGACCCGTTGCTAGGCGGTTATCCGATCATCGGCGGCTGGTACGGAAACATGGCCTATGTCGGTGACGGAGGCCCGTATCTGGTAGTCGAGCCGGCGCAACAGTTCAACGACTCCGTGAGCTGGACGAAAGGAAAACACGTCTTCAAATTTGGCGGCACCATTCTTCATCGCGACGTGAACTGGACCCAGGGCAATAATGCCAAAGGCTATTTCTGGATTGACGACGGCAACTATGGCGGATACCCAGCGCCTACCTCGGGCCACGGAACGTTCACCGGTTTTGAGGCCTCCGAGCTGTTGGGCGGGTTTATGGGTGCCTACAGCGTGGGCGGCTTCCATGGCTATTACGACACTCGAAGCTGGGAAACCGGCTATTTCGCACAAGACGACTGGCGTGTAAATAGCAAGCTGACTCTCAACCTCGGCATCCGCTACGACCTGTTCACCTGGCCTTACGAAGTCAACAACAACCAGTCGGTCTTCGATCCCACAACCGGGCTTCTCGCTGAGGCGGGCAAGGCCCCCGGGTACAGTCGCTCGCTCATCGACACGCCGAAGCACAATTTTGGTCCACGCATCGGCTTCGCCTACGACCTGTTTGGGACGGGCAAAACCGTGCTCCGCGGCGGCTATGGGCTGTTCTACTATCTTGACCGCGGCGGCGTGGCCAAACAACTCTCGAACAACCCGGACTTCAACGGCACCAACACCTACTATGCCTGCAATACGTCTTCAGCGGGGATTGATTGCTCCGGCACCCACAATCCCAACAGCGGCTACCGCATTACCCTCAGCGGAGCCGCGCCGATTGGGTCCACGAATCCGGTGGGTGCCACTGGGGCATTGCCGGCAAAGGTTGGAATCAAACCCAACTCTGTCAGCGCGGCCAACGGCGTGATCTATTACCCGAAGAACAGCCCGAACTCGCACATCCAGCAGTGGAACGTGCAGATCGAACAAGCTTTGGACAACAGGACGTCATGGGTCCTCGGATACGTTGGAACCCATATGTCGAACATTGCAACGCCGTTCAACGCCAACGAAACGATGCTGGCACCTTATTCGGCGGGGCCGGCGACGAACTGGTTCCCGGTTGGGGGCCCTATCAATCCCAATGGTGTGGGTGCCATCAGCGAGTATGGGATGATCGGCAGCGGAAACTACAACGGCCTGCAGACCAAACTGACCCACCAAATGAGCAACGGACTGATGGCAACTCTTGCGTATACCTGGTCACATACGCTCGATAATGCCGCTTCCACCTTTGGTGGCGCCAGTGGCATCGTGGTAGGCAGCAACGGCACGCCGCTACTCCACTATCAGTATGGCAACTCCGATGCCGACCAGCGTCAAAACTTCACTGCCAGCGTCATTTACGAGCTGCCCTTCGGACGCGGAAAGATGATGGGCCACGATATGTCCAGAGGCCTGGATGCGATCGTTGACGGTTGGCAGTTGAACAACGTGTTTGTGCTGGCCAGCGGTACACCGATCGATATCACCGGTGCGTCAGCTACGGCGAACGGCCAGAATTCGCGTCCGGATTACCACGGCGGATGCTCGACCGGCGTCTCCGCTTTTGTTTGGATCAAGTGCGCGCCGGGTGCGTTCACGAGCCCTGCCGGCCTCGTAGGCACACTTCCCAAGAACGCTTTCCCCGGACCGGGAACCCACGCCTGGGATTTTTCGCTCAGCAAGAACATCAGCTTTACGGAACGCTTCAAGACGGAGCTGCGGGCACAGGTCTATAACCTGACCAATACGCCCCAGTTTTCGAATCCGGACACCAACTACCATGATACCGGCGCGAACGGCTTCGGCATACTGACGACGCCACGGCTCGCGCCGACCAACCGTCAACTGGAACTGGCGGTCCGGTTTTCGTTCTAAGCCACAGCACCGGCAAGGTGCCTGAACACAATCTCAGGCGCCTCCGGAATCTCAGGGAGCCGAGCAGCGGACTACGCTCTCGGCTCTCTTTATCTTGATTTGCCTGCTCCGCGTTGCGTGGTTGGTGTGCCTTAAGCCGGGGCGGCGGTAACTGCCATGAAAAACAAACGCACCATCGCGCTATTGCTGACCGTGGTCTGCCTGCTCGCGCTGCCGGCATGGCCACAGTTGGATGCCAGG
>PKXK01000274.1 GCA_003132325.1 Acidobacteriaceae bacterium
ACCCATCCCCAAAAACAAAACCTGGCCGTTTACACAGAAGAGTTGACACACCTTTTGATCGAAGGTCGCCAACTCCGTTGGTGAATCGAGTGTTCCCGAAGAATGGACGTGCAGCCTTGTCCCCGGACGGGCTGCACTACGCCAGCTTTGAGTCGGGGGAACTTCGCGTCTACTCGTTACCGAAGCTACATTAAATTCGCTGGTGAAAAATCTCTATTGCACTCATCATGGCCTTCCACGCTTCTTCGCCTCGATTCCAGTTGATTCCAGCTAAGTCATTCATTTATAAATACTTTACTAGTAAGTCCTTATTCTTCAAAGACATGGCGCCAGCAGGCCGCCAAGTCTTTGATTCCAAAAGNNTCGCAACTGGATTACAATTCCTGCATGACGAAGCCTCCCGGAAAGGACCCTCTCGTTTCCCTCACTCGCTATTCCGAGATGGGATTCATTATTCCAGCTGCGGTCTTGCTGGGGTTCTTTCTCGGCAAGCTGGCGGATTACTGGCTGCATACCAAGTGGCTCTATTTGGTGGGGCTGTTGTTTGGCGCCGTCGTTGGATTTTGGCAGGTGATCGTCATGGCGATCGCCGCTTTCAAGAAAGATGAATGAGCATGAGCATTCTAAGCGCCTGAAGGCGCATTCATAACCCAACCATTGCGGCATGCCTGAAGGCATGCCCTGATACGAATCGGGCGCGCGACAGGCTGCTATGATCGACGACTCCACCATCTACGAGCGCATCATTCCGCGCGTGCTGCGCAACATGCTGGTGGCAAGCGTGCTGCTGCTGGGACCGGCATTCTGGTTTTACCGCTGGGCGGGAGCGATTGGGTTTGCCTTTGGAGCGGCGGTATCCTACGTCAATTTCCGCTCTCTGACGCTGGGCGTCGAAGGGCTTGCCGATCGCATCGTCAACCGCAACAGCCGGGAAAAAGGCGGCAGAATTGTCCTGCGCTTCGTGGTGCGTTACGGGTTGGTGGGAGCCGCTGCGTATGCTATATTTGAAAGTTCTTCGTTGGCCTTTCGCGGCTTTCTGTGGGGCTTGTGCGTGCCGGTGGCAGCCCTGATGGCGGAAGCCGCATGGGCAGGATACACGGCTTTCCGACGCGAGACGTAAGCCCTGCACGCTGCGGCGGAATTTTTACAATTCATAAATCTGAGCATTGCGAAGTCTGCAAATGGAACAACTGGCTTTTACCGCACTCCTCAATCGTCTGTTTGGCGCGCCGGTGCTGGCGTTGCTCTTGAAGTTGAACATTCATCCGAAGTATCCAGCGACTCCAATCACGAATCCGGTTGCCATGCAAATTCTGGTGGCGCTGCTGCTGACGATATTCTTTATCGCCGTGCGCTCGCGGCTTTCGGTGGAGGGTCCGGGAGCGCTGCAGCACACCATGGAAGGAATTACCGGTTTTATCGAGAACTTGGCCCAGGAGATCATCGGCCATCATTCGGAGAGATTTGTTCCGTATCTGACCGTGCTGGGGATTTTCATTTTGACGTGCAACCTGCTTGGGCTGGTACCGGGACTGGAATCGCCGACGGCCGTGGTGACCGTGCCGCTTGGTTGTGCCCTGCTGACCTGGTTCTATTACCACTATGCGGGCCTGCGCGAAAACGGCGTGATCGGATACCTGAAGCATTTCATCGGGCCGCAAGAAGGCATACCCTGGTGGGCCCGCATTATCGTGCTGATCCTGCTGCCCCCGATCGAGATTTTCAGTCACTTGGCGCGGGTCTTGTCATTGACGGTCCGTCTTTTCGCCAACATGTTCGCGGGCGAAATGGTGACGCTGGTATTTTTCTCGCTGCTGCCGCTGGGCCTTCCGATTGTGTTCGAGGGCCTGCATGTCGGCGTGTCGTTTATTCAGACGTACATTTTTGTGCTGCTCGCCTGCGTGTATCTGGGAGAGGCGACGGCGCACGAGCACTAGGAAAGAAGGTCTCAGGTGTCAGGTCTTAGGAAATGCAACGGCAAGCTTTTCCTGAGACCTAAGACCTGACACCTAACACCTTGCTTTCAGCGTGAGGGCGCCGGCTTACATGCACGGCGTCAACCACCCACTGGGGGCAATTCATATAAAGGAGAAAGCAAAATGCGGAAAGTCTTGATGTTGTTGTTCGTGATGATGATGTTCTCGATCCTGGCGGTTCCGGCGTTCGCGCAGACGGGCGCAGGCGCGGCTGGAGGGACCAGCTGGGTAGCAATCACTTCTGGGTTCGCGATCGCCATCGCAGCGGGACTGGCGGCGCAAGGCCAGGGCAAAGCCGCATCGTCGGCCTGCGAAGCGCTCGGACGCAATCCGGCCGCCCGCGCCGGCATTCAGGTGGCGCTGATTCTCGGCCTGGCGTTCATCGAGTCGCTGGTGCTGTTTACGCTGGTAATTATTTTCGTCAAGGTGGCGTAGGGCGAGTTCGCGGTTTGTCGGGTTGGAAAAGGCCTCTGCGTGCACAGGGGCTTTTTCTTTTGTTCGCGAGTGCAATGGGCTCTTGCAGTGTGCGTGAGAACTGGGTCGTCCCTCCGGGACGCCGCGGATTTTTCCTGCCCTACCCCGCGCTGAAGCGTGGGGCTAAGCTGACTCGCCCCTCCGGGACTGGATTCTTGCAAACTTCGTGGCGTTGGATTCTCTTACTTCCGTGGGAAATGGCACTTCCTGAGACCTGAGACCTGACACCTGAGACCTGAGGCCTTGCTTTTAGACTTTGCGTTCGCCGTCCCATTCGGAGGAGCGATTGTCGGGGCCTTTGTGCAGGGCCTCGACCAGGACGCGGCGGAGGCGGTAGCGGCTGTCGAGGTCCATACTGACAAACTCGAAGCCAATTTCATTGACGCGGGCGCGGCGCAGGAGAACCTCGCCGCGGATCTTTTTCACGCCCACGGAGATTTCGACGTGGGCTTCGGAGCCCACGCGGAGATTATCGCTGCGCGTGCCCATGCCGCCGCCAAGACTCATCTCCCGCATGATGATGTTCGACTTTCCCCAGGAACTGGAAAGCGTGGCGGAGAGAGTGCGGGGCAAGACGATGCGTTCGTAACGGCGCTGGCGGACCCAGGGACATCCCGGGCCAGGATCGAGCGGAACGATGGCGAGTTCGCCGGCCTCGAGGCCGCTTTCGGCTAGAGCCTGAGGCCCGTAGCGCGGATCGATTTTGGAAAGCGCCTGCAGGGCGGCGATTCTCAATTCGCGGTGCTGGTTGTAGCCAAACAGTTTCTTGTCTTCGACGATGGTGCGCAGAACCGGAACCGCCTCGATCTCGCGCAAACGGCCGAGCGACTCGATGGTTTTCAGTTGCACGAACGGGGGACGGTTCTGAGCTTCGCCGGCGGCAGCAAGGGCGATCAGACTGGAACTGGCGCTACCGTCCTGGCTCATGCCGATCTCATCGATGGCCTCGGGCAAGATGAGGGAGTCGAGCAGTTCGAGCAGTTCGAGCAGGGTGCGGCCGCGGTCGGGCGCGGCGCCGTAGGCAATCTGGCGAACGATGATGTCCTGATAGAAACGATTGAACTCGCCCATGCGCGAGGGGAGCAACTCGATCAGCGTGGGGACGGAGAGGCGGCTCAGCAGGCCGACGGTGGAGGCCGACTGGCGGGGCTGGCCGGTGCGCAGGATGTCGCGCAGATCGTCGATGCCGGGTTGTCCGAGCTCGCTGACCAGTTCGACAATGCGGTCGCATTCCACGCGTTTTTGCGAGCGGAAGAAACGGTCGGCCAGGTGTTCCACGGAATGTTTGGGAAGCTGCTGCAGGACGGTGACTAGATCCTCGGGCACCTGATCGGCATTGATGGCCTCCTCGATCATTTCGGGCAGGCGATTTTCGATGCCGACGCGGGAGCGGAGATCCTGCACCAGAGCTGGCCGTAGGCGGGCCACCTTTTCGAGCGAGTAGCAAAGTTCGGCGACGGCTTGGTAGTTCTTGCGAGCGCAGGCCTCCTGTCCGAAGCGCGCGAAGGCGGCGCTCAGCAGGCTCTGGATCTCGGGATCGCGTTCATTGGCCAGATTGTGGCCGATGGTGGCCAGGGTTTCGGGCATGAGTTCATCCGGCGCCTGGGCATAGAGGTCGGCGAGTTGAGCCAGGCCGATCGCGGTCTTGCGGCGGGGTTCGGCATCTTTGGAGTCGAGGCCCTTGCCGTAACTGGAGAGAATCTTGGAGGCCATCTCGTTGTCGCCGCGCTCGAAAAGGACTTCGAGGAACTGGCGAATATTACGGGGAGGCACGCAGGCGGCCTCGCTGGAGAGCAGAACGCTTTTCTTGCCGGCATCGGGAATCTCAGCCCAGAACATGCGGTCGAGAATGTCGGCGTGGGAATCGACCAGGATGCCGGCCTTGGACATCTTGTCTTCCTGCACGCGCAGAATCTGGCGGAGCGTGTCCATCTGCCGGCTCATGTGCTCCATCATGTCGTGGACGGCGTTGACCTTGACGTCGCCGCGCTGGTAGCGGTCGAGAGCGAAGCGGATGGCCATGCCCTCGGCGGCCTTCATCAGCATCGGTGTCTCGTTGTTGTCAGGATCATTGTTCACCGACGCTTTGGCGGCCAGACTCTCGAGCAACTGGGCGAGATTGACCTTGGCGGCTTCGGGAGCCTTGGCGACCTCGGCCTGGAGGTCTTCCGGGGAAGCGTTGGGATCATGCAACGACTGGCCAAAATGGGTGAGCAGGCGAATCGTCTGGATGACTTCCTCTTCCTGCAGAGGAATGACGCCGCCGGTCCAAGCTCCGCCCGAAGATGTTCCGCTGGAACCTATGCCGCCGGGAATGGGGACGCTGGGGACGCTGCCGAGGGGCGCGCCGCCGGGCGCGCCGGAACCTCTGTCGCTTGCTCCCTGGGCGGCGGCGATCAACTGCAAAAGCTTCTGCGGATCGCGGAGCCACTCTTTGGCTTCGGGGCCCAGAGCCTGAGCGGCGAGTTGGGCGGCCATGGAAATCTCGCCGGTGGCGGGATCGGCGGCGACAAACTTGACTTCATTGATGCGGATGGAGGAATTCTTGTTATCGCCGAGGGTTTCCTTAATCTGCTTGGCGAAGTCCTGGGCTTTGGAGCCCCCCATGGCAAAGGCGCGGACCAGTCGGGTAAAGTCGTCGAGCGTAACCTTGTTGGAGAACAGGATGCTGGAGAGCCCGGCGGCGGTCAGCAACTGTGCGAAGCTGCGCTCGGCCTGTCCGGCTTCGAGCGGGATGCCGTCGAGAAGAAGCTTGTTGTCGGAAACGCCGAGCAGAAAACCGGTGTCGCCGCTTTTGGGCAGCGCTTGCTGGAGTTCGTTCCATGCGGTCTGGAACTGGTCCACGGTGCGCTTATGCTTCACTCCATACAGCCGGCTGTACTTGATCAAAATATTGAGGCTGTGGAGGAACGAGCGAGCGGACGCGCTGCGACCGGCATCGGTTTGGGCAACGTTGGCGATAACAGGCACCTCTCGGTAAGACTGTGTTGCCAATAAGACTAAGCGGGAAAGGGAACCAATGCACGATTACGGAGGTAATTGGCCGGCCGGGAGGGCGGGGGCGGCAAATCCACGAAGGGACAGGTCCTTTGGGATGCTGGCGCGCTACACTGGAGAGCCAGTACTCAGTACCCAGTACCCGGAAACCAGATGAAGATTCGCGTGCTTTTGTTTGGAGTTTTGAAAGACATGCTAGGGCGGTCGGTCGACACCATCGATCTGCCGGAAGGGGCGCGGGTGCGGGAAGTCATCCTTTATTGTTCGAGAGTATCTCCGCGGTTTGAGGCGATGGTGCCGTCACTGGCGATTTCGGTAAATCAGGAATACTCCAGAGCGGATCGCGCCCTGCGTGAGGGCGACGAAGTCGGGCTGTTGCCGCCGGTGAGCGGNNTGGATCGGCGGAGGGCGGCGACGAAGGTCCAGGCGAAGTTCGGGGCGAAGTTCAGATCGTCCGCGAGCCAATTGACAGGGAGGCCGTGGTCGCGCGGTTGAAGCGGCCGGCGGATGGCGCGGCCGTGATTTTCGACGGCGTGGTGCGCGACAACACGCGGGGACGGCGCACGCTCTATCTGGACTATGAAGCCTACGAAGCGATGGCGCTGAAGCAGATGGAAACTCTGGCGGTGGAGGCGCGGGCGCGTTTTGGGGTGCGGGGAGCGTCGATCGTCCACCGACTGGGGCGGTTACAGATTGGGGAGACGAGCGTGCTGATCGTGGTGGCTTCGGGGCACCGGGGCGCGGCGTTTGAGGCGTGCCGGTGGATCATCGACACGCTGAAGAAGACGGTTCCGATCTGGAAGAAAGAACACTTTGAAGATGGAGCGGTGTGGGCGGATGGAGATGCGTTTCCCGAAGAAATTCGACGGCCGGAAGGCACCGCCGGGGAGAGTCCGCATCATAATGATTGAATCATTGGGTCATTGAGGCATTGAATCATTGAAACCTTGGCATCTTGTGACTAAGCGCATACGGATCGCATTCCTCTTCGTCTTGATCATTGGTTCCGGCGCGTCATTGCTGGCCGAGGAGCCGGAAACTACGATCAAAGTCGACGTGAAGCTGGTGAACGTGTTCGTCACGGTGACGGATGCTCACGGAGCTCCCGTGGCGAACCTGCAGAAAGAAAACTTTCTGCTGAAAGAAGACGGCAAAGAACAGAAGATCGCGATCTTCAGCCGGGAATCGGCGCTGCCGNNCCGCAGGACGGGCTGGCCGTGTACAAGTTCAGCGAGGTCGTGGACCAGATGGTGCCCTTTACCTCCGACTTGAAAAAGATCGACGCCGGTATCGACCGGCCACACAATGGCGCGGCGACCGCCCTCTATGACGCGGTTTTTCTAGGGTCGCAGGCGCTGACCCGGCGGCAGGGAAGAAAAGTGATGGTGGTGATCACCGACGGCGGCGACACCATGAGCCAGGTGAATTACAAAGAGGCGCTGCGCACGGCGCAGGAGGCAGAAGCGATAATCTACAGCATCATTATAGTTCCGATTGAAGCCGACGCGGGCCGGGACACGGGCGGCGAGCACGCGCTGGTGCAGATCTCGAGCGACACGGGCGGAAAGTATTTCTACGCCACTTCCCTGCCGCAACTGGACAGCGCGTTTCAGAAGATTAGCGACGAACTGCGGACGCAGTATCTGCTGGCGTACTATCCCTCCGAACGCTATTCCGGTTCGGAATTCCGGCAACTGCGGGTGGACCTGACGAACCCGCCCGCGGGCGGCCCTTATCAGTCGCACTACCGGGCTGGGTATTACACGCGGAAGGGGACGTTCTGACAGGCTGCGCAAAGAATCGGATGTCGATGCCCAGCCCTGAAGATTGTGCGTGGGAACTGGGTCGTCNNTGGCGTAAAAACCCATACATCGCCCCGGGGAAGTGGGCGCATCTAGTAAACTGTTCTATTCGATTTCAGTAGAAAATCATGGCAGTGGAAAACTAGACCCTTAGACGCGGAATCGCTTCCCGGTTCTACTTGAGGTTCTGCCCCCAGGAGAGTGGCATTTTGTTGGATCGCTCTGGCTTGCGTGTTCGTCGTTGTCTGTTCATTCGCCTTGGCCTCTTGCTCTTCGTGGTTGCCGCGTTCACCGTTTTACCTGTGGTTTCGCTGTGGGCGCAGGAAGAGGCCCCGGAAAATCCCCCGGAGAATCCAACAACCGGCACCATTCAAGGCACGGTGCGGGATGACGTTGGCAGCCCCGTCGAAGGGGCGCGAGTTTTGTACAGCTCGGCGGCCACCGACACCAAAGGCGTGACGCGCTCCGGCAAGGACGGGGCGTACGTTTCCGAACCGGTGCCGCCGGGCGCTTATGTGGTGCGCGTGGAAGGCCGGGACATGCTGCCGGTCGAGACCAACGTCACGGTGGCCCTGGGAGCGGCGGCGACGGCGGATTTCAAGCTGGAATGGATCAATCCCGGGCCGGTGCGGCTGGAGAGCAAGTTCGATGGCGAGGTCGCCGACCGGCTCCCGATTAACGGACGGAACTATCTGAACGCGGGACAGTTTGAGCCGGGCGTGCAGGCGGTGGATGGAAGGATCTTCGATCCGGGCAAGAGTGGGTTCCAATCGCTCTCGATCAACAGCCAACTGGGCCGCACCACGCACTACGACCTGGATGAAGTCGAGTCGATGGATGAGACCCGGGGCGCGTCCACACTGAACCTGCCGGCGGATGCGGTGCGCGAAGTGATCGTCTCGCGGGCCAACCCGGAACTGTTTCAGTCGCTGAACGCAAGTGGCGCGGTGCGCGTGACGACGCGCTCGGGCGAAGATGAATGGCACGGCGATCTGTTCGGAAATCTGCGCGACCGGGTGGCTGGGTTAGCGGGATTTCCGTCGGGGAGCCCGAAATACAGCCGGCAGCAGTATGGATTTGGGGCGGGCGGCGCGGTGATTAAGGACAAGGCGTTCTTGTTTCTCGGCGGGGAACGCACGAAGCAGGATGGAGTGTTGCCGATCGCGTCGCAGGATTTGATTTTTCCAACGGCGTCGGAGGCTTCTTCAGGGGTTTTCAACCAAACCGCTCTGCGGAGCGCGTATTTTCGCGAAAACATGCTGACGGCGCGGCTGGATTACAACCTGAGCGAGAACATGAAGTGGTTCGCGCGGCTCAGCTATGACAACGCGAACGAGATTGGGCCCCCCGACAGCCAGTCGAATTTTCGCAATCAGTTGAACGTTCCGGCGGCGGTGGTGGGACTGGATTGGAATCGGGGACGGTTTGTGCACAGCGCGCGCTTCGGCTACCAAAAGATGGTCGACGCGATCAATCCGGCGCTGAGCGCTTCGACGATTGTGCCGGGGGCGCCTCTGCTCCACCTGCAGATTGGATCCGCTGCCTTCGGGCCGAGCGTGGCGGGTCCGCGGCAGACGATTCAGCGCGACCTTTTCGGGCGCTACGACAGCAGCACGGTTTACAAGGCGAATCACACGATACGTTTCGGAGGAGCGGTTCATCGCATCGCGCAGGGAGATTTTTATGNNGCGGCGGACAATCCGCTGAACTATCCGGTGGGCACGGTCACAATTTTCAACGGCCTCGGAAACTTCAGCGAGAACTCAGCCTTCAACCGCTCGGCGGGCGGACACTTCGACACGCGCATCGAGGGCTATCTGGGCGACACGTTCAATTTGTTTCCGAACCTGAACATCAGCTTTGGCGTGAACTATGTTCGGGACACTGGGCGCACGAACGGCGACTTGGCGGCGGTGCCGTGTTCGGCCTTGGCCGACAGCAAGGTCGCGAACCTTCCGCCGTGCCCAAGCGGCGGCTTCATTCTCGATCAATTCGGCCTGATTCCGAACGCCGTCGCGCCGAGCCCCACGCATCAGTTGCTCGGCCAGAAGGTAAACCAGCCAGACTGGAATTTTGCTCCGCAATTCGGTTTGGCGTGGGATCCGGGACACAATGGGCGGATGGTGGTGCGGGCAAGCGCGGGGATGTTCTATGACAATTTTCTGCTGCAGAACGCGTATCAGGATCGCATCAACCGCTTGTCAAACGGGCAATACAACCGCAGCCTGACGCTGTGTCCGGCGGGGGCGGTGCTGATGCCGAATGGAACGCCGGTGAGTTCGGTGGTGGTAAGCTCCGAACAAACGCTGGATATCGCGACACAGATTTGCGGGCAGCCGATCGGGTCGGTTGCGACGGCGATTCAGGACCTGCAGTCCCAGTTTGTGGCAGCGCAGTCGGCGGTGACGGGCGCGAACGTGTATTCGCTCGCGAACAGCGTGGCGAATTTTGGCGGTCTGCTCGCGCCCGGTTACAAGACTCCCCGCGTGGTGCACATGGATTTCGGAATTCAGAAACAGATTGGCGAGCGCGGCATGTTCTCCATCGACTATGTGCGCGAACTGGGCACGCAGTTTCCGCTGGGGATTGATACCAACCATGTCGGAGGCGCGAACTACCTCACCGACGGCGACAATCTGGACCCCACCCAAAATACCTACCAGGCAGAACTGGACGCAATAAATGCGACGCTGACGGCGAATACGGCGTCGGCGACGGCGTGTCCGCAGGCAAAATTCGCCGGCAGCAGTTCGCAGGCTGCGGTGCAATGCTATATCAATACAGTGCCGGGAGCGACCATCACCGATTTCGCGCGCCACGGTCTGGATTCATCGAATGCGTTCTGCGGACCGTTTCCGTGTTCGGTCCTGGGAAAGCAGCAGGCGTCCTTCGGCGGGATCAATCCGGCGGTGGGCTCGAACATCATGTACTTTCCGGGCGGGCGGTCCACGTACCAAGGTCTGCATCTCGCGTACAAGACGAGCGTGGCGAATCCGACGAAGCGCGTGCAACGGCTGGACATCACGATGGCGTACGCGTGGTCGCGCTATCGCAGCAACCTGGCGGAGCCGAACGGCAGCGGCGGAGATTATTCGCTGATGAACGTCGCGGAAGATTACAACCGGCCGCACCGGGGGCATTTCGGGTCTTCGGGGCTGGACCGCACGCACCAGTTCACATTCACTCCGACGGCGGAGTTGCCGCGCGGACTGCGGCTTTCGATGATCGCGCATCTGGCGTCGCCGCTTCCGCTGAGCCTGTATATTCCACAACAGGACGGAGGCGGAGTGGCGGGAGAAATCTTCCGCAGCGATCTTACTGGTGACGGCACGGTCGGCGATCTCTTGGGGAATATCGGAAGCACGGGAAAATACTCGACCAGCCAGTTGACCAAGTTGCTCACATATTACAACTCAACGTACGCCGGGAAGTTGACGCCGGCGGGTCAGGCGCTCCTGCCAAGCGGCCTGTTCAGCGGAGATCAACTTGTAAAACTGGGCGCTTATTCACCGGTGATTCAAGGCCTGCCGGGGCATTTTGCCGAAGCGACCTGGCTGAAGACGATCGACTTGCGCTTGAGCTGGCCGTTCCGAATTGGGGAGCGGGTGAAGCTGGAGCCGAACGCGTCTTTGTTTAACGTTTTCAACTTCGCCAACTTTGGGGGCGCGGGGAACCAGTTAAGCGGCGTGCTGAACGGCGCGCCGGGCAGTTCGCTGAACAACGCAAGTTCGGCGGGTTTCTGCGGCAACTCAACCACGTTCTGCACTTCGCGGCTGGACCGGGTTCTGGCCGGTTCGGGCACGTATGCGAACGGGGCCCCGCGGCAAATGGAGTTTGGAGTACGGATCACGTTCTAAGGTTGGAGCCGGCGGCGACGATTGCGTGGGGACGGGGTTTTGCCCCGTCCAAAGCGGGGCATAGCCCCGATTCCCCAGGTAATTGTTGACGGCGATGGCTGTTATATTCAGGTAATTGTGCCAGGTTGTATTCTCTGGAGGAGTAATCGGGAACATGAAAAATCTTGTCCACTTCGCTCTGTCAGTCCTCTTTCTTCTGGGCATTGCTTCCGCGCAGAATATTCCGGCGGTCGATGTATTCGGCGGCTACTCGTACCTGAATTTTGACGTGCCAACGAGCGGGGTGCCAACCTCCCAGCAGCGGCTGAAGCTTAATGGCTGGGACGTTTCCGCCTCGGTATTCTCGTTTCATCACCTCGCCCTTGAGGGGAATTTCAGCGACCACTGGCTTAACAATTGCGGTGGTACGACTCTGAAATGCGACGATTTCTCCTGGGGGCTTGGGCCGCGTTTCACGATTGGAGATCGCTCCCGGAAATTGACGGGCTTTGTACACGGCCTGTTTGGGCAAGACACGGCGGATATTCTTGGCTCCGGGGTTACCGTGTCCAATACGTCGATGGCGCTCGCTGCGGGCGGCGGCGTCGATTACTGGCTCTTTCGTCATGTCGGACTTCAGTTTGGGCCGGCCGATTATGTCTTCGCCCGCCACCTGAACAACTTCGGCGCGGCGAACCAAAGCGACTTCCGCGTCGCGGGCGGAATCGCTTTTCGCTTTGGCGGCAATTTCCCTCCGCCCGAGCCCAAGGCTCCGAAGGAACCCAAGGCTAAGTCCGGGTCCCATCGTTCTTGGATTCGCCCCTGGCATAAAACCAAGTCTGCGCCTTCCGAAGGGCAACCGTCTGAGACGCCTGCTGAGAGCCAATCTCCGACTCCGGTGACGTCCGCTCCTCAGCCGGCTCGGAGACCGGCGAGTGTGCCGGCGCCGGCGCCGAGTCGCGGGATGCCGGTCCATCCGCTGGGCATTGTGGCTGCGCCCCAGGAATTCGATGGAGCGAAAATTCTGTCGATCGAGCCGGGAAGCGTCGCGGAGATGGCATCGCTGAAGCCTGGCGATCTAATCAAGTCTGTGGATGGCAAAGCCGTCCGGACGCCAATGGAACTGGCCGCTGAACTGGCGGACAAAACCGGGAAAGTTCGCATCGGCATTTTGCGGGGCACTTTTGCGACCGAGACGGTAATTCTGTTGGGCGGTCACTGAGGAACGCCGCAAGCCTGGGTTTGGCGAGGTAAGCTTGCCGAGGTGCGTTTGGCGAGGTAAGGTCGGGTGCCAGTCTTAGACGGCACCCTTCTTTGAAACAGCGGCTTGGACGCTGCCCTGCTACGCTACCCGTTCGCGACCGACCTCGAACTTACGGGCGCGATTTCGGAAACCAGACCGTCGTCCTGCGAAGGACCGTGCAGGCCGCATTCGGTTTTCTTGAAGCCTGCCCATCGTCCTGACCTGGGATCTTCTCCGGGCAGAACGCTGCGCGTGCAATGGGTGCATCCGACGCTCGGATAGTTCTGGTCGTGGAGAGGATTGTAGGGAACGTTGTGTTCCCGAACGTAGCGCCAGACCCTCTCGGAGGTCCAGTCGGCTAGGGGATTGACCTTCACCAGGTGAAATTTGGAATCCCATTCGACTTTGCGCGCCGTTGCCCGGACCGAAGTTTGATCACGGCGGATGCTCGTGACCCAAGCCTGCAGCCGGGAAAGTTTGTTGCGCAGCGGTTCGACTTTGCGGAGGTTGCAGCACGCATCCGGGGCGCGGCTCCAGAGCTTCGCGCCGTGACGTAGTTCCTGTTCTTCGGGCGTGAGCGCCGGCTTCAGCCGCTCGACGGCGATTCCGTATCGCTTCTCCACTTGCTCGATGAGGGAGTAGGTTTCGGGAAACAGAAAATCGGTATCCAGGGTGAACACGCGCAGAGCCGGCTGCAGACGCGCGGCAATATCAATCAGTACCATTCCTTCCACGCCAAACCCCGAAGCAATTTCGACGTGGTTCCGAAATGCGGTAAATGCCCAACGCAACACGTCTTGAGCGCTCCACTGCTCTGCCAACAGATGGATTCTTTCCACTTCCGCCTTCATACTGTCCGCCCTTCATCAATGATTGAATGAACCGGTCCAACCGGAAAGTTCTGTTGCAAAAATTCGGAATTCAGTGAAATCGACTGTTTGAGCAGTCCGTTGTGAGCCGCATGTCGTACTACTTCGCCGACCACCAGCAACGTCGGAGCAGGCAACTGCGGCGCTCCCGGCAGGTTTTCCAGGTCAGTCGTAAAGACCTGTTCTTGCGCGGTTGTGGCGCGCGAAACTACGGCGCACGGTGTTTCGCCCGCCAATCCCGCCGCTCGCAGCTTTTTTGAGATCTTCCCGTATTGGTAACCGGGCATGTAGATCACCAGGGTGGCTCCGCTGGAAACCAGCGCCTGCCAGTTGGTCGGATCGTTTTCTACCGCATGATGCCCGGCGAGAAAGATGAGGGCGTGAGAGGAACGGCGGTCCGTCAATGGAATCTCCGCCGACGCACAGGCTCCCAGAGCGGCCGTAATGCCGGGCACGACTTCGAATTCGATGCCGGCCTCGCGCAGAGCCGCAATTTCCTCCGCGGCACGCCCGAACACCAGAGGGTCTCCGCCCTTCAGTCGGACCACTCGAAGCCCCAGAGAGGCCAGGCGCACCATGAGGAAATTGATTTCCGCTTGGCTGATGGTCGCTTTTCCGCAGCGTTTGCCGACGTTGTAGCGCTGGGCTTGGGGCGGAGCGAACTCAAGGATCTGCGGACCCACCAGATCATCGTGCAGCACCGCGTCCGCAGTTCTCAGCACGCGCGCCGCTTTCAGCGTGAGCAATTCTGGATCTCCGGGTCCGGCGCCAACCAGATAGACTTTGCCTTTCATACGATCCTGACCTCCTGCAGCGAATTCAACCTTCAATACCGTGTGGAACCAGTCCGGCGGGAATATCCCGGACGGCTGCCTCCACCGCTTCTCCCGCCAGAAATGTGCGCAGTTCGCCATCGCCGTGACGCGCAAAGAACTGGCGCAGATTTTCACCCGGCAATTGCCGCTCGAGATAGCGGCGCAGCAGGCGCTCAATTGCATCGGGAACCTCGCTGGCCAGGCATCGATATCCAACCGGACGCGCCAGGGACTGGTGCAGGCCGAGCCCGCCACCGAGGCAGAAGTAGTACGCATCGAGCATCTGCTCTTGAACCTTGATCTTCTTGCCCTCGATTCCGATGTCGGCAATCCAGTGCTGACCGCAGCTATTGGGACAGCCCGTAACGTGGAGCCTGAGGTGCTGCGCGAATCCGGGCAGCCTCTCGTCGAGTTCGTCGACCAGCCATCGGGAGAAGCCCTTGGTTTCGGTGATGGCGAGCTTGCAGAATTCGCTCCCAGTGCAGGCGACCACACCGCGCCCGAACGGCGAACCTCCGACTTGAAGTCCGATTCCAGCCAGTTCTTTGGCCAGCGATTCCGCCTGCAGTTGGGGCACGTTCACGATGAGGAGGTTTTGCATGTTCGTGGTTCGCAGTTCGCCATTTGCAAAACGCTCGGCGAGATCCGCGGCAGCATGCATCTGGTCGGCGGTGATGCGGCCGCGCAGCACCAACGCGCCCACGTAGCAGTACCCAGCCTGTTTTTGCGGGTGGATTCCAATGTGGTCGCGGTAAACATCGTCGGGAATCTTCTCCTCGACCCCTGGTTCCAGGGCGTAGCCCAGCCGCCGCTCAAGTTCTTTCTGGAAACCCTCGGCAGTCCAGCCGTTGCGCAGAAAGAGGAATTTCAAGCGGGCCCGCTCGCGATGTTCGCGAAGCACCTCAGATTCGCGGAACAGTTCCGCAATCGCCCGGAGCATGGATTGGACTTCGTGCCAGCGCACAAAGGCATCCAATCGGGTGGCGAAGTGGGGATCGGTGGAAAGCCCGCCGCCGACCCGCAGCGAGAAGCCCACCTCCGGGTTGCCGCGGACCGTCCGTTCGGTCGCAGTCAGACTGATGTCGTTGATCTCCGGATACGCGCACCACACACGGCATCCGGTGATCGAGATCTTGAATTTGCGCGGCAGGTTGTAGAACTCTGGGTTGCCCGTGAAGATGCGCGTGGCCCCAAGCGCGAGTGGAGAGGCATCGCAGATTTCGTCCCTGTCAACGCCTGCGACCGGGCAGCCGGTGATGTTTCGGGTGACATCGCCGCAGGCGGCCAGAGTATTCAGGCCGCATCCCCAGAGTGCTCCCAGGATTTCGGGCAGGCTTTCGATGGTTACCCAATGCAGCTGGATGTTTTGGCGAACCGTGATGTCGGCAATTCCGCGCGCAAAACGGCGGGTAAGGCCCGCGATGGTTCGGAGTTGGTTAGAGGTGAGCAGGCCGTTCGCAATCCGGATACGAACCATGAAGCGCGGCACCGCCTTCCCTTCCCCGCCTTTGCCCCCGACTACGCCGGCTCCGTCGCCCTGCGTGTAGATGCCCCACCAGCGGAAGTACGTGCCCAGCCATTCCGGCGGGATGGAATCGAATCCGTCGCGCGCGAAACGGCGAATCTCCTCGAGGCCTTCCCAGGGATTCTTCTCCCGCTTCAGGCGCTCGACTCTTTGCGTTTTCGTTTCCTGGTCAGCTTTAGCCATAAAAAAGAAAAACCCATCGCCAGCTTTCTCTGGCGATGGGTTTGGAATATGCCGATGCTAAGAAATTTTTAGGTCAGCAACCTCCCAGTGCCAGAAGACACGGATGCGCACATGCAACAACACATGCAATAACAAGTCCGGTTCTTCTGGTTCTGAGTCAGTGACATTCGCGTGATCCTAACCATTTCGCTTGACATTGTCGATTTTAGATTCAATCTTTCGTTTTGCGGGCAGAATGCGCACGCAAAGAATTGATCGAGACAATTCAAATTTGTGATGCTGATTTTTCGCGGGACGAATCCCTGAAGTGCTAAGTGATTTTCTTAACAGGACTTATCCGCTCCCTTCGGGGACGATCGAGATGGCCGCCGCGAGACGAATGGCAGCGTTCTTGATTTCTGCCACGGCGAGGGCGTGGAATTCGATTGACGGAGAAAGGTGGAGTGCCCTAAGGTCGAATCGTTATGATCTCGTCGAACTCCCACCGTCACCATCATCATCACCATGCGATGAGCGTGTCGGCGGAGAACGACGGATGATAGCCTGAAGCAGTCATAGGAACTCCGAGCCCGCTGATGCGAACTTCGCAACAGCGGGTCTTTTTTTTCTGTTGCGGGCGTTCGCAGCACCGGGAACGAATGGGAAGAGGAGATTGCAATGGAGATCGATTTCGACAAAATGCAAGGCTTGGCGCCCGCCGTGATTCAGGACGCGGCCACCGGGGAGTTATTGATGGTTGGCTTCATGAACCGCGAAGCGCTGACGGCGACCTTGCGGACGAGCTTCGTCACGTTCTACAGCCGCACCCGGCGGGCGCTGTGGACCAAAGGAGAAACCTCCGGCAACCGCCTGGAGGTCGTGGCGGCATGGACGGACTGCGACCGCGACACGGTGCTGCTGCGAGTCCGCGTGTTGGGCGCGGGCAAGGTTTGCCATACGGGCTCCAGATCCTGCTTCACGCAGGAACTGCCGCTGGGCGCGGCGGCGCTGGCTGTAGAAGAGGCGCGGCGATGAAACTTCGTCTGGGCATTCCCAAAGGAAGCTTGCAGGAAGCGACGCTCAGCCTGTTCACCCGCGCCGGGCTGCGAGTCTACACCAACGCGCGCTCCTACTGCGCCGCCACCGACGATCCTGAAATCGAATGCCTGCTCATTCGGGCGCAGGAAATGGCGCGCTATGTCGAGCACGGCGCGCTGGACGCGGGCCTGACCGGTCTCGACTGGGTGCTGGAAAGCGGCCTCGAAGTAGTCAGCGTGACCGACCTGATCTATGCGAAACAGAGCATGGGCAAAGTGAAGTGGGTGCTGGCGGTACCGGAGGATTCAGCTTTCCAGAAGCCCGATGACCTTGCCGGCCGCATCGTCGCCACCGAACTGGTGAGCTTCACGCGGAATTATTTTGCCAGCCGGAACGTGCCGGTGCGCGTGGAGTTCTCCTGGGGCGCGACTGAGGTGAAGCCGCCGTTGCTGGCCGATGCCATCGTCGAAGTCACCGAGACCGGCAGTTCGTTGCGCGCGAATCATCTGAGAATCATCGAAACGGTGCTGGAGTCAAACACGCAACTGGTCGCGAACAAGGCGGCGTGGGCCGATCCCGCGCGGCGGCAAAAGATTGAAAACCTGGCGGTGATGCTCTGCGGAGCCATTGCCGCTCAGGGCCGGGTTGGCCTGATGCTCAACGTGCGCAAGCCAGACTTGGCCGCTGTTCTGGGCCTGCTGCCCGCGCTGAAGAATCCGACTGTCGCGCCCTTGGCTGATGGCGAATGGGTCGCGGTCAATACCATCATCGAAGAGCACACCGCGTGGACCTTGATTCCGAAGCTCAAGCAAGCGAATGCGCAAGGGATCGTCGAGTATCCGCTGAACAAGGTGGTGATGTGATGAAGATGATGATGCGCATTCTGGAAGGGCTTGCGAGAGACCGGTTTGTGCGTGCGGTGGAGGAGCGCGGGGCGCACGATCTGGCCGAGGTTGAGCCCGCGGCACGGCGCATCGTGAGCAATGTCCGGCGGAAAGGCGATTCTGCCTTACGACGATACGCGCAGCGGTGGGATGGGTTGGGCAGCAGCGAACCTCTGCGCGTGCCCGAGACTGACCTGCATGAAGCCTGGCAGAGAACTCGCCCGGAACTGCAGGACGCGATCGCGCAGGCCGCAGGCAACATTCGCACTTACTGCGAGTGGCAGAAACCAGAGGAGTGGCGGCGCGAAATTCAGCCCGGAGTTTCGGTGGGACAGTTGGTACGCCCCATAGAAGCGGTGGGGTGCTATGTTCCCGGCGGCCGCTATCCATTGCCTTCCACGCTGCTGATGACGGTGATTCCGGCGCAGGTCGCACGGGTGCCGCGGATTCGTGTGGTGTCTCCACGCCCGGTCCAGGCTACTTTGGCGGCGGCCGCATTTCTTGGCGTGCGCGAGTTCTACCGCGTTGGCGGAGCACAGGCAATCGCCGCGCTGGCCTATGGGACGAAGAGCATTCCGCGCGTGAACAAGATTGTTGGTCCCGGCAACCGGTACGTGACCGCTGCCAAGAAACTGGTTGCTTTCGATTGCGCCATTGAGTTCCTGGCTGGTCCTACCGAAGCCGTGTTCATTAGCAAGGAGGGCGAGGGCGACCCAGTCTTCATTGCAGCTGACCTGGTGGCGCAGGCGGAGCATGATCCCGACGCGCTCTGCATCTTGCTTACGACGTCGCGTCGACTCGCGAAGACGGTGCAGACAGAAGTGCAGCGGCGCACACGGGCTAATCCAATTGCTGGCCAGTCACTTTCCCGTCGCGGGGCCATCCTTCTGGTTGCTTCGCTCGATCAGGCGGTCGAGACCGCGAACCGCATCGCGCCCGAGCATCTCACGCTGCCGCCGGCGCTCGTACCGGCAGTGCAGAATGCCGGGTCCATTTTTATAAACGAATTCACGCCGCAGTCCGCGGGCGACTACATCTCAGGTCCGAATCACGTTTTGCCTACCGGAGCGATGGCACGCGTGCGTGGTGGACTGAGCGTGCTGGATTACGTCCGCATCGTCTCTTGCCAGGAAGTTTCCCGCGCAGGGATCCGCCGCATCGCAGCACCGGCGATTGTGCTGGCCGAAGCCGAGGGCTTGCGCGGGCACGCTGAATCATTGCGAGTGAGGTCCTCTTATGCTTGANNTTCAACGAGAGCACGATCGGATGCTCGCCGCGTGTGTTGGTACGGCTGCGTTCGCTGGATGCCGAAGCCCTGGCACGCTATCCCGAGCGCGCGCCAGTGGAACGCGAGGCCGCTGATTTTCTCGGACTCAATGCGGCTCAGGTTCTGCTCACGAACGGCGTGGATGAGGCGATTCATCTGCTGTGCTCGACCTATCTCGAGCCCGGAGACGAAGCGATCATCGTCGTGCCCACGTTTGCGCTGTATGCCATCTTCGCTCAGGCGGAAGGCGCTAGCGTGGTCCAAGTCCTCTCGGGTGAGAACTTCGCTTTTCCTTTGGAGGACCTGCTGTCGCGGATCAGCCCACGTACACGGCTCATCGCGATCGCGAATCCGAACAATCCAACCGGAGTGGCCGTGGCATCCGAGGTCTTACTTCAGATTGCCCAAGCGGCGCCCCGGGCAGCGGTTCTGGTGGACGAAGCTTATTTTGAATTTCATGGAGAGACGATCCTTAACCATGCCGCTCGGCCAGAGAATCTCTTCGTGGCGCGCACATTTTCCAAGGCCTACGGGTTGGCTGGCCTTCGCATCGGCATTCTCGCCGGAGATGCGGGACAGATGGCGATGGTGCGCCGCGTCGCTTCCCCCTACAACGTGAATGCAGTCGCGCTGGCGGCGTTGCCGGAGGCGCTGAAGGATCAAGAGTATGTCGAACACTACGTCGCCGAGGTACAGCGCGGCCGCGCAATGTTGGAGCGGGAACTCAGCAATCTCGGACTTCAATACTGGCCGAGCCGCGCCAACTTTGTGCTGGCGCGCGTCGGTCCCGCCCATGCGGAATTTGTGCAGGCGTTGCGGGCGCGGGGAATCCTGGTGCGCGATCGGAGCTCCGATCGAAGTTCCGATCAACGATGCGAAGGCTGCGTGCGCCTGACGGTGGGATCGGACGAACATACGCGGACTCTGATTGGCGCGCTGAGTGAAGTGATCGCGAAACTCGGGGAGCGCCGCGAGGTGAGGGCGTGAGAAAAGCCAAGCTGCATCGCAAGACCGCGGAAACGGAAATCCAAATCGCGCTCACCATTGAAGGTCGCGGGAAGTACGAGGTCTCGACCGGAATCCGCTTTCTTGACCACATGCTGGAGCTGTTTGCGCGGCACGGCGGATTCGATCTGAAACTCGCGGCGGTGGGCGACCTGGATGTGGATCAGCACCACACCGTGGAGGACGCCGGCATCGCGCTAGGCGAGGTCTTCGACCGGGCCTTGGGAGATCGCCGCGGCATTCTGCGCGCCGGTTACTTTGTCATGCCCATGGATGAAACTCTCGCCTTGGCGTCCGTGGATTTCGGTGGACGCGCGGTCGCGGTGGTCGATACCAAGGTCCGCGCGGTGCGGGTGGGAGATCTGCAGGTGGAACTGGTGAGCGATTTCTTCGAAGGCTTCGCGCGCGGCGCGCGCGCCAATGTTCACGCGCGCGTGCTCTACGGGCGCTCCAGTCATCACAAGATCGAAGCGCTCTTCAAAGCTTTTGCGCGGGCGCTGCGCGGCGCGTGCTCCCGCGATCGCCGCCTGGGCCGCATGCTCCCGAGCACCAAGGGACTCCTATGATCGCCATCGTCGATTACGGCGCGGGCAACTTGAATTCGGTGAAGAAGGCGTTCGACTATCTCGGTGCTGAAGTCCTAGTGACAGACCAGCCTGAAACCGTAGCAACTGCGGACAAGATCGTATTCCCCGGAGTGGGGCATTTCTCTTCTCTGCAAGCTCTGAACCGCAGCGGTTTGCGCGAGGCCTTGTTGCAAGCCGCCAGCGCCGGCAAGCCGTTGCTCGGAATCTGCCTGGGAATGCAGTGGCTCTTCGAAGGGAGTGAGGAGTGCGCCGAGGTTGCAGGAGCGGGAATCTTTCCCGGCAGGTGCCGGCAGTTTCCGTCCTCCGTAAAGTCGCCGCATGTCGGTTGGAATTCTTTGCGAGTTCAGCAAGGCTCGCGGTTACTGCGCGGCGTCGCACAGGACTCATTTGTGTACTTCACCCACTCGTTTCATGCGCCCGTGGTGCCTGGAATGACGGCGGCCAGCGAATACGGACTGCAGTTTACCGCCGCCGTCGAGCGCGGCAACATTTTCGGAGTGCAGTTCCATCCCGAGAAATCCGGCGAAGTGGGACTTTCGATTCTGAAGAATTTCTGTGAGGCCTGATTTGCGAGGTCTGATCTCCGAGGTCTAATGTGTTGACCAAACGTATCATCGCCTGCCTTGACATGGATGGCGGCCGTGTCGTGAAGGGTGTGCGTTTCAAGAATCTACGCGACGCGGGCGATCCGGCGGAGTGTGCCACGGCCCACGCCCGCAACGGCGCCGATGAAATCGTGCTGCTCGACATTACCGCAACCAGCGCGAACCGGCGCACCCTGCTGGACGCGGTCCGCAGCACCGCGCGCTCGCTGTTTGTTCCGTTCACGGTGGGAGGCGGAATTCGCCAGCTCGAAGATGCAGCTGCGGTCTTCGATGCGGGCGCGGATAAAATCGCCATCAACTCGGCCGCCGTGCGTGACCCCGCGTTGATCGGCAAGATCGCAGGGCGTTTTGGTTCGCAGGCCGTGGTGGTGGCTATCGATGCCAGAAGGGATGCCGGAAGAAAGGTCGACGGAAGTTCTGACAAAAGTTTTGAAGTGTTCGTCGCTGGCGGGCGTACGCCCACGGGCCGGGATGCGATTCAATGGGCGCGCGAAGCGGCGGCTTGCGGAGCGGGCGAGATTCTGCTGACCTCGATGGACCGGGACGGAACTCAATCGGGATTTGACTGCCAGTTAGTCCGCGAGGTGGCCGAGGCGGTTTCGATTCCCGTCATTGCCTCCGGAGGCGCAGGATCGGCGCGCGACTTCATCGAGGTGTTCCGCGACGGACGCGCGGACGCGGCTCTGGCTGCTTCCATCTTTCACTTCGGCATTGAGAACATCGCACAACTGAAAAGCGAACTGCACGACGCCGGCGTCGCGGTGAGGTGGCCATGCTGATTCCGTCGATCGACCTGATGGGCGGCAAGATTGTGCAGTTGGTGCAGGGCGAGAAGAAAGCTCTGGAGTTCGACAACTTCGACTATTGGATCGAGCGCTTCTCCAAATATCCGCTGGTGCAGGTGATCGACCTCGACGCCGCCCGGGGCGCTGGGAATAACCGGTTCCTGGTGAATCAGATTGTAGAACGGCTCAACTGCCAGGTTGGCGGCGGAATTCGCAACCTCGAAACGGCGCAGGAAGTCTTAAAGGCGGGTGCGCGCAAGGTCATTCTCGGCTCCGCGCTGTTGGAGGACGGCAAGATCAACACGCAGTTCGCTTCCACGCTGGCCAGTACACTTGGCACCGCGGTGCTGGTGTTTGCACTCGATTCCCGAGGCGGCCGGGTTGCAATCGACGGCTGGCGAAAAGAGACTGCCCTTACCGCGTTCGACATGATTCGCGCGCTCGAACCGTTCTGCGAGACTTTTCTTTACACGCACATCGATACCGAGGGGTTAATGGGCGGGATCCCGATGGAGACGGTCAGGGCAATCCGGCAATCCACCTCGCGGCGACTGGTGGCGGCGGGCGGCATCCGAACGCAAGGAGAAATCGACGTCCTCGACGCGCTGGGGGTGGACGCCGTTGTCGGGATGGCCTTGTATTCGGGCAAGATCTCGGCGTGAGACAACTCGATCCTGCGCCGTCGACTTCAATTGACCGAGATGATTATGCCCCCAGCGACAATGAGCGCTCCGCCGATCAGAATGGGGAGTGTGGGGGTCTGGCCGAACTTTACTCGGGCCACGATCTGTGCCAAAAGGAAGAAAAGGACAACGTAGACGCCAAGCAGTTTGCCGAACTCCCAGCGGGGGGCGTTGACCACCAATCCATAAGCGGCGAGCGACAGTGCTCCGCCGACAAAAGCGAGGGCGCGGCTCATCCCGGAAGCGCGATACAGCGCCGACTGAAAGCACGAGTCGCCGTAAACTTCCAGGAACGCGGCGATGGTCAGAAGGAAGAGCGCCCCGCTGCGGTGCGCTACGAGGTGATTGAGCAGGTTTCTCATAGGTCCAAGCGTCCCGCCATCCTAACAGGAATGGTTTCACCTGGTCTTTTCCTTTCTAGGTTTTCTTTATATGTACAATGAAAAAATTCGATTGGACCCAGCGTCGCAGCCGCATTAGCCTTATCGGTTGGGCCAATGCCAGCGCGTTCGAGTTCTTGGGGATAGAAGAGTATGAAGCTCGCGGGTCTCTTATTGCTGGTTGCGGGATGGGCGATTGTGGTGGGCGCCGTCGCCCTGCTGCCATCGGCTGGTGGGCGCGCCGGATTCGTGCTGGCCGGCATAGCGGTAGAGTTATTCGGACTCGCGCTGGCGATCCGTGCTCATCTGGTTCTGCCGGCGGAAGGAGAGTGACGCCTTTCGTGGCTCCTTCTCTTGTTACCCTCCCGGAAATATCCGCGGTGTTCTGCTTGCTCCTCATCCTTCTGGTTCCATTTGCCGGCGCGGGCCTGGCGCTGATTAATTCGGGGTTGGGGAGGTCGCGGAGCGCGGCCCACGCCATGGTTGGGGCGCTGTGCGTGACGGCAGTGGCCGCGTTGGTGTACGTGATCGTCGGTTTCGCGTGGCAAGGCGCCGCCGGCCGCCCGGATCATGGGTTGGTAGTCGCAGGAAAGACCTGGGGCTGGATTGCAGCCGAGCCCTTCTTCCTGCGCGGGCTGCGACTGGATCTCTCCCCGGCGGCGCTTGTGATGTTGCTGCAGGTGTTCAGTGTCGGATTGGCAGGGATGATTCCGCTGAGTTCAGGCGCGGACCGTTGGCGCTTGGGCGCAATCTGTGCCTCGACGACGCTGCTCGCAGGGTGGACCTATCCGCTGTTTGCGCACTGGGCCTGGGGCGGAGGATGGCTCGCGCAACTCGGTGCAAACTGCGGCTTGGGCCGGGGCTTCGTGGATGGCGGCGGCTCAGCCACAATTCAGGTCGTGGGTGGGCTGACGGCGTTGTCGATCACGTGGATTCTGGGACCGCGCCGCGGGAAGTTCTCGGCAGAAGGCATGCCGGTCGCGCTTCCCGGACACAACGTAGTGGTGGTTCTTCTGGGATGCGTGTTCGCGTGGATCGGATGGATGGCGCTGAATTCTGCCGGGGCGATGTTGTTTCTGAGCGTGGAGCCGGGGCGCGCGGTGCTGATTGCGATCAATACCACGCTGTGCGCGGCGGCGTCTGGATTGACGGCAGCGGTGGTGACGCGAGCGAGGTTTGGGCGGCCTGACGCGTCGCTCATCGCCAACGGATGGATCGCGGGCCTGGTTGCGAGCAGCGCGGCGGCCGCATTGCTGAAGCCGGCAGCGGCCATGATTGTCGGCGGAGTGGCAGGAATCCTGGTGGTTTGGGTCGCGGATTTCTTGGAGTTCCGACTCGCGGTTGACGACCCGGGCGGCGCGGTTTCCGTGCATGCAGTCGGCGGTCTTTGGGGAGTGCTGGCGGTCGCGTTGCTGGCGGATGCGGGGCCGCGTGGACAGTGGATGGCGCAGGTCGTGGGAATCGCCACGCTGCTCGGGTTCGTGCTGCCGCTTTCCTATGGATTGAACTGGTTATTGGATCGCGTCTACCGCCAGCGGGTGGGACGTGAAGGCGAGTTGCAGGGGATGGATCTGTTCGAGTTAGGCGCTGGTGCTTATCCGGAGCTTGACATTCACGGCGACGAATTCCTGCAACGTTGAAAGTTGCCGGGCAGTGAGTAGGTAAAGTTTCCGATAACCCCGTTTCCGGACCGTCAGCACGAACAGCTGAAGGGCTCCCGAATTACTTCCGCATTGCCGACTACTCGGGAGTTGGCACAGTCCTTTTGCCGCCCTCGCCGCGCCGGTAATTCGCTGCGACTTTATCTCGTGATGATTCGACGCGACCGACAGAGAGGTGTTCCAGCACAGTTGTGGCAGCGGCGTTAGAAAACCTGCCCAGAATCGCTCCCGTGCAAACACAGTAAGATACTCGGACCTCCTGGACTTCCACTCATGGCGTTAGGAATGGGAGTTTGCTAACACCCCTTGCTTCGTTGATCTTGCACTGCGGATTACCTGTCAGAAGGACTATTCAAGAAGCTGAGTCTCTCAGTTGTGCCGGTCCGGCATCTTCTGCCTCCAAAGAGAAGCCGGTCAGCAAGCAGCTGACCGGCGGATTACCCCAGTGAGCACGTTCCCACACTGGCGTCCCCACGCTGAGGAGGCGCATTAACTACTTGGATCATGGATTCACCACCTGAGTCATGGAAGCAGAACTTGTAACGAAGTTCGAGTTTCCACCATAGTTTGCGGTGATCGAATGGGATCCCACCGACAACGTGGAAGTGGTGAAGGTTGCTACCCCGCTGCCATTGAGGGTTCCAGTCCCAAGCAAAGTCGCACCCAACTTAAAAGTCACCGTGCCGCTTGGGGTCGCGGTAGCGGAAGCTACGGTAACGGTGAAGGTAACCGATTGTCCGGAAGTTGACGGGTTCGAGGACGAACTGATCGACGTCCCCGTCGGCGCTTTATTCACCTTCTGACTTAGTGCCGGCGAGGTGCTGTCGGCATAGGTCGAGTCACCATTGTAGACAACCGTTATCGACTTGGTGCCGGCGCTAAGCGTCGAGGTGGTAAGGCTGGCCGTGCCGCTGCTCAGCGATACAGTCCCCAACACGGCGCTACCACTCTTGAAAGTTACCGTGCCCGTTGGTGTACCCACACTGCCGGTGACGCTAGCAGTGAAAGTCACAGCCTGCCCGTAAGTTGAAGGGTTCAAGCTGGAAACCACTGCAGCGGACGACGGATTCTTGTTCACTGTCTGTTTGAACGTCCCCGAGCTCGTCTGGAATGACGAGTCTCCGGAATAGGAGGCGGTTATGGTGTGGCTGCCTGCGGCCAGACTCGAAGTCGTGTAGCTGGCCATGCCACCACTTAAGCTCACCGTGGCCAAAACTGTCGCCCCATTCTTGAAGGTAACTTTGTCGCCGTTCGGGATGGAACCGTAGGTCGAGCTAACCGTCGCAGTGAAGGTGACAGACTGACCGACGAACGACGGGTCCAGCGACGAACCCAGCGTGGTGGTGGTCGGGAATTTGTTCACTGCCTGGGAAAGCGCAGCGGAAGTGCTCCCATGGTAGCCCACGTCTCCAGCGTAGACGGCCGTGATGGAGCGGAAACCCGCGGTACTGAACGAAGTGGTCAGGCTGGCCTGTCCACTGCTGTTCAAGGTGGCGGCGCCAAGAGTGGTGCTGCCCGCTTTGAAAGTCACGGATCCCGTTGGCAAGCCACCATACTGACCGGTAACGGTGGCCGTGAACGTGATGGACTGAGTCAAGTAGGCAGGGTCCAACGAGGAAGCCACGACCGTGCCGGTGGTCGCCTGGTGGACGACTTGCGACACCGCCCCCGAGTTGCTGGTGGTGAAATTCGAGTCGCCGCTATAGGACCCGGTAATCGAGTGTGTGCCCAGCGCCAGAGCGTTAGTGGCAAAGCTCGCTGAGTTGCTGCTGACGGCGACACTTCCGATTATGGTCGCGCCGTCTTTGAAGGTGACCGTACCCGTCGCCTGTCCGCCGAACTGCGGCGTAATCGTG
The DNA here is from genome assembly GCA_003132325.1 of Acidobacteriaceae bacterium. Lineage (GTDB taxonomy): Bacteria > Acidobacteriota > Terriglobia > Terriglobales > Acidobacteriaceae > Acidiflorens. The sequence goes on from PKXK01000274.1 coordinate 26,451, forward strand.
GCAGTGAAGGTAACGGACTGGCTGTACGCCGACGGGTTGACGCTCGAGGCAAGCGCCAGGGCCGTGCTGGCCGGGTTCACCGTCTGCGCCAGCGCCGAGGATGCGCTTCCGATGAAACCGGGAGCACCGCCGTAGGTTGCGGTAATCGAATGCCCCCCCGCTCCTAACGCCGAGGTTGCCAGCGTCGCTTGGCCGCCGCTCAGGGACGACGTGCCCAGCGTACTAGCGCCGTCGGTGAAGGTGACACTGCCGGTCGGAGTGCCCGAACCGGAGGTCACCGTCGCCGTCAACGTTACTGACTGTCCATAAGCGGACGGGTTCAGTGACGAAACCAGCTTGGTCGTCGTGGTGCTGGTATACAGCTCCGCGCTTGCCAGAGGACCGGAGTTGCCGCTCCCGCCCGCGACCAAGACTTGGCCATTGGGGAGTAGCGTCGCCTCGTTAAACGTAGCTCGCGCGGTGATCAGGGAGCCAGTGGCGCTGAAGGCTCCGGTCGCCGGGTCATACAACTCGGCGCTCGCCAGAACGCCGGAGTTGCCGCTCCCGCCGACGACCAAGAATTCTCCGTTGGCCAGCAGCGCCGCCGATTGATAGATCCGTCCGGTTGTCAGTGAGCCGGTGGCGCTGAAGGTCCCCACCGTTGGGTCATACAGCTCCGCGCTTACCAGGAGGCTCGCGATGGAGTAGTTGTATCCAGTCGCGACCAAGACTTTGCCATTGGGCAGTAGCGCCGCCGAGTGGCCGCTCCGCCCGGTGATCATTGAGCCGGTGGCACTGAAGGTTTCCGTCGTGGGGTCATAAAGCTCTGCGCTCGCCAGTGAAACGTAAGAGTTGAAGTCAACTCCGCCCGCGACCAAGACTTGGCCATTGGGCAGTGGCGTCGCCGTGTGACCGGCCCGCCCGGCGATCAATGAGCCGGTGGCGCTGAAGGTCCCCGTCGCTGGATCATAAAGCTCCGCGCTCGCCAGTGTCTGACAGGGGTTGCCGTTGGCGGCGTAGCATCCGGCCGCGACCAAGACTTTGCCACTGGGCAGTAGCGTCGCCGTGTGCTGATACCGCCCGGTGGTCATTGAACCAGTGGCGCTGAAGGTCCCCGTGGTTGGGTCATAAAGCTCCGCGCTCGCCAGCGCGGTGATGGAGCCGTCATTTCCGCCTGCGACCAAGACTTGGCCATTGGGCAGGAGCGTTGCCGTGAAACCATCGAACCGCCCGGTGGCCATGGAGCCAGTGGCGCTGAAGGTCCCGGTCGCCGGGTCATAAAGCTCCGCGCTCGCCAGAGCCAGAACGGTGGAGCTAGTTCCGCCCGTGAGCAACACCTTGCCATTGGGCAAGAGCACCGCCATTGGATCGCTCCGCGAGGTGGTCATTGAGCCGGTGGCGCTGAATATCCCCGGTTGGGCATTGGCGGTTAGTGGCTGGAGAAAGAACGCAAGAGAAGAGAAGAGAAAGCAGTGAAGGGCTTTCTTTAGAAGATGCTTGGACAATCTGCTGGTCATAGACACTCCCGTCGTAACTAAATCACTCGATTTCTTCTTAACAACACGGTGCCCGTGTGTAGTTCTCGCTTTCGATGCCTTCACCGTTGCTCTTTTTGCGGGCCGAACCTCCCCGGACGTTCCCAAGGCATGAACATTCCTCCACAGAATTTGCGGTCGCGACTATTCGCGATCCAGAATCAACTTCAGCTTTATTCTTGTTTGGCGTTACTTCCGGGCACACTTACACCTTGTCAACAAATTCCGCACCAAATACGCCTCTCAGACAGATAGTCAGTTGTAAAGCGGCGGCATCGGCTTTGCCCGTCATTGCGGGCAAATACGATGTGATGCGTGTGAATGTATTTCGTGACATCACTCGCGTAAATGGCTCTTTGGTGCGGTTCTTGGCTCGATTGGGCCACATGGCGGATGCCTTGTTGAGTAGCCCTCTTTGGGAGTTGGAAGTGCTGTGAAAAGACCGTGAGAGTTCCAGGTTCAGAGCGGGTCAGTGTCGATCAGAACAACTTCGGGTCGGCATCCCCTGCGGCGGCTCCCCAATGAGGCGTTGTCCAGAAATCCTGACCCGCGAGTTACGGCGGTCGGGGGCCGCGTCGAGACCGGTTCCGGTCGGATGACGGGCAAACCGGAAGTTATTCCGGGACAGGAGTCGGTTTCTCCGAAACTGGTCCGCCACGAAACAACCCTACAGACATTTGTGCCTCTTACGGAAACCAGACTGACGCCACCTCTCGCATAAGCCACAGGCTCCGCCGCTTGACTCGCACGCGTAAAATAAGAACAGCGCAGTTCGGCCTGCGNNGAGAACTGAGAACCGGGAACTGCCCCTAAGTCTTTGATTTATAAAGACTTTATCTCTAAGTCCTTATTCCTCAAAGACCTGGCGTCCGGCAGCCTCTAAGTCTTTGACTTCATTAGACCAGGGGAGGGGGTACCCAAGGCAGCGAATAAAGCAGGGCTCGCTAGCTGTGGCGCGCTACGTAGAGTAACAGGCCGAAGATCACAATCGGGATCAGCGCGATCAGCACGTAAAAAATGGCCTTCTTCGCCCACGGGGTCCGGCGATGTTTCCAGTTACGGAATTCTGGGCGGTCGGTGACTCCCACCTGCTCGGGATGCTCGAGGTCGCGGGCAAAATCGCGGGCGCTTGGATAGCGATTCTTGGGGTCGCGCTCCAGGGCGCGATAGATGATCTCCTGTAATTGCGGCGTGATGGTGGGGTCGACTTCCCGCGGCGGAACGGGATTGTTCAGCAGGCGGTCGTTCATGATGAGCAGGGGATTCGTGCCGGAAAAAGGCACTTTGCCCGTCAACATCTCGTAAAACATCACGCCCAGCGCGTACAGATCGCTGCGCGCATCGCCGCGCTGCCCTTTGACCTGCTCGGGAGAAATGTAGTCCGGCGTGCCCATGGTCGGAGAGAACTTGGCGAAGGTGATGCGGCGGGCGCCTACGTTGCCGGCGATGCCGAAATCGATGAGCTTGATGTTGTCGTGCTCGTCGACCATCACGTTTTCGGGTTTCAGATCGCGATGCACAACGCCGTGCGAGTGAATGTACTCAAGCGCGTCGAGGATGCGCAGCGTGATGCGGATGGCGCGCTCCGGCGCGAGCTTCGGCTGTTCGCCGAGGATCTTCCTTAGCAGCCGTCCCTCGACCCACTCCATCACCATGTAGACCTGGCTGCGGTCGTCGTCGGAGAAAACCTTCATCACCCCGGGATGGTCCATGATCTTGCCGATTTCTTCCTCGCGGCGGAAACGATCGAACAGAGCGGGGTCGCCCTCGACTTCGGGATGAGGAACTTTGATGGCAACAGGCCGGCCGTTGTTAAGGTCGGTGGCGCGGAAGATGGAGGCCATGCCGCTGCGGGCAGCCAGGCTATCGATGCGGTAGCGATCGAGTTGGTCGCCGGCGTGAAGGACAGTCATCGTAAGTAAATCTGTGAGTGAATCTGCGTCAAAGGCGCTCGGCAAGCGGCGAAGCTCCAATCTAGCCTATCTGCCGCCATCATGTCAGAACTTTCGTAAAAAAGGCGTAAGGATAGAAAGCGATGCAAGATTCGTCTTCGGTCTCCGCCCTCAGCGTAGCTTATAAGGCCGGCCGCGGTACATCCCCATGCGTTCGACGCTGCGGACGCGAATGAGCTGCAAACTGATGTTATCGCCGCCATCCTGTTCGTTGGCGCGGTCGACGAGCTCCTGGGCGGCGGCCGCGAGATTGCGGTGTCGGCGTGCGGCCTCGGCCATTTCGGCGGCGGTGACCGCGCCGTGCAGCCCGTCGGACGAGAGCAGCAGTACATCGCCCGCTAATAGTTGGACCTCGTCGATATCGACGTTTACGAAGAGGTTCATGCCGAGAGAGCGGCTGAGAACGTGGCGGGCGGAAGATTCGGCGGCCTCTTCGGCCGTAACCAGACCGAGGCGCTCCTGGTCGGCGGCGACGGTGTGATCGCGGGTAATGGCCTTGGCGTCGCCGCTGCGGATCAGATAGCAACGAGAATCGCCGACGTGAGCCACCGTGGCGCGATCGAAGCGCAGAGCGCAGACGACGATGGTGGAAGCCATGCCGGTACCGGAGCGGCCGGAAAGAGCCTCGGATTCGCAGACACGCGCGTTGGCCGCACGCACCAGTTCGGTAACCACATCCTTATGCGAGGCCCCGTCTTTCGCGCGGCGGAATCCGGCCAGCGCTTCCTGCACCGCGGCCCGCGAAGCCACTTCTCCCTGGCGCTGGCCGCCCACGCCATCGGCCAAGGCGAAAAGCCATCCGTGCGAGCGCGTTTGCGCGGGAGAGCCGGGCGCTACGTGACCAACATAGTCCTCATTGTGCGTGCGCACGCGGCCCGTATCGGAGAGCTCGGAGAATTCAATATCTAACATGTAAAGTACGGCGAACAACCAACCGCCTGCGCTTCGACGCCGCTCGGCTTCGGGATGGGAATATCTTATCGAAAGATTGGGTCACACCAGTAATCCGAAATCGGGTGGTGGCTGAATTTGCGAAAAACCTTGAACCACAAAGGACACGAAGGTACACGAAGGAAATTCTCACGACGAAAAATCCTTCGTGATATTCGTGTCCTTTGTGGTTCATGTCTTTCTCTGCTGCTTAGATCAATGCGGACGTCGTCACCCGGTCTTGAATCAGGGTCGTGCGGCCGGAGGTCTTGCTCATGCGGAAGAAGTAAATTCCGCCGTAGATGCCCCAGACCAGCGCGATGCCTAACGCCAGCAGCGGCTCCATTTTGGTGCCATAGCCCATGAAGGGGCCAATCACATAAAACGCCATGCAAGCCAGGTTGGCGAGCAGCCCGAACAGGGGAACCGCCAGATGACGCACCACCTTGAACTGCGGGTGCTTGTGATAGCAGACGATGCAAGTCAGGCAACTCAGCATGTAGAGCAAGAACGTGCCGAAGTTCGAAGCCAGCGTCATCGTCAGGAAAGTATTTGGCAACGCCGCCATCTTGTCATGGGTGGTGTATCCGAAACTGGACCAGAAGCCGTGCGGCAAGGCCTGTATGGCCGAGTCCGTGGGAGCGGCGCCGTTGCCAAAAAACACCAGCACCGTAATGCACCCGACCACGGCGGAAATGACCGCCAGCGTCCAAATGGCCTTATGCGGCGTCAGGTTCTTGGAATGCAGCATGCCAAAGTGTTCCGGCACCTCCTGGTCTTTGCCCATGGCGTAGGTCACGCGCGCGCCGGTGTTGATGCATGAGAGCGTGGTGCCGATCAGCGCCAAGAACACGGTGGCCGCCTCGGCCAGCATGAAGATGCGTCCGCGCCCGGCGCCGAATAGCGCATCGCCGACCATGGTCATCATGTCTCCGATGGGCGCCGCCGAAGCTCCGGCAAAACTCATCGGGTAGCCGCTGTTGAGAAAGTAATTGGCGGCAAAATATTCGAACAGATAACAGAAACAGCCTTGCACCAGCAGCGAGACGATGACCGCGATCGGGACATCGCGTTTGGCGTTCTTGGCCTCGCCTCCCATCGAGGTCACCGATTCGAATCCGACAAGAATGAGGATGGCAATGGTGGCCTGCACAAACATCCAGCCAAAACTGTGCATGCTGACCACCGAGCGTGCCGTGGGATGAGCGACAAAAGCGCCGCTCGCATCCTTCTCCGGATAACTGACGTGATAGGGTACGGGCTTGCCGGCCGCATCCAACTTGGGCTGCGGCACGCCGTTCGCGTCCCGGGTGATGACATCGGTAGCTTGGCCGTTCACCGTCTGGGACGTGGTCGCGAACTCGTACTTGTATGCGGCACTGGTTTGCGCGTCAAACTGGAAAGCTTCGCTGCCCGGGGGATGGTTCATCCGGTAGCCGAGCGCGACCACCGCGAACACAATCAGAGCGCTGATCTGAATCACGTTGATCGCGATGTTGACCGAGGTCGAGCCGTTAATGCCGCGGTGGGCGATATAAGACACGCCAGACGAAAACGCGACGGCAACCGCCATCATGAACATGGGGCCGGGATTGGAGGCGCTCATGAAATTTGGCCAAAGCGTCCCGACCAAATAACCGGAGATCACTCCGATGACGCCAACCATCACGCCGGGGTAGATCCAGTAGTAGAGATGCGAGCCCCAGCCGACGATGAATTTGGCCAGCCGGGCGTATGGCCAAGCCTGGTCATGATTAAGGAACGATTGCTCGGCAAAGTAATACGAACTGCCGGTTCCGGGATACAGCTTCGCCATTTCCGCGTAACAGACGGCGGTGGCAAGGCACAACAAGGTGGCAAACAAGATGCCGGCCCACATCGAGGGTGCGGTCGCGCCCGCCGCCGCCTGCCCGGCAAAAGTGAGCCATAGAAACGCTCCGGGCGCGATCAGCGCCATCGCGTTCATCGTCAGGCCGGTCAGGCCTACCGTTGGTTTCATTTCTGCTGAGTTCTCTGCCATTGCTGTTCTCCTTGTGCCCGCGAATTTACGGTTTCTTCTCAACAACATTGTTCCCAAACATGAACCCGAATTCCGCCATCGCCCGCGGCTGGTTCGGGTTCATGCCGCTGCGACTGAAGGCGTCTCCCGGGGTGATATCGCTTGCATGAACATAAGCGAGGTCTCCGCGAACGAAGAAGCCGCCACGTTGGAAGGTAGGCGTTACCGTGATCGATGTGGCAGCACTGCCCGGGCCGTACAGCAGATTGACAGCTTCGTCCGTGGCGCTCCCGGAACTCGAGATGTACTCCCAGCGCACCGGCAGCGAGAAGCCGTGTTTAAAGGTGTAACTCGCCAGCATGGCGCCGCCCGTCGTGGATGCGCCCTTTACGATGCCGATCTTCTGGTTGGTGGGCACATTGGTGTACTGAAAGTAAGGTTGCAGAATCCAGGGACCCTTTGTGTAGGTGTAGATCACGTTGTAGATACTGCTGTTGTTTTGCACTGGTGTGGCATAAGTCTGAAACGCGGTCTGCCCGTAGTTTCCACCTCCCACGAATGCCAAGCTATGCGGCCCTTTGGTGTAGGTTAAGGAACCGGTCAGCCACGTGTAGCGGTTGGAGTAGAAGCCGTCGTTCCAACTCAGCGACGCGGTGAACTTGCCCATGACCTGATTCACCTGGATTCCGCGATTGACGGCGTTTTCCTGGTTCCACAACAGGCCACGATGGATGTTCATGTTCTCGAAGGTGAAGGTGTACTCGGCCCCGATCAATGTTGGCAGTTCGCCGATCAGTAACGAGGTGTTCTTAAAGGGGCTGTTTTTCCCCGGCTGGAGCTTCGCAAAGGCAACTGGCACCCTGCCGAAGAGTTTAGTCATCGTTTTGTCGGTCGCGAGGAACGGTGCCCCGAGAGCCGCAATGTTGTACGCGCCCGCTTGCAGGTAGAACTGAAACCAGCCGTCGGGCTTTTGAATAAATACCTGGCCGTTACTCAGAGCCGCCTCGTGGCTGTCATCGCCCGCTACATAATTCCCCGTCCACATACCCAGGCCGTCGAGAATGCCGTTCACCGCGATCTTGCCGAAAGGGCCGGCGTCGAAGATGGCGGGCGGAAGTGCAGCTAACGGACCCGTCATGGAAGGGGTCGGGAGCGCTGCCGGCGCCGGGTCTGGAGACGCGACTGGCGCAGTCGCCGGCGGAGCGGCAGCATCCTGCGGCGCTGCGGCGGAAGCTGTCGCTTGCGCCAACAGAACCGGTTCCTTGGGATTTTTCGCAGCAACCGTCGCATCCGCTGAACATGGCTGAGCGGCGTCAGTTTGCGATCTGCAAACTAACGATCCATTTGCAATATTGGTGGGCGGAGCGGCGCCTGTGCCTGCCGGTTCCTGCGCACGGCCGAACGACGTTAGCAGAAAACTTGCCAATACCACCGCGGCTCCGAAATGGGAGCGATTGCTCATTTGTTTGTCCTCTTTCTCCCTTGGTGCGTGCAGCGGATGACAAGCACGTTTCCTCTGCCAGCAACTTGACCTTAGCGGTCGAAGGAGAGCGCGTCCAACTCATATTTCTTCTGCAATCGATACGACTTTCTGCTAATAGCGGTAATTTATGGGGAGCATAAATCTGACTTATCCAGTGTGACCTTTCCGTCGTCTCTCGCCAACTAACCTTTTGGCCGTCTTAACAGGCTGCGGAAAAACTCGGGCTTCGTATCAGGTCATCGCCTTAGATGACTTAAACACTTTGAAATCAGATGGCCCTTTAGGGGCTGGGCATCGGAAGCGGGCTTTTTCCGCAGGCGGTTAAGCCAAGAAATATCGATGGGTGGGACAGATGGCGCGGCGGAGGCACAGCCTGCGAAATGCGGATGCGCGCTAAATCCAGATTAGAACGGATTCATATTTTGCGTGGCTGCCGATTGTCACGCGGCTGCTCCTCGCGCCCGCGCCTACGAATCATGAAGCAATCGGCTGTCTTTCGGTGTTGGCCATCTGGGGTGTGACCAAGGGCATCGCGTTGGTTTGCAAGTAACAGTGGACGCTCGCGGCCGTCTTCCGGCCTTCGGCGATCGCCCACACCACCAGCGACTGACCGCGCCGCATGTCGCCGGCCGCGAAAACTCCCGGCACCGACGACATATGGTTCGGGTCCGTGGCCACGTTGCCGCGTGGATCGAGTTTCACTCCCAACTGGTCGATCATTCCGTTCCGAACCGGTCCGGCAAATCCCATCGCGATTAATACGAGATCCGCTTCCATCCGAAATTCGGTGCCGGGAATCGGCTCGAACCTTGGCGCTGGGCCAACCCGCACGGCGTGCAGATGCTGGACCCGCCCAGAGCCGGAACTGGAGCCGGTGAACTTTCCGGTGAACTCTGTGGTGGCGATGCTCCAGTCGCGAACGCCGCCTTCTTCGTGTGCGCCTTCGGTGCGCAGTTGCATCGGCCACAGTGGCCAGGGGGTTAGCGGCGAGCGCTCGTCGGGAGGCTTCGGCATGATTTCGAACTGATGCACGGATCGAGGCTTTTGGCGGTGGCAAGTGCCGAGGCAATCGGCGCCGGTGTCGCCGCCCCCGATAATGACCACGCGCTTGCCGTTCGCCAAAATTTCCGATTCCGGCTCGATGGCATCGCCCAGATTGCGGCGGTTCTGCTGCGGCAGGTACTCCATCGCGAAATGGATTCCTTTCAAATCGCGTCCGGGGACGTTCAGGTCGCGGGGCGACTCCGCTCCGCCGGCGAGCACCATCGCGTCGAACTCGCTGCGTAACTCTTCGACCGCAACATTCTTGCCCACCTCGGCGCCGGTAACAAATTTGACGCCCTCAGCGGACATTTGTTCCAGGCGGCGATCGATGATGTGTTTCTCTAACTTGAATTGGGGGATGCCATAGCGCAGTAAGCCGCCGATGCGGTCCGCTTTTTCGTAAACCACTACGGAGTGTCCCGCGCGGCACAACTGCTGGGCGGCGGCCAACCCCGCAGGCCCCGAGCCCACGATGGCTACTTTTTTCCCGGTGCGGACTTTTGGCGGCTCCGGCCGGATCCAGCCTTCGTGAAACGCGCGCTCCACGACATTTTTCTCGATCTGCTTGATCGTGACTGCAGGCTGATTGATCCCCAACACACAAGACGCTTCGCACGGCGCTGGACAAATGCGGCCGGTGAATTCCGGAAAGTTGTTGGTCGCATGCAGTTGGCGAACCGCCTCTTTCCAGCGGCCGCGATACACCAGATCGTTCCAGTCGGGAATCAGGTTGTTGACGGGACATCCCGTCTGGCAGAAGGGCACGCCGCAATCCATACAGCGCGCGCCCTGGGTGCGAAGCTTCGGTTCGGGAAAATCGAGATAAATCTCGAACCAGTCGTTGACGCGCTGGGTAACCGGACGCCGTGGGGCAAGCTCGCGCGCGTATTCCAGAAATCCCGTGTCCTTACCCATGTTGCACCTGCTCGACCGGCGCCGGACCGGCCAGCGGCGGACTTGGGATATAGGGCTGGTGTCTGCGGCTCACTCCCAGCACTCGCTTGTGTTCATGGGGAAACACTTTGATAAACCGGGACAGCGCTTCCGGCCAGTTCTTTAAAATCCAGGCTGCGCGCGGGCTTCCGGTCAGACTGCGATGCCGCGCCACCAGATCTTTGACTAGCTTTACTTCGCCGAGATGTTCTTCGACTAGCCGGCCTTCGACCAGCCGAACATCCTGAGCTTCGAGAACCGGCTCAAGGTCCACCGAGTCCAGATTACAGCGCTTTTCGGTGAAGTCTCCGCGTTCGTCAAAAACGTAGGCGACGCCGCCACTCATGCCGGCGGCAAAATTTCTGCCGCAGGCTCCGAGCACCAGCACCAAGCCCTTGGTCATGTATTCGCAGCAGTGGTCGCCGACTCCCTCGACCACGGCGGTGGCTCCCGAGTTGCGAACCGCAAAGCGCTCACCCGCGACCCCATTGAAAAACGCTTCGCCGCTAGTCGCGCCGTAGAGAGCAACGTTGCCGATGAGAATATTTGTCTCGGGAGCGAAACTCGATCGTCGCGGCGGATAGACGATCAGACGTCCGCCCGAAAGACCCTTGCCCACGTAGTCGTTGGCCTCGCCTTCGAGGGTGAGCGTGACTCCCTTGGCGAGGAACGCGCCCAGGCTTTGCCCCGCCGATCCGTCGAGTTGAATGCGAATCGTATCGTCGGGGAGACCGGCGGATCCGTGGCGGCGGGCAATGGCTCCGCTCAGCATGGTTCCCACGGAGCGATGGACGTTGCGCACAGGCAGCTTGATCTCGACCGGCGCCAGAGTCTCAATCGCCGCCTGCGACTCGGCGAGAAGCTGATGATCCAGCGCCTGCTCCAAACCATGGTCCTGCGCCTGAATGCAGCGGCGCGCCACCCGCGACGGTACCGGAGGGTTATAAAGAATGGCCGACAAATCCAGGCCTCGGCCTTTCCAGTGATTGACGGCCGGCTGCACGTCGAGCATGTCAACGCGCCCGATCATCTCATCCATGCGACGGAAGCCGAGTTCGGACATGTACTGCCGCACCTGCTCCGCCAGAAAGAAAAAGAAATTGATGACGTGCTCGGGCTGCCCTTGAAATCGCTTGCGCAGCACGGGATCTTGCGTGGCAATGCCCACCGAGCAGGTGTTGAGATGGCACTTGCGCATCATGACGCAGCCCATTGCAATCAGCGGTGTAGTGGCAAAACCGAATTCTTCGGCGCCCAGCAGGGCCGCGATCACGACATCGCGGCCCGTCTGGAGTTTGCCGTCGGTCTGGACGCGGATGCGACTGCGCAGGTCGTTCAATAGAAGAACTTGCTGCGTCTCGGCCAAGCCAAGTTCCCACGGAATGCCAGCATACTTGATAGAACTCAGCGGTGAAGCTCCCGTACCTCCGCTGTCTCCACTGATCAGCACGACGTCCGCGTGCGCTTTGGCCACGCCCGCTGCCACCGTACCTACTCCAACTTCGGCCACCAGCTTCACCGCGATGCGCGCTTGCGGATTCACATTCTTCAGGTCGTAGATCAGTTGCGCTAGATCTTCGATGGAATAGATATCGTGGTGGGGTGGCGGCGAGATCAAACCCACGCCGGGGATGGAATGTCGCAAGCGCGCAATGACCTCATCCACTTTGTGCCCAGGCAGTTGCCCGCCTTCACCGGGTTTTGCGCCCTGCGCCATCTTGATCTGCAACTCATCCGCATTGACGAGGTAATTCGCTGTGACGCCAAAGCGCGCCGACGCGACCTGCTTCACGGCGCTTCGCCGCAGGTCTCCGTTCGCATCCGGCTTAAAGCGCTCTTCATCTTCGCCGCCTTCGCCGGTATTGGACTTCCCCCCGATGCGGTTCATGGCGATGGCCAGAGTCTCGTGTGCTTCTTTGCTGATCGAGCCGAATGACATGGCTCCCGTGGTGAATCGCTTCACGATCTCACTGACGGGCTCTACTGCTTTGATCGGAACTGGCTTGGCGCTCTTCTTCAACTTCATTAAGCTGCGCAAGGTGGAGAGGTTGCTGCTTTGGTTGTCGATGAGGTCGGTGTATTCCTGGAAGGTCTGGAAGCTCTCCTGCCGCACTGCCTGCTGGAGTTTGCCGATGGTCAGCGGGTTCAGCAGGTGATACTCGCCGTTGACGCGCTGGTGGTAAGTTCCTCCGACCGCGAGATCGGTCTCGGACTCAGTCAGGGGACGGAATGCGTGCTCATGCTTTAGCTGAGCTTCGCGGGCAATCACTTCGAGGCCAACGCCTTCCAAGCGCGACGCCGTGCCCGCGAAATAGGAGTCCACCAGTTCCCTGTTCAGCCCGATGGCTTCGAAGACCTGCGCTCCCTGGTAGCTCTGTAGCGTCGAGATACCCATCTTGGCGAAGGTCTTCAGCAAACCCTTATTCACCGATTTGATGAAGTGCTTCACGGCAAGTTCGGGAGTCACGCCGTCAGACAACTCTCCCCGCCGCGCCAGGCTTTCCACGCTCTCCAATGCCAGATAAGGATTGATGGCGCTCGCCCCATAGCCACTGAGCAGCGCAAAGTGCATCACCTCGCGAGGTTCACCCGATTCCGTAATTAGAGCGACCTGGGTTCGCGTCTCCTCCTGGACCAGCAGGTTATGCACGGAGGCCAGCGCCAGCAGGCTGGGGATGGGAGCGTAATCCTTGTTCACGCCACGATCGGAAAGAATCAGCAGCGTGTACCCGGCTTTGCCCGCGAGCGACGCGCGCTGGCACAACTCGTCAAGCGCCCGCTTCAGTCCCGCTTCTCCTTCGCTCGCACGGAACAGAGCCGGCAACGTGATGGCCAGCAGATCCCCGGTTGAGACCCGGCGCAGTTTCTCCAGGTCGAGGTTGGTCAGAAGAGGATGAGCCAGCTTCAGCATGTGACAGTTCTCGGGAGCTTCCGAGAGAATGTTGCGCTCGCTTCCGATGTAGCTGATGAGCGACATCACGATCTCTTCGCGAATCGAGTCAATGGGAGGATTGGTGACCTGTGCGAAGAGCTGCTTGAAGTAGTTGAACAGCGACTGGGGCCGGTCCGAGAGACAAGCGAGCGGCGTATCAGTCCCCATGGAGCCAACCGGCTCCTGGCCCTTCGAAGCCATGGGGCCGAGGATCATGCGCAAGTCCTCATCGCTGTAACCAAACGCACGCTGCCGGCGAAGCAGGGTTTCCGCGTCTGGGTGATGCATGCGCGACGGCTCAGGCAACTGGTCGATCGTGATCTGATTGTCTTTGAGCCAAAGCGCATACGGCTGTCGTGAAGCCAGCCGCTGCTTGATTTCCTTGTCCGGGACGATTCGGCCTTCCACCGTATCCACTAGAAACATTTTTCCCGGCTGCAAGCGGCCTTTCATCTTTACGTTTTCCGGCTCGATGTCGAGGACTCCAGCTTCGGAGGCCATGATGACGTGATCGTCATGGGTGACGACATAGCGCCCGGGCCGCAAGCCGTTGCGGTCGAGGATTGCGCCGATGACTCTGCCGTCGGTAAACGCAATGGCTGCCGGGCCGTCCCAAGGTTCCATCAGGCACGCGTGATATTCATAGAAGGCGCGCTTCTCCGGCTTCATGTGGCGATTGCCAGCCCAGGCTTCCGGAATCAGCATGGCCATGGCGTGAGGCAGGCTGCGACCCGCGAGCAGCAAGAGTTCGACGGCGTTGTCGAAGTTCGCGGAATCGCTGCCATTCGGGGCAATGATGGGATAGAGCTTCTTCACATCGTCGCCAAACAAGGGGGACTGGAGCAGCGACTGGCGCGCGTGCATCCAGTTGACGTTGCCCTTGAGCGTGTTGATCTCGCCATTGTGTGCGATGTAGCGATACGGATGCGCTCGCTGCCAACTCGGGAACGTGTTGGTCGAGAAGCGCTGGTGCACCAGACACAACGCGCTAGTCACGTCGGAATCGGAGAGCTCCTGGTAGAAATTTGCGATCTGCGAAGCCAACAGCAACCCTTTGTAAACGATAGTGCGGCACGAAAGCGACGGGATGTGGAAGGTCTCGGCGTCTTCGATGTCGGACGCTGCCATCTCAGTCTCGGCGCGCTTGCGCACTACATAGAGCTTCCGCTCAAAGGCGTCCTGGTCGGTGAACGCGCCGCACCCTACAAAAATCTGCTGGATGTAGGGTTGCGAACCTCGCGCCACGCGGCCAATTGCGGACGCGAAGCAAGGCGTATCGCGCCAGCCCAAAACCGTCAACCCCTCCTCGCGCACAATGCGTTCCAGAATCCCTTCGCATTGCAGCCGTGGGTGTTTCTCCACCGGCAAAAATGTCATGCCCACGCCGTAGGCGCCGGGCACAGGCAACTCGAAACCCAACTGGCCGCACTCCCGCACAAAGAACTGGTGTGGGATCTGGAGGAGAATGCCGGCGCCATCGCCGGTTTCGGGATCGCATCCGCAAGCCCCGCGGTGCGCGAGGTTGAGCAGTACCTGGATTCCCTTACTTACAATTTCGTGGCTCTTGTGGCCGCGAACGTTGGCCACGAATCCGATTCCGCAAGCGTCGTGTTCCTGCCCAGGATGGTACAGGCCCTGAGCGGGCGGAGGAGCATTCGTTTTGTTTTGACGCGTCATCATTCCGTTGTTGGCATCGTGGCATCTGCGGCGTGCGCGGCTGGAACACAAACCCGCAAGTTCTTACTTTCCGCCAGATGCATTGGGAAGTACAATCCAGAATTTCGATGCTAAGGATGCAAAAATAAGAAGTTCGCGGCTCGGGTGGAATTGCGGCGTGAAACCGGCCCGGGTCCGCTATAATCCGCATAAATTCAATGGATTTCGATCAGCTCATCACGTTTCTGGAAGTGGCCAAACAGGGCAGCTTCTCGCGCGCCGGGGACAAAGTCTTCCGCTCCCAATCGGCCGTCAGCGCCCAAATCCGGCAGTTGGAGCAGGAGTATGGGGATCGGCTGCTCGACCGTTCGGGCAAGACGGTGAAATTGACCCCGGCCGGACAGGTGTTCTACGACTATGCCGAGCGGCTGAAACAACTCCGCGAAGAATCTCTGATGGCGGTCGCGGACCACAGCCGCACGCCCCACGGCACGCTTCGAGTAGGCGCCAACGAAGCTACTTGCCTTTATGTTCTGCCGGAACTTTTCGCGGAGTACTGCCGGCTCTATCCGCCCGTGCGAATCAACATTTACCGGAACTTTAGCTACAAGATCGTGGAAAAGCTGGAGAACGGCTCCATCGACGTGGGCATTCTTACCTTGCCGATTCAGTCTCCGAGCCTGGAAATCCAACCCATTTTTCGCGACAAGCTGATGTTGATGGTGAGCTCCAGCAATCCTCTGGCGAAGCATAAGACGGCGGCGGTCCGCGATATTATCAAACACCCGGTGCTGCTCCCGAAGACCGGCCACACCCGCAGGCTGATGGACAAACTGTTCCGCCCTTATCGCGAGGAGCTGCAAGTGCGCATGGAACTGCCCAGCATCGGCATGATCAAGAGCTTTGTGGCCGCTGATCTGGGAGTGTCTCTGGTCAGCGCGTCGTTCGCGCGCGACGAAGTGGCGTCGGGCAGAGCCAAGCTCATTGACCTGGAAGATGCGGAACTTTTCCGGGAACTGGGGCTGGCCTACCGCCGGGACCGGACACTCTCCTGCGCCACCACGGCTTTCGTCGATCTCTTGCGCAAATTGGGCCCGTCGGGGAAAAACACGCGCTAGCAGCCTGCAAGGGCTAAGGTTTCTTAACACATTCCCTAGTAATTGCAAAAACAGCAGTTGCGCCGCGCCCCTGTCATCTGTGGATGTTGCTGTGGAAAAATGGAAAACAATTAATCTTCCATTCATTAAGCAACAACGATCCAATGGGTTGCGTTTCTGGTTTTTGGTGCGTCGCAACTGGCCGATTGCACCGAAAAAGGGCATTGACAATCTTCAAGCAACTCTCTAGGGTGGCTTACGTCGACGGCTGAAAGGGTTGGCTTAAATAAAATTTTGCCAGTCCGAAGTAAGCTGAGTGATCAGCTCGGCGGGGCAACCCGAAGAGCAGCCAGACCTGAAAAAACCGACGGCTCTGCGAGGGGCAGTTGGGGTTTGGGACCGCGAAAGCGGTGATCGCATCAAGGGCTGTGACGGTGCATGCCTCCACGCTATTGGCTCCCTCGCAGGAGTTGGTGGCTAGAGCATAACCAATGTC
>PKXK01000132.1:0-20024 GCA_003132325.1 Acidobacteriaceae bacterium
ATTTTCTCGTTGCAACAACACCCCCCCCCGCTCCCAGTTGCCTTCCCCATCCAGCAGGGCTAGTATTTCTCTAATTCATTTCACCTCGGCGGATTTCTCTCACTCGGATTTGTTCTAAGGAGGCTGTATGGGCATTGCAATTTCGCCAATCCAGATTGATGCGCGCGTGGGCGACTTCCTCGGGAAGCCGCGCCAAATGCTGATCGACGGCAAGTGGGTGCATGCCGCGTCGGGCAAAACTTTCCCAACCTACAACCCGGCCACCGGCGAAGTTTTGGCGCAGGTCGCGGAAGGCGACCGGCAAGACATTGACCTGGCCGTGAAAGCGGCGCGCAGGGCGTTCGACAGCGGTCCCTGGTCGCGCCTGATGGCTTCCGAGCGGGGCAAGCTGGTGTGGAAACTGGCCGACCTGCTGGAAGAGCACCTGGAAGAATTCGCGACGTTAGAAACCCTCGATAACGGCAAGCCGCTCACCGTGGCGCGGGCCGCCGATGTTCCGCTGGCCGTCGATATGTTCCGCTACATGGCGGGATGGGCGACCAAACTCGAAGGCACAACCATTCCGCTCTCGGTGATGTATACGCCCGGCGTAAACTACCACGCCTACACGCTCCGCGAGCCGGTGGGCGTGGTGGGGCAGATAATCCCTTGGAATTTCCCGTTGCTGATGGCGGCATGGAAGCTGGCGCCGGCGCTGGCCTCGGGATGCACGGTAGTGTTGAAACCGGCCGAGCAGACTCCGCTCTCCGCGCTGCGTTTGGGCGAGTTGATTATGGAAGCCGGATTCCCGGATGGCGTGGTCAACATCGTCCCGGGATATGGCGAGACGGCGGGCGCGGCTCTGGCGGCGCACGACCTGGTCGACAAGATTGCGTTTACCGGATCGACGGAAGTGGGCCGGCTGATTGTCCATGCGGCCACGGGAAATCTGAAAAAAATTTCGCTCGAACTCGGCGGCAAGTCGCCGAATATCGTATTCCAGGATTCGGATCTGGATGTGGCGATCGGCGGCGCCGCCAGCGCGATTTTCTTCAATCACGGACAATGCTGCTGCGCCGGTTCACGTCTATTCGTGGAGCGGCCGGTGTTTGATCGCGTGGTGGAAGGGGTGGCGGCGAAGGCCAAGAAGATCAAGGTCGGATCGGGCCTGGAGCCGGGCACGTCGATGGGTCCGCTCGTCTCCGAAGAACAGTTGCAACGGGTGTGCAATTACCTGGAGATTGGCTTGGCGGAGGGCGCGACCGCGCTGGCGGGCGGAAAGAAGCTCGGCGACAAGGGATATTTTGTCGAGCCGACCGTGCTGGTAAACACGAAAGACAACATGCGGGTGGTGCGGGAAGAAATTTTCGGGCCGGTGGTAACAGCGATTCCATTCGACGATCCGGAAGAACTCCTGCCGCGTGCCAACGACTCGGTGTACGGACTGGCGGCGGGCATCTGGACAAAGGATATTTCGAAGGCGCACCGTCTGGCCGCCGCACTGCGCGCCGGAACAGTCTGGATCAACTGCTATAACATCTTCGACGCGGCTCTGCCGTTTGGCGGCTACAAACAGTCGGGGTGGGGACGGGAGATGGGCAAAGACGTTCTCGAAATGTACACCCAGACCAAGGCGGTGTGCGCAAGACTGTAGTCCGGTAGGCTCGCGTGGGGACGGGCGCCTCGTCCGGCCGGACGGGGACGCCCGGCTCTCCACCGCGCGCTTGGACAGCACTCGCGCCGCTGTTAGTTCTTTGGTGGCGCGGGCTTTTTGTCCTTCTTTTCTTTCTTGTCCGCCGCTTTCTCTTTGGCCTCAGCAGCGGCGTTTTCGACCGTGGCTTCCACGATCTCGCCCGTCATGGCGTCGACGTTGACTTCATGGATGCCATCCGCCATCTTGATGTCGAAGGAATAGATCAGGCGTCCCTTTTCCCGCTCAATTTCCTTCTCCTGAATCTTCCCGGCTTCCTTGGCCAAGGCAGCCTTCTCCGCCTGTTCCATCGTGATCTTCGCTTCTTTGCTTAGAGCGGCCTGGCTGGCCTTGCTCTGATCGCTGCCCCACGCTGGCAAAGTGAGCAGCGCCAGCAGAATTGTTCCCAACGTTGCCTTCTTCATTTTCATTCTCCTGTCAACGGTTGGCGTTACGGGCCACCGGCTGTGTTCGTGACTCAAAACGATCGTGAAGGCCAGAAAAAAATTGGAGGCGCGGGTGAGAATCGAACTCACGATAGAGGTTTTGCAGACCTCGGCCTTACCACTTGGCTACCGCGCCGGCCGTTCTTGAAAAACGACACGCTAAGACTAGCACGCTAAAACGAAAAGCCCTCGCCGGGGCAGGGCTTCGAGGAACTGGAGCGGGAGACGGGATTTGAACCCGCGACTTCGACCTTGGCAAGGTCGCACTCTACCACTGAGTTACTCCCGCTCGACTTCATGAGTATAAACGAGGCCGTCCCAAGGGAGCAAACTTGGCGTCTACGGCGTCCTGGACGAGGCCCACTTATCGCAACGTGCGCGATGAGTGGGGCACCCGACGTTAACAGTGACCACAGCGACTGCCGAGCTGCGCTCGGCTGGGACGGCCGAGGGCGGCCGTCCCCACACAATCACACAATCCCTAGTCTTCCTGATGAGGCGTGGCGTAGTAACCGCTGCGGGCCTGGATTTTGTAGTCCCCCGGCTTGGACTTGATCTCGACTTTACGGAACGAGCCGTCGCGGTTGGGATTGGTCGGCGTGTAACCGGCGTTGTACTGGCTGCGAAGTTCCTGGGAAATCTGGTCGAAAGCCTGGCGGAGTTTCTCGATCTTGTTGCCAACTTCAATCACGCGGCCGCCGGTTTCCTGGGTGAGCTTTTTCATGTCGGAGTCGCCGGAGTAGCCGAAACCGCCGTAGAAGCCGCGATCGGCAATGAGCAGTACATAGCAGATGGCATCCGCTTTCTGGGCGGCTTCGATGGCATCTCTGATCTTGAGGCGGCTGCCTTGATCTTCTCCGTCGGTGAGCAGGATCATCGCCTTGCGACCGACTTCGTGGCTGAATTCGTCGTGCGAGGCGAGATAGACGGCGTCATAGAGCGCGGTGCCGCGTGGGCCGCTTGAGGAGCAGGGAATCGGGCCCTGTGGGCCAAGCGGCCCTCCGGAACAGCCGACTCCGCCGGTGTTGATCTTGGCTTCGTTCAGCGCATGTTTGAGCCGGCTGACCGAACTGGTGAAATCCTGCAGCAGGTTGATATCAACGTCAAAGCTGATGACGAAGGCCTCGTCCTTGGGGCGCAGAGTGCTCTCGAGGAAAGAGCCTCCGACCGTCTTCTCCATATCCAGCACGCGCTGCTGGCTGCCGCTGGAATCGATGAGAATGCCGAGCGTCAGCGGGAGATCGGTCTCGGCCTTGAAATACTTGATGGTCTGGGGCTTGCCGTCCTCGAACAGGTCGAAGTTGTCTTTGGTGAGGTTGGGGATCAGCGCGCCATGCTTGTCTTTGACGTTGAAGAACAACTGGACGACCTCGACGTTGACCTTGAGGGTCTCCGTGGACTCGTCTTGCGATTGGGCGTTGGAGTTCGGCGGCGGAGTCGGGGAATTCTGTCCGGCGGCGGGCAGCGACAGGGCGACCGCCAGAGCGAGGAGACCCATGGCCAGCCACGGTTTGCAATGGAATGTAGGCATCAGCGTTTTTATCCCGAGACTTTGCTAGTCTATCCTGTAGGAAGCTGTAACGGTTAGATGCACCAAAGGGGCGCGGTTGGGCATCTGAATTAGTAAAAAGTGCTCGAAGAAGAAAGAAAGACAGAGGATTCCGGGGATGGTCACGAAAACTAGCGCGCTACTGAGGCTGGGGCTGTCGTTGTTATTGGCGGGGTTGCTGGCGGGCGCCCTGGCGGCGCAGCAGAAGCCTGAGGACATTCCGGACGCTCCGTCGGCGACTCGTCCGATGCCGCCGCCGGAGCCGCCCAGCCCGCGACCCGGGGCGAATAATGACGAGCAGACCCTGCCCAATGCGCCGCCAGCGGATAATTCCGGCGCCGGGGTGACCACCGGATCAAAGGANNACACCGGCGAAGACGTCGGTTTAACCATCAAGAAGACCGTAAACCTGGTGCTGGTTCCGGTGAGCGTAAAGGACAACGATGGCAGGCTGGTCGGTGGGCTGCTGCCCAAGGATTTCTCGGTGCTGGAGAATGGGCAAAGACAACAGCTGAAGTTTTTTACCAGCGACCCGTTTCCACTTTCGGCGGCGGTGGTGATCGATACGGGCATGCCCGATATTGGGGTGAAGCGCGTCCAGGAAACTTTGTCCGCGTTGCAGGGAGCGTTCAGCCAGTTCGATGAAGTTGGAATCTATACCTACAGCAGCACGGTTGGCCGGGTGGCCGACTTCACCGGCGTGGGCAAAGAGTTGACGATGGCCCTGAATGAGGTCAAGGGCTACAGCGGAACCAATAATGGACCTCCGGTGACAGGCGGCCCGCTCGGTCCTCAGGGACCGACGATTAATGGTCTTCCGGTTGGCGCTGCTCCCGTGAACCCGGTGTACACCCCGCCCAAGCAGGCCCGCGTGATCAACGACGCCATCCTGGAGGCGGCCCGCGATCTTTCCAAGCGCGACCGCGCCCGGCGGAAAATCATCTTCGTGATTAGCGATGGACGGGAGCGCGGCAGCAACGCCAGCTATAAAGACACGCTGAAGGTCCTGTTGACCCAGAACATTATTGTTTACGCCGTGGGCGTGGATGGCGCGGCCATTCCGGGATACGAAAAGCTGCAGAAGATCCATCTGCCCAACATGGGATTGAACAAGTTGGGGTTCGAGCCGATCGGCTATGGCAACATCCTGTGGAAGTACGTGGGCGCCACCGGGGGCGGGAGGGTTTATCCCGAATCCGCCCGGGCCGACATCGAGCGGGCTTACGCCGACGCGATTGGAGACGCGCGCAATCAGTACACGCTCGGCTACACGCCCAGCAATTCCGGCATTGGCGGATATCGGCAGATCGAAGTGCGGGTGCGAGGACGAGGCGGCAACTTAAAGGTGTATGCAAAGGACGGATATTACCCGCTGCCGACGGCGCGATAGTCAGTGGTCAGTGACAGCGGCCAGGGGTCAGTAGCTGGAGCGTGTTGCGCGAATCGGTTTTGGGTAGGGCATGGCTTCAGCCGTGTCGTTCAAAGCCTGCAAGAATGCGGGCTTTAGCCCCTGAGGGATGCGCAGTTTACTCCTTCGGTTCACCATGGCTTCTAGTGTTCTTTGCAACCAGCACCGCAATCCACAGGGCCATGGGTTCTGGTCACTGCCCACTGACCACTGCCCACTCACCTGAGTAACCAGCGCCAAAACCTTCCGGTGTGGTATAAAAATCAGCAGGATACTGTAGTCAAAGTGAATTGGTGGCGAGAGACTCGCGCGTTGAGGGAGTGGTTCGCAATCGCCTTTTTCGCAGGAGTTTCTGAGGAAACCTTTTGAGTTTCATCAACTTCGCAGCACGTGAGATCAATTGCAAGATCGTCTACTACGGCGCCGGGTTAGGCGGCAAGACGACGAATTTGCAGTTCATCTTCCAGAAAACAGCTGAACAGCAGAAGGGCAAGATGATCTCGCTGGCGACCGAGACCGATCGAACCCTGTTCTTCGATTTCCTGCCGCTCGATCTGGGCACGGTGCGCGGCTTCAAGACGCGCATCCACCTGTACACCGTCCCGGGCCAGGTATTTTACGACGCCAGCCGCAAGCTGATTCTGCGCGGCGTGGATGGCATCGTGTTCGTGGCCGATTCCCAGCAGGAGCGCCAGGACGCCAACGTCGAAGCGCTCGACAACCTGACCGCCAACCTGAAAGAACACGGCTACGACTTCAATAAAATTCCCTATGTTCTGCAACTGAATAAGCGCGACCTGCCAAATATCCTGCCGGTGGACGCGCTCTCCCGAGAACTACGCAAGAAAAACGAGCCGGTGGTGGAGGCGGTGGCCTTCCAGGGCGTGGGCGTGTTCGAGACGCTCAAGGAAATCGCCAAGCAAGTGCTGACGGAGTTGAAGCAGGGCGGGTAGGGCAGTACCCAGTTGCCAGTACCCAGTACCCAGTTCAAGCCCCAACACAATCTTCCTGTAGAGACGCGGCTTGCCGCGTCTGCCTTTGCTCGTGTGGAGACGGGGCTTGCCCCGTCCAAGCCGAGCGCAGCTCGGCAGCTGCCAGCGGTCGCTGCGACTCGGAAGTCGCTATAATGATCATACCTGTGATATGATACAAAGTACTATGGCTAACGCTAATCCACGCATAAAGCAGCGGCGCACATTCACGCTCTCGCCTGCGAGTCTCGCGTATCTGGAGCAACAAGCACGCGAGCGCCAACTGAACTCCCAATCCGCATTCCTGGACGAGTTGCTTCAGGAAAAGAGCATGGAACAGCGCAGAGCGGCGCTCGAAGCGAATGTCACCGCCTACTACGACAGCCTGAGCGAAGCCGAAGTCGAAGAAGATAAATTGTGGGGAGAATTTGCCGGGCGCCATCTCGCTCTGAGTGAGGAGGAACTCTCGCATGCCCAGTCCACAGCGGGGAGAAATCTGGTTCACGAAGCTTCCGACCGACCCGCCGGAAAAAGGAAAGCGCCCGGTCGTCATCGTCTCCATCAACGCGCGAAACAATCATCCGCGCGCTAGTACTGTGCTCGTGGTGCCGCTGAGCACCTCGGTTCACAAGGACGAGATTCCCACGCACTTGCTGCTGGAACCGGGACAAACCGGCCTACGAGAGCGTGTCGTGGCCAAGGCTGAGGATGTTTCGCCGGTCTGGAAAGTCGAGCTCGATCCTTCGCGCGAGCGCCTGCGTATCCTCAGTTCGCACCAGGTTTGCGAGCTGGCGCGAAAGGTGGAATTGGCGATGGGATGCTCGCCCTAGGATCGTGGGCGTTGGTCGTTCCCCTAACGTTTCCCGGCGGCAACGGGTTGGGCCAATCTGTCGGCCAGCCACAGCTTGATGAGCGACTGTCGCGTTACGCCCATCCGGCGCGCTTCCCGATCCAGGGAATCCACCATCCAAGCCGGAAAATCGACGTTGACTCGCTTCGCATCGGTACCAGCACGCCGCACCTTGCTCAGATCGAGTTGATCCACCACCTTCTCACCGGCATCGAACTTGCGGTCAAATGTCTTCGCTCTCATAAATCGTTACCTCCTCGTCCCGCGACCGCCTCACGGAGATCAGCCGGACGTTTTCGCCCCGCCGAGTGACCACCGCGGACCAGTGCTTCCCCTCGATCTTGCCGATTAGCAACCATCTCGCTTCATCGCTGGTACGCGCTGGAATCTCCACCAGCGCGGAGTCCGCCCACAGCGCCTGCGCTTCCTCAAAATCGATGCCGTGCTTCCGCTTGTTCTCGGCGCTCTTCTCGGGATCATACTCGAACCTCATAGGCTCCGACGCCGCGAACCGACGGTATAGTAAAGGTATAAATACTATACCCGCATGATGAGATCTCCCGCCAATTCATCGCCGCTCAAACCGGAGCGGCGTCAAGGCGCAGTTTCGAGTGTCCCCGATAATTCTTCCCATTCCATCATCAGGCTCTGGAGGTCGGCCTTCTGGCGAGCAAGTTCCTGGGTCTGGCGCTGGGTTTCTTCCGCGCTTACGAAGCTCTGGAGTTCGGTTTCACACAGCGCAATCGCGGCTTCGGCGCGGGCAATCTCCTCTTCGATTTCGCGCAAACGGTCTTCCATCTGCTGGCGCTTGATTGGGTTCAGGCGCTTGCCTTTGGGCTCGGACGACTCGGCGGGAGACGCGGCAAGCCGCGTCTCTACGGCGGAAGATTTCCCTCCGTTCACGGGGACAGTTGAAGGCCCCGATGCGATAGCGGCCGGCTTCGGTATCCCCACGGCAGCCGCGGCTCTTCCCTGCTTGCGCCAGAGATAGTCTTCGTAATTTCCCGGATAGATTTCCACTTTGCCTTCGCCAATTTCAAAGACCCGCGAGGCCAGCTTGTCGATGAAATAGCGGTCGTGGGAAACGAAGACGACCGTGCCCGTGTACTTCATCAGGGCTTCGAGCAGAACGTCTTTGGCGCGCAGGTCGAGGTGGTTGGTGGGTTCATCGAGCAGCAGGAAGTTGGCGGGGTGCAGCAGCATTTTGAGCAGCGCGTAGCGGTTGCGCTCGCCTCCGGAGAGAACGCCGATGCGCTTGAAAACATCGTCTCCGGAAAAAAGAAAACAGCCGAGCAGGCTGCGCAGCTGGGTTTGTGTGGAAGCGGGCGAGAGCTCGCCGAGGTCGTCGAGGATGCGAGCTTCGGGGTCGAGTTCCTTGTATTGGTCCTGCGCGAAATAGTCGGGCCCGACGTTGTGGCCCAGCTTGAATTCGCCGGCGGTTAGGGGCTCCTGACCGGCCAGCAGCTTGATCAGAGTGGACTTCCCTGCCCCGTTGACTCCGACCAGCGCGACGCGTTCGCCGCGCTCGATCATGAAATTTACTTTCTCAAACACCTTGTGTTCATTAATCCCGCGCTCGCCGTAACTTTTCGCGACGTTCGTGAACTCGGCTACAATGCGCCCGCTCGGCTTTGGCTGCGGGAAAGAGAAGTGGACGGTCTTCTCTTCGTCCGGAATCTGGATGCGCTCCATTTTTTCGAGTTCTTTGATGCGGCTCTGCACCTGCTTGGCCTTGGTCGCCGTATAGCGGAAGCGGTTGATGAAGACTTCGAGCTGCTCAATGCGGTCGTGCTGCGTTTTGTAAGCGGATTCGAGCTGCTCCTTGCGCGCAGTTTTGCCGGCGAGGTACTGGTCGTAGTTGCCGGCNNTCCTCAAGCCAGTTGCGGGCTTCGAGATCGAGGTGGTTGGTGGGCTCGTCGAGCAACAGCAGGTTGGGCTTCTGCAGCAGAAGTTTGGCGAGCGCGATGCGCATCTGCCAGCCGCCGGAGAATTCTTCGGTCTGGCGCTTCCAGTCGTCGCGATGAAAGCCGAGTCCGGTGAGGACCTGACCGACCTGGGCTTCGAGCGTGTAGCCGTCGCGGGCGACGAATTCGTGTTCGAGCTTCTGGTAACGGTCGGCGACGTTCGAGTATTCGGGGCCCTCGTGGTCGAGTTCCGACATGCTGCGGGTGAGCGCTTCCATTTCCTTTTCGATGGCATCGAGTTCGGCGAAGACGGACATGCACTCGGCGAAAATGGTGCGGCCAGTCAGGGTGAGGCCGTCCTGCGGGAGGTATCCGGTGGAGATGCCTTTGGCGCGCGAGATGGCGCCGTAGTCGAGCGATTCGCTCCCGGCCAGGATCTTCATGATGGTGGATTTGCCGGTGCCGTTCGCCCCGACCAGACCCATGCGGGACTCGGGCGTGATGAGCCAGTCGGCGTTCTCGAACAAGAGCTTGTGGCCATAGCGCTTGCCGGCGCCGGAGAGTTGGATCATGGGGGTCTCCAGTTAAATATAGCGGACGGGAGCTGGCGGCAGCTGTCAGTTCTCAGTTGTCAGTTATCAGTAAGGTCGCCTTTTGACAACGTGTCACGATTTGTGGCACAATTACTATATGCCCAGCGTAAACATTCGCGAGCTTCGGGACACCAAGCGGCTGAAGGCTTGGCTGCGCTCGGGGAAGACGGTGGAACTCCGGGAGCGCGACGAGGTGATTGCCCGAATTGTCCCCGTAGGAGCGCCTCCGCAGCCCGGCGATTGGCCCGATTTCGCGGCCGCGCGCAAGGAAATCTTTGGCGACCGCATTTTGCCCGGAGCCGATTTGGTGATTGAAGAACGCGGCCGCTACTGAGGATCCATTGACGACTGTCGCACCGGCGATCGCAGCTTCCATCTATGCTGACACTTCTTTTCTTGTTTCTCTCTATCTCCCTGATCGGCACACGCCGGAAGTCGAGCGTCGGCTCCGTTCGCGGCCGTCGTTGTGGATGACGCCGCTGCATGTGGCCGAGTGGATGCATGCCATCCAGCAACATGTATTCCGTGAGGCTATTTCTCGCAGCGAGGCTGAACGTGTGGTACAGCGATTCCAGGAACATCGAGCCCGGAATCTGTGGAGGGAGTCGCCCATGCCCGATCGAGCACTCGAAATTTGCGCACAACTGGCTCACCGGCACGCGGCGCGACTAGGGGTTCGGACTCTCGACACACTGCACGTGGCTTCGGCCCTGGAGCTGAAAGCTGAACATTTTTGGACGTTCGACGCGCGGCAAGTGAAACTGGCGCTGGCCGCCGGTTTGAAGACCAACTAATTGCGGTTGGACAGCCGAGGACGGCTGACGCTACGTGATTCGGTCAGCGAGCCGCAGCCATGCGTGCTATGCCGAGGTGCTCCAGCGCGCGCTCGATCACGGTTTGGAGTTCGTGGGCGTATTTAACTTCGCGGCCCTTGGCCAGGATGGTGCGCGCCTTTTCTGCGTCGAACCAGGTGGGATTGCGGTCGTCTTCCTCGGGTCGGCGAGTTTGGCGCACGTCCATCAAGAAAGCTTTGACCACATATTCCTGCACGCCGCNNGGCGCCCGCTTCTTCTTTGGCTTCGCGTTCGGCGGCCTGGCTGTGCGACAGGCGGGGTTCAGGAGCTCCCTTGGGAAACGTCCACTTGCTGCCGCCGTTGGTATTGACCAGTAGGAACTCGGCATGCGAATTCACCCGCCGGTAGCAGACGGCGGCCACCTGCAGAGGCAGCGCGAATTGAGAGACGCGAGGCGAGCTCATGGTCCGTAGTTTACTGCAAAGATATTTCGGGAATGTTAAATAGCAACGAAAATTGTGCACACTTTGGTACCCAGCCTCAGTTCCCAGTTCCCAGTTCTCAGTCGTCAGTCGTCAGTCGTCAGCGACGGGGCAATACAGGGAAACCATAATCGTGCTACTGAGAACCGGGAACTGAGAACTGAGAACTTTTCCCGAAGCTAAGTCCGTTCAGGGCGGCTATTCTCTTGGCATCGATTCCTCGGCTGGCAATCAGCACTTGAAANNTCGGCAAACTGATTCTTCTCGCCAATACCCATCAGGAATTGCGATTGGGTTCGCAGCTTTTCTACCTCCATGCCTTCTTGCTCACAGGCGGCGGCCAGCGCGGTGAAATTGACGTGGGCGGTGAGGTCTTGCTCGCCGGGAGCCTGGTAGGGGTCGGAACTGGCGGAGTGATGGCGATACGCCATGAGCGTGCCGCGGTGGCGTCCGGCGAGTTGTTGGTTGCGCGTGTAACCGTAGTCAATCACAATGACGACGACCGCGAGCGAGCCGCGTTCCGTGGCGCGCGCGATTTGCCGCATGCAATCCTGCGCCACGATGGGCACTTCGATGCGCTCGCCTGCTTCCGGATGAACGCCGTAGCGGTCGAGAAATTCCAGTTCTTCGGCGAGCGGCGGGAGCCAGGTTTCGTGCAGGCGATTGTTTTCGAGCGCCAGGTGGAGCTTGCCCGAAGTCCCGATAATTTCCACGGGGAGCGCGTCAAAGAATTCGTTGGCGAAGACGATGAGGGGAGTTTCAGGCGCGAGAGTGCGATGAATGCCAACAGAGGCCGAGCTGTGCTCGGCTTGGACGGGCGAGGGCGCCCGTCCCCACACAGGCGAGGCTAAGTTAGGCCGTTCCTCCGGAACTGCAGCTTTGCCGGCATCAAGATGATCGCGCAAGGTTTCTTGGAGTTTCGTGCGCAATACGGGTGAAGTCTCCTGCAAGGTGTACGTGAGGGCGGCAAAGCAGTCGGGGAATTTCTTCCTGGACCAATCGAGCACATCGCGGGCGAACAGGCCGCGGCCGGGGCCGAGTTCGAGGATTTCGATCTTCGGAGGGCGGTCGAGCGTTTGCCATATCTCGTCGAATTGGCGCGCCAGCAGGCGTCCGAAGACGGCGTGAACGTCGCTTGACGTATAGAAGTCTCCGGCCTTGCCGAATTGATCGGCGTGGGCCGCATAGTAACCGTGGGAAGGATCGTAGAGGCAGATCTGCATGTAGCGCGAAAAGGGGATGGGGCCGCGCTCCCGGATTTCGCGCTCGATTTGTTCGCGGAGGGACGACTGGACAGGCAATGCGCTAACTCCCCTCGGTTCCCTCTCGGGCAGGCACCGGGCTACGGGGCACGGCGCGATCCTGCGGAGTGCGGATGAACATCTCGATGAAATAGTCGTGCAGGGCGTCATAGAGCTGGCGCTGAAGATGCCAGGCGAACTGCGGATGATCGAGGTCGCGGGGATGAATTGGGAATACGTAGGTGTGAACTGGGACGGACGAGTTCTTCAGATCAATCAGAACTTCGATCACGCCGTTATCTTCGCGCGCGGAAAAGGCGAGCAGCGGATGATCGTAGAGCTTGAGGTGTTCCTGAACCATTCCGAGTTTGCTGGAGCCTGACACGCATCCATTCTACTTAGGATGGTCTACTTAGGCTGGACGGACGAGATGCCCGTCCCTCCACCGTAGGAATCAACCCGCGATCGCGGCCCTAGGCTGCCATGCGGAGCGAGTGGCGTTGCTCGTGAAAGGCGCGCTTGACCGCCGGCATAGCGAGATACAAGATCACGACGACGTTGACGATCCCGAAAGCCAGCGGAATTCCGTGTACGACAATCAGGACCGGCAGTAGCAAGACCAGACCAACCGCGGAAAGAAACAGGGTGAGCAGACGGCCCCAGTTTTGCATTCCTAGAACTCCATAGCCGGAGATCAGGTGAAGCAGGGCAAACAATATAATCACCAGGCTGGCCAGGTGCCCAAAGCCGCCAAAAAAGTGGCCGGTGGCTCTGCCCTCAGCGGCCAGAGAAGCGAGTTTAGCGGCCAGTCCGGTGAACAGCAGGAGTGACAGACCGAACAGCAACCCGAGTATTCCGCGCAGGATCTGATAGAAGCCGACCAAAGTGACGCCAAGTGGACGCATGAATCGAATCCTCCAAAACTTTGGGGGAAATATAGCACAGCGGGAGTGGGAAGAGGTGAGATGAGAAGAAGGGCAGAGGTCAGAGGTCAGATTGCAGACGTGAAAGCGCTCTCACTATAGGTTTTTACCTCTGCAATCTGACCTCTGACCTCCGACCTTCTTTTGGCTTTATTCGTAGCGCAGGGCTTCGATGGGATCCATGCGGGAGGCTTTGATGGCGGGCAGCATGCCGCTGATGACGCCGACGAATCCGAGGATCATCGTGGACGCGAGCAGAGTGGTGGAATCGATGGTGAGATGGATGTCGCCTTCGGTGCCATTCTCTACGAATGCGCTCCACAGGGTAAGCGATCCCATCGACCAGGAGACAATGTAAGCGAGGACGACGCCGGCGATTCCACCGAGAAGCGTGATGGCAAGGGCCTCGGCGAGGAACTGGATCAGAATGTGCCAACCGCGGGCGCCGAGAGCTTTTTCGACGCCGATCTCGCGGGTGCGCTGGGTAACGGAGACCAGCATGATGTTCATCAGGCCTACGCCGCCGATGCCGAGCGTCAGCAGTCCGATGAACCCGAGCAGAATCTTGATGCCGGTGGTGATGACGCGCAGATCGAGCAGATCGGCAAACACGTCGAAGACGAAGACGGCGCGCTTATCCTTGGGATCGAATTCGTGGTGAAAGGCCATCGACCGGCGCACCGCCTCGGCGACCTTCAGGTGGTCGCCTTCGTATTCCATGGCGACGGCGTTCAGGTAATAGGTGTTGGTGAGGTCGCTCATAGCGCTGTACGGAATGTACAGCTTGCTGTTCATGTCTTC
Source organism: Acidobacteriaceae bacterium (assembly GCA_003132325.1). Lineage (GTDB taxonomy): Bacteria > Acidobacteriota > Terriglobia > Terriglobales > Acidobacteriaceae > Acidiflorens. Next base: position 13,632 of record PKXK01000132.1, read on the forward strand.
GTCGCCATTCTGAATGACGTGCTTGAGCACGCCGACGACCTCATAGGAAATGCCGTCGAGCCGCACCTTTTCGCCAAGCGCGTTCTGCCCGGAGAACAACTTCTTCTTGACGTCGGCGCCGAGGATGGCGACACGGCTGCGCGTGTTTTCGTCGAGGTCGGTGAAGAAACTGCCGTCTTCGACCTCCATGCGGCGCATCCGAGAATAGTACGGATAGACTCCGCTGACCCCGTAACTGCCGCTGCGCGTCCCGTAAGCGACGGTGCTTTGCTTGGCGGTTTCCGGTGAGATGCGCTTCAGCAGAGGAACCTCGGCCTGCAGGTAGTCGAGATCGTTGACGGTGAGTTTGACTTCGCTGCCGGCCTTGGTGCCGCCCGCTTGCATGGAGGTGCGTCCGGGGAAGATGAAGACCAGGTTTGTGCCCCAGGAACGGAAGGCGACCCAGAGCCCGCGCTCGAAACCGGAGCCGTAAGCGAGCAGCAGCACGACGGTCGCGATACCCCAGGCCATGCCGAGCATGGTGAGGATGCTGCGGCGGCGGTTGTGCTTGAGCGCGTTGTAGGCCTGGCGAGCGAGTTCGAGAATCATAAGTTATTCCGTAGGGACAGCCGCCCTCGGCTGTCCGGTGGGGCAAAGCCCCGCTCCCGTTGAGTCCAACAAAACCCTGGCGGCTGCGCTCGCCTGGACAGCCGAAGGCGGCTGTCCCTACGTTCGCTATTCCTGGCGCAGCGCCTCCACCGGTTGCAGCAGCGCGGCCTGGCGCGCCGGATAAAGTCCCGCGGCGATGCCGGCAAACGCGAGCGAAAGAATGGCAATGGCCGCCGACGATGGAACGATGCGCGGTGTATCGAATCCTTCGGGCGCGGGCAAGGCGGCGAGAAGCGCGACTAATGCCGTGGTAATGGCCAGCCCAATGCCTCCGCTGAGCGCGGTCAGGAAGGCGCCTTCCACAAAGAACTGGGTCAGGATGGCGCGATGCGTGGCGCCGAGCGCCTTGCGCAGGCCGATCTCGCGGGTGCGTTCGGTGACGGAGACCAGCATGATGTTGATGATGCCGATCGCGCCGAGAGCCAACGTAACTACACCAACCACGCCGAGGAACCAATCCATGCCGTCGAAAATCTTGGCGACGCGCTTGTTGTCCTCGATGGTGTCCCAATCTTCGAAGGATTCTGCGAGCTTCGGATCGAAGCCGTGACGGCGGGCAATAATGTCGTGGACTTCCCGTTTCGCCACCAAATCCCCGCTGGGCGTGAGCGGACGGTAGTTCAGGAACGAGATAGCGTCTTCGCTGTTCTGGTCTTTCAGCCGGAACAGGTTGCGCATGGTCCCGATGGGAATGAAGATGCGCGCATTGGTGCCGTTGTTGCCGTCCTGCCCGACTTTGCTGAGCACGCCGATAATTTCGAAGCGGACGCCATTGAGTAGGATGGGCGAGCCCACGGCCGGGCGCCCGGGAAATATGTTTTTCAGAAGCTCCCAGCCGACGACGGCCACGCGGCGCGTTTCGGTATTGTCCTCATCGTTGAACCAGCGGCCCGGGCCGACCGGAATATTGCGGATCTGGTTGTACTCAGGCGCGATGCCAAAGACCTGGCCGTTGGTGGAACCGTAATCGCTGACCGCGCGAATGTCTTCGCGGTTGAGCACCGGCGAAACATACTTGAGCGAGCGGGCCTCGCTGCGGATGGCGAGGTAATCCTCATAGGTGAAATGGTAAGTGCGGCCGGACTGCGTGCTGCCTTCGACGGCGGGGATGCGTCCAGGGAAGGTGAACATGATGTCCTGGCCAAGATTCTTCAGTTGCTTGGCCTGGCCGCTACGAAAGCCCTCGCCCAAGCCGACCAGCAGGAGCAGCGACCCGACACCCCAGGCAATGCCGAACATGGTGAGAAACGAGCGCAGCTTGTGGGCCCAGAGGGTGGCGAGCGACTGGCGCACGATTTCGATGAGCATCCGCATGAGTTGGTTCACGAAGTTTGGTTCACGGCAAGCCGCCTTGCGTGCGAGGCGGAGCCGGTGCCATGCACTCCTATTGTGTAATACGGAAACGGGTGCGGCGCGGTTCCGCAAAAAAAGCACACTTCAACCCTCTTGGTTAGACGCTGGAAACGGCTCAGAGGTTAGCGGCGAGGCTGGCCAACAGCCACGGCTGCTATGACAGGCGTGTAATTCCCGGGAACCCGTCAAACCCGGAATCAAAGGTCAAGATGCGCTCGATGCCATGATGTTCCATGACGGCAAGGTGGACGGCGTCGCGGGCAGACATTTGCCGATGCCCCAGGACAATCTCTTTCGCACGCTCGGCAATGGCTCGATCAACCGCCAGCACTTGATCGACGATATCGAGTAGGGCGTCGAACGCTGGCTGGATGGCGTCGCGGCGGTTGATCGCGACGTAGCGGTGCAGGATCTCCTGAAGCACTTCGGCATCCGTAACCAGGCGCTGGCGGTCGCTGACCAACTTCTCGAGCCATTGTTGCGCGTCGCTTTTGTGGGGATGAGGCGCGCCCACGAGATACATCGGAATGTTCGAGTCGACCAAAATCACGGCTGCGGACCCGTGACGTATCCTCTTTCGATCTCCGCCAGCATGCCGTCGATATCACTCACGGGATAGTCGTATCTTGCGGCGGCGCGGATGACTTCAAGCCTTGACGCTTCATTGCCGATCATCGCGCCGCTGCGGCTGGCGATGAAGCGGGCTCCTCTTTGATCACTGCCACTTCCTTGCCCATGCGCTGGGCGACCTCCACGACGGCGGCCAGCGTGTCGTCATCGGTTTCGAGCGCACGCACGACTTCGATCCGCTTTATCTCGTCGACGGGATTGAAAAAGCGCATGCCGACGCACTTCTGAGCGCGATAGGTGACACTTGCGATCTCGGTGATGCTGAGCGAGGAGGCGTTCGAGGCAAGAATCGTGCCGGGACGGCAGAACTTGTCGAGCATGATGAAGATTTCCATCTTCGATTCCATTTCCTGGGGAACGGCCTCGATGACGAGATCGGCCTGGCGCGCCGCTTCATCGACCGAACTGGCATACTCCAGCCGGGAAAAAGCCGCGTTGGCGTCGGTGGCGTTGACCTTGCCGAGTTCGACCGCCTGGTCGAGATGGGCGCGGATTTCCGTCTCCGCCTTGCGCAGCGCGTTCGGAAGAAGATCTTCGAGAATGGTGCGATAGCCGCCGAGCGCGGCAGCATACGCGATGCCCCGGCCCATGATGCCGGCTCCGATCACCGCCACCGTGCGGATTTCGGTCACTATTATTTGTCCTCTTTGCCCGCCTGCTCGAGATGCTGAAGCACGCTCTCATAGCTGGGTTCGGACTTGCGGATATATTCGCCCAGGCGGGCGCACTCCTCTTTGGTCATCGCCGGGATGCTGGCGCTGATGCGGCGCAGGGTGGTGGCGATGTCGTCGATGTAATTCATGAGGCGGATCAGTTCTCCAGTTGCGGGCATGAAGGCTCCTTGCGTTTCCCCGACACACCCGCGGAACTAACCGCCGCGGCCAGGGCAACTATTCATTGTTCAACATGCGGGCCGATTTGGCAAAGGAGGACAGCGCTCAAGTGGGCGTACTGGCAATCAACTTATCCGATGGAGCGACGGGCGTCTCGCCCGTCAGTCCGGGCGGGGACGCCCGGCTCTTCACTGGCAGCACTAGCGGAACCCATGGAAGCGCCGGAAAAGTCCCACCGCGGAAACAATCTTCAAAAACACTTGTTGCACCGGATTGGCTGGTCGGGTCTCCGATCGACTCAGGCCGCCCACTCCTCCTTGGCGGCCGCTGGCAACGGCTAGGGAAGGCGATCGTAGACTTCCGCGAGCGTGGCAAGTTTTCTTGCCACCTCCGGCCGCAACCACTCCGCGGCAAGACGCCAGCGCCAGTTCCCTTCTCCGCGGCTGGGTACATTCATGCGCGCATCGCTTCCGAGCCCCAGCGCATCCTGCATCGGCACTACGCAGAGGCTGGCCACGGAGCTGGAAGCAGCGCGAATCATCGCCCAGTTGACGCCATCGTCACACCGGTCTTTATCTTTACAGCCACCCAGGTACGCTTCCACTTGCTGACGTTCGTATTCCGTTGCACCCGATTCCCACCAGCCGAGCAGCGTGTCGTTGTCGTGCGTACCGGTGTAAACGACCTTCTCGGTGGTGAAAGTGTGCGGCAGATGGGTATGCGCGCCAACGTTGCCAAAGCCAAATTGCAACACGGCCATGCCGGGAATCTTCAGGCGTTCGCGGAGTTCATGCACGTCAGGGGTGATGTATCCAAGATCTTCGGCGAAAAAGGGCAGCCCGCCCAGAGCCTCGCGCAGCTTCACGAATAAATCGTCTTTCGGACCGTCGACCCAGCGCCCATGAACCGCGGTGGGTTCGCTCGCGGGAATCTCCCAACACTGCGAAAATCCGCGGAAATGATCGAGGCGAATGTAGTCGAAATTGTGCGTGGCCCAGCGCATCCGGTCGATCCACCACGCGTATCCCTTCTCCTTCATCACGTCCCAGCGATACAGAGGATTCCCCCAACGCTGGCCGTCTGTGCTGAAAGAATCCGGGGGCACGCCGGCGACGACTTCGGGATCGAGCTCGGAATTCAGGCGAAACAGATCGGGGTGGGTCCAGACATCGGCGCTGTCGAAATTTATGAAGATCGCGATGTCGCCCACGACGCGAATGGAACGCTGCGCGCAATAGGCACGAAGCGCCTGCCACTGTTCGAAGAAAAAGAACTGCACGGCGCGGCGGACGTCGAGCTCGTCGAGCATTTCCGTGTGCGCCTTCTCGATCGCCACGGGGTCGCGATGCGCCAGTCCGCGGGGCCAGCTGTTCCAGGTTTCCAGATGGAAACGCGCGCGCAAACCGTCGAACAGCACGAAGTCGTCAAGCCACCATTGGTTTTGCCGGCAGAAGCTCTCGTAACGCGAGCGGGCGTTCGGCGCGGCGGAGCGCACGAAATTGCGCGCCGCTTCAAATACCAGGGGCAGCTTGTGGTGGAAGATCGACGAGTAATCCACGGGCTCGACGGCGCTGGCTAGGGCGTCGACCTTGGCGCGATCAATCCAGCCGCGATCGGCAAGCCGCTCCAGGCTGATGAGCAACGGATTTCCGGCAAAGGCCGAAGTGGAGGAATAGGGCGAGTTACCGTAGCCGAGCGGGCCCAGAGGCAACACCTGCCACAAACCCTGCCGCGCGGAGGCNNTCAGTTGTCAGTTACCAGCTCTCTGTTTGCAGTCCGGCTGAAAACTGGCCACTGGCCACTGGCAACCGGCAACTGATTTTACGAACCTTCTTGCCCAGCTTTCCGGGTCAGGTTTTTCATTTCTTCCTGATTGACTTTGAGGCGGTTGGACTTTTCCATGTCCTTGCGCAGGTTGGTGACGAACAGCCCGAACAAATCGTTCTGCTTCGCTCCGAGCAGCGACTGGCGGATCCCGTCCTTCTTCTCTGTGAATTCCTGATCCGTTGGCGCCTGTTTTTCCAGAAGCTGAGCGACCACGCCATTGCCGCCGGCGGTGATCGGTGCGCTGATTTCGCCGGGCTGCAAAGAGAATATGGCGCTCGCATTGGACAACGATCCGATATCCGGAACCTGGCCATCCGGCAACACCAGGTCGCTCGTCTTCACCGTCGCGCCCAGATCCTTGGCGGCTTTTTTCAAATCGTGCCCAGCCTTGGCGCGGTCGGAAAGTTCCTGCGTCTTTTGTTGCAGCAGAAATCCGGCGCGCTCATTCTTGAACTCGCTTTCGACCCGCGAACGAATCTCTTCGAACGTGGGCGTGGCCGGAGGTTTCACGGCAAGCAGTTGGAAAACCACGTAGCCTTGCGGGACCTGCACTACATCGGGCGGAGCCTTGTCCGCTTCGTTGAAGACGGCATCCATAAACTGCGGATTCGCCGCCAGTCCGGGCAAGGCATCGGTTCGGCTGAAAAATTCGGTGGTGACTGCCGTCTGACCTTTGGCGGCGGCGGCCTTGTCGAATCCATCGGTACGCGCCTGGCTGAGCAAGGCATTCGCGGCCACTTCGGTGGCGCGCGCCGTTTTCTGCTGCTTCACTTTGTCTTCGATCTCGCTCTTCACCTCGGCGAGCGTCTTGAGATGAGCATCATGTTTGTCTTCGACGCGAATGATGTGGAAGCCGTAACTGCTCTTCACCAAGTCACTGGTCTGTCCGTTGCCGAGCGAGAATGCCGCCTTCTCGAATTCCGGCACGGTGCGGCCGCGGCCGATCCAGCCGAGTTCGCCCCCGCTCTTGGCGCTGCCCGGATCGTCAGAATTCTTTTCCGCGAGCTTGGCAAAGTCTCCGCCCGCCTTGAGTTCCTTTAACACCCCTTCTGCCCTGGCGCGCGCGTCGGCGACGGCTTTCGCATCTTCCTTGGCGCCGGGC
>PKXK01000132.1:20105-27166 GCA_003132325.1 Acidobacteriaceae bacterium
GTCGGCCTGCGTGATCACCGCATACTCGAACTTCACCTTGGTGTTGCTGCGGTTAAATTCGTCGCGAACTTCGGAGTCTCCCACAAAGGCGCTGCTGGCCACCAGGGCGCGCAACTTGCGGATCAGAATAAAGTTCTTCTCCAGCGCTTCAAACTGAGGAACGGTCAGGTCGTTGCGCTGGACGAAGTTCTCGTACTCTTCCTGGCCGACGAACTTGCCGTCGGGAAACAGCATGGAGCCAAGCTGCCCGTGCTGGAGCTCGTCGCGCAGTTCGTCGTCGTTGACGCGCAGACCCAAGTGGCGCGCCTCGGCGACCAAAGCTTTCTCATTGATCAGTTGCTCGGCAGCCTGACTGGCAAAATAGGGCAGCAGCATGGCGGCCTGCGCCCCGCCGCGAGGAAACTGCTGCCGGATCATCGCCTTGGCCTCACGCTGCACCTCGGGCACGGTTACTTGCTGGTCGCCAATCGTGGCCAGAACGCCCGCCGGGGGCGCGCCCAGGCCGAGGCTAGAACCGATGCCGCCGGGAATCAGCGTAATTGCCATCGAGGCGCAGATGAGGACGAGCAGTGCGCCGAGAATGATCTTCACCGTCGGCCCCGCATTTTGAAGCTGTCGAATCATGGTTGGATAACTCCGTGTCCGGTAATTCCCTGGATTACTCCACGCTGGAAGCGAGAATTTATGATTATAAACTAGGCATCGAGATGACAGCCTGTCGCCCGCTGTTCAACTGCAACTGGATTTTAGAAGGCGTCCATCGCCACACTGCCAGAAGTGCTCTATTGAATCGAATTAATAAAGGTGTTATGAACATAGGACAGCTCCGGCGGAATGGGTCGGCGGCTTTCCAATTCTTGGCAAGGATGCTTTCATGAAGACACTGCGGCTCCTGATTCCGTTCGTTTCGCTGGCGGTCGCCGCCGCCCAGCCCAGTCTCCCTCCGGCCCCGACTGTCCCTCTGCGCGATGGATGGGCCCTGCAGTCTTCCGCAAAAGTAACGGCAACCGGCGAAGCGATCTCCAGCATTTCCTTCCAAGCCAAGGACTGGCTCCGGGCGGAGGTGCCAACCACGGTCGTGGCAGCACAGGTCAAGAGCGGGCTGCTGCCCGATCCTTTTTACGGCATGAATTTGCGACAATACCCGGGAATCGGCTATCCCGTTGGCTTCAACTTTTCGAATATTCCGATGCCGCCCGACAGTCCCTANNGGGAAAACCGTGTGGCTGAACTTCCGCGGCATCAACTATCGCGCCAACATTTTTCTCAACGGAAAGCAGATCGCCAACTCCAGCGAAGTTGCCGGCGCATGGCGGACTTACGAGTTCAACGTCACCTCCGCCGTCAAGCCCGGAACGAATGTGGTCGCGGTTCAGGTATGGGCGCCGACCGAGAACAGCCTGGCAATCACGTTCGTGGACTGGAATCCCTCGCCTCCCGACAAAAATATGGGGCTGTGGCGCGAGGTGTATTTGACGGCCAGCGGACCAGTCGCGCTGCGGCATCCGGCAGTGCTCTCGAAAGTCGATTCGCCCGGGAACAACACAGCCCATTTGACGGTAACGGCGCAGGTGAAAAATGCCAGCGATCATCCGGTAAAAGGGACGCTGAAGGGCCGGATTGAAAGCATCGAATTCGCGCAACCGGTGGAACTCGCGGCGGGAGAGTCGAAAGACATGGTGTTCTCGCCCACGCAGTATCCGCAGCTCAACCTGAGCAATCCGCGGCTGTGGTGGCCGGCGCAGATGGGAACGCCGAACCTGTACGATCTGCATCTTTCATTCGAGATCAGCGGCGAGGTTTCTGACGCATCCCATACGCAGTTCGGCATTCGCGAGATCACCTCCGAAGTCGCCGAGCAAGCGCCCGGCCGCCTGAAGCGCCTGTTCAAAGTAAATGGCAAGAACATCCTGATTCGCGGCGGCGGCTGGACCCCCGACATGATGATGCGGGAAACGTCGACGCGGCTCGCCGACGAATTCCGCTACGTGCGCGACCTGGGACTGAACACGGTTCGCCTCGAAGGCAAACTCGAAACCGAAGAATTCTTCGAAATGGCGGACCGGCAGGGAATTCTGGTGATGGCCGGATGGTGCTGCTGCGATTTTTGGGAGCACTGGGGAAGCTGGAAAGATGAGGATTTCGAGATCGCCAAGTCCTCCTTGCGCGACCAGATCTACCGGCTGCGGAGCCATCCCAGCATGGTGATGTGGCTGAATGGCAGCGACAATCCTCCGCCACCGGACGTGGAGGAGATGTATTTGAAGATCGAAAGCGACCTGCTGTGGCCGAATCCGGTCGTGTCGTCGGCGACGGCGAAGCCCACCTCGGTGACGGGCGGAAGCGGCGTAAAGATGAGCGGGCCTTATGAATACGTTGCGCCTTCGTATTGGGCGGCGGATCCGCATCTCCACACCGACGAAAAGTCCTGCAACCCGGGTGGATGCGGAGGCGCCTACGGCTTCAACACCGAAACCAGCATGGGGCCGGCGGTCCCGCCGATTGAGAGCGTCGAGCGCATGGTTCCGAAAGATCATCTTTGGACGGTAAATGGGCCGGTCGACGACTACTGGAATTTTCACGCGGGCGGCGGCGCATTCAAAACCATGCAGGTGTTTACCGACGCCCTGAATGCGCGCTACGGAAAGGGCGACAGCGCGGAAGATTTCACTTACAAGTCTCAGCTCATGACTTATGAAGGCGTGCGCGCCATGTACGAGGCCTACAGCCGCAACAAGTACACTTCGACGGGCGTCATCCAGTGGATGCTGAACAATGCCTGGCCTTCGATGATCTGGCATCTCTACGACTACTATTTGCGGCCGGGCGGCGGATACTTCGGCGCCAAGAAAGCCATGCAGGCGCTCGACCCAGTCTATGGATACGACGATCATTCCGTGTGGCTGGTGAGCAGCCAATATGTGGATGCCAAGGGGCTGAAGCTCGAGGCGCGGGTGTTCAATCTGGATGGAACGCTGAAGTTTTCCAAAGACATTGCGCTCGATGCAGCCGCTGACAGCACCGCGAAAGTGTTGGAGCTTCCGCAGATCGAAGGACTGTCACCGGCATACTTTCTCGATCTTCGTATCACCGACCCGAGCGGCAAGCTGGTAGGCTCAAACTTCTATTGGCTCTCGACCAAACCGGAAACGCTCGACTGGGCAAAATCGAACTGGTATACGACTCCGACGGCGTCCTATGCGGACTACACTTCACTGGCGCAGTTACCCAAGGTAAAGCTGAAGGTATCGAGCCACAGCGAGCGCAACGGCAAGAATGAAGATGCGGTAACCCGCGTCATCGTGGAGAATCCCAGCAAGGCCGTGGTGTTTTTCGTACGCCTGAAACTCAACCAGGGCAAAGGCGGCGAGGAAATTCTGCCGGTTGTCTGGCAGGACAACTACATCTCGCTGCTGCCCGGTGAGAAGCGAGAGATTACGGCGACGTATCGCGCAAGCGGTCTGGGAGCGGCGAAGCCAGAGATCGAAGTGAGCGGGTGGAACGTGGAGTGAGTAAATTGCAGAAGTAAGAAGTCAAATTGAAGAAGTAAAGGCTCTCGCTGTCAGGTGCGCCGATTGCGCGGAGAGGTTCTTACTTCTGCAATTTGACTTCTGACTTTTGACTTTTTTCACTCCTCTGCTGGGATATCAAAGTTCACCAGGTCTCCGCGGAAACCACGCGTCTTCCAGGCGCCGAAAGCGATTCCCGCAGCCATCCAGATGGTGCCGGCGATCTTGGCGGGAGTACTCAGACTGAGCCAGAGCAACAAGCAGATCACGAACCCGAGGACAGGTGGCGCGATAAACGACAACGTTCTCTTGCGATCGCGTATGACATAGCGCACAAAAGCGGCGGCATTCACGCCCATGAAGGCGATGAGCGCGCCGAAATTGAGCATCTCGGCACCGAGTCCGTAACTCAGCACGAACGTGCCAATCAGCGCGATTGCGCCCACGAACAACACGTTATTTCTCGGCACTCGATGCTTCGCGTCCACCACACCGAAGAACGATTTCGGCAGCGCATTGCTTCGTCCCATGCCGTAGAGCAGCCGCGCGGCGCCGATCTGCGCGCCCATGCCCGATCCGAAGTTGGCGACCAGCAGGGTGAATCCGATGATGCCGAACATCGGCAGCCAAGCGCGGCCGGCGACGTGAACGAAGGCGGTATCGACGTCCGGGAAAGGCTGCGACGCAGGCCAGATCAACTGCGCGGCGTAAACCTCAACCGCAGACAGAATGCCAATCACCAGGCAAGTCAGCACCGTCGCCAGCAGAATATTGCGGCGCGGGTTCTCCGCTTCTTCCGAGAGCGTGGAGATACCGTCGAAGCCGATGTAAGTGAGTACCGCGATCGACGTCCCTCCAAGGACAGCTTTCGTGTTCCACAGCGTCGGGTCATAGAAGGGGCGGGTGTAGAATCCTGCGCCATCGTGTGGGTGCCCGAAGATGTAGCGTGCCGCGACCACAAAGAAAATTGCAATCACCACGCCCATCCCCGCGGCCAGCGCCGAGTTCACGCGAGCCGAGGTTTTTACTCCCTGGATGTTCAGCAGCGTAAACGCTAGCGCAAAGAAGACAGCCCACGCCGCGTGCGGTACGCCGGGAGCAAATACATGCGCCTGCTGGCTGCACCAGATGGTGCAAATGATGGGATTGAGCATGTAGTCCATCACCATGCTCCAGCCGGTGACGTAACCGAGTGCGGGATTGATTTCCTGGCCAACGTAAGTGAAGGCCGAGCCGGCGCTCGGATAAGCGCGCGCCATGCGGCCATAGCTGATGGCGGTGAACAGCATCGCCACCATGGCGATCAGGATNNGGAACGCTAGCGGGCGGGTTGGCGGTAGAACTCATTCAGTTTCTAAAAACAAAACCCCATTATCCTGCGGAGATAACGGGGCTCGGGGAAGGGTCACTCGTTGCTCGCGGGGTCCAAATAGCGATGCCCTGCCGCAGTTCCACAAAATTCCTCTCGAATTCTATACGGAAGAGATATTCCGTTCAATGGAAAAACATCTGTATTAAAACGATTCTCGCCGGGTTTCGGTGCAGCCGAAGCTTTCGGCGGAATTCGACGGAATCAAGGGAGCGAATTCATGGCCGGGCCCCCAGAATGCGTCGGCCTCCACCAAAAGCCGGGTAGTGGGGTCACCGCCGCGGTTGCAAAGCCTCAATTCGTCAATTAAGCTGGTCTTCTCTTCGGTTGACGCATTAGACGCGCACTACGCCGGGATGGCGGAACTGGCAGACGCAGCGGACTCAAAATCCGCCGGACTTCGGTCCTTGGGGGTTCGACTCCCCCTCCCGGCACCAGCACTTTGGTATCAACACGTTACGGTCGTTACCTAGTACTTCCCTAGTATTTTGGGATACGTTCCAAGGGCGGAAAGGAACCGCCCATGAACAGACGCGTGTCCGTCTGGAAGTACGTGCGCCTCAAGAACGGTCGATGGAGATACTGCAAGCCCGCCCTCGCGAAGAACGGAAAGATCAGGCCGGACTGGGTGATCGTGAAGGGCAAGGCAGAGCACCATCCAGAGGGGAACTTCTACCTGCACCGCTACGACGGCGCCCGGGAAATCTGGAAGAGGGTTGGCCTCAATGCTCAGGACGCAGTCGATGCAGCCGAGTTCGATACCGCGTATCTGGACGCTAAAGCAAAGGGAGTGCCCGTCAAGCCGATCGACACACCCAACCTTACAATCGAAGCTGCTGCGCATGGCTGGCTAGAAGACGTGAAGCTGTCCGCCAGACCTGAGACCCACGAGCTTTACGAGCACACCGTGAGGGAATTCCGAAGTTGGAATTCGAACGGTGGTCCGCGCCACAGGTTCGTCGCTGAATTTACCCGACTCGACCTTCTCACCTATCGGAAATGGCTCATAACCGACGTGGGCAATGCTCCTCGCACGGCCGGAAACAAGCTGATCAGGATCAACCGCTTCATCAGGAAAACGCTAAAGCTGCGAGACGGCGAGGGCCCCATCACGGTGAAAGACACCAAGGTGGGCGTCACCGAAAGGGAGCCGGAGGTTTACGATCAGGCCGAACTACAGCAATTCTTCAAGGCCTGCACCCCCGAGCAGAGCACCCTGTTTAAGACCTTTCTCCTTACCGGGTTCCGAGAGGACGAAGTGATGTTTCTTTATTGGAGCGATCTGGACTTTAACCGGGGGACGCTGCGGGTGACTGCGAAGCCGGAGTTCGACTTTACTGTGAAGGATTACGAAGAACGAACCGTCGCGGTTCCGCACGACAATTTGATGGGTGAGCTATACAAGTTGAAGCAGTGGAACTTTATTCGGCAACTGAAGATCGGGACGCCGTGCCGCTTGGTTTTCCCTACCGCTGGCGGGAAGCCGAACTACCACATGCTCCGTCTCTGCAAGAGGATCGCGCACCGGGCGGGATTGAACTGCGAGGAGTGCGAGACCTGCGTGAGGAGCGATGGAAAGGAATGCGAGCACTGGTTTCTCCACAAGTTTCGTGCCACGTATGGGACTGAGTTGCTGCGGAAGGGTTACGACATTGCCACAGTGCGAAAACAACTGGGACACAAGCCGGGATCGGAAGCCACGTTTCGATATCTAGCCCCTTTGCAAATTGACGTCGTTCGAAAGAAGGGGATCGACGATCTGTTCGGAAGCGTAGTTGACTGGGAACTAGGTAAGGAGCGCGGGGCTTCCCAGACGGAAAGAGCGGAAAAGGTAACGGTCAAAAGCGAAGCAGCAGAACCCGAGCCGGAGAATCAGGAAGCTGAGTCACCTGACGTTCGGCAACCAGTCCCTGAAGGCATTTCAGCCATGTGGAAGGAGATTCATGAGGCATTTCGGAAGGCGGAAGTGAAGCACAAGAAGAAGTGAGCTTCCCAATTCCAAAGCTGTGTGCAGGGCTGCGCCCGCCCTTCCGCCGTAATCCGCCAATGGCAGTGAGACCTGTGGCTGAGACCATCGACCACGACGCGAGCTTCAATGATGCGCTAGAGATGCCTTTCCGCGAGCTTGAAAGGTACTGCGCCCGGAACGCGCTTGCGGAGGCTGAGGTGTGTCAACTCTTCTG
>PKXK01000124.1:0-14733 GCA_003132325.1 Acidobacteriaceae bacterium
TTGTGAGATTCGAATTCCCATTCCTGGCTCCGGAGGACACCGCGAGGTCGATGGAGAGGCTTCCAGGCTGAAAAGACTGGTAAAGTAAGAATCGGCACACCGACGAGCCGGGGTGCAAATGGAAATTCTCAAGGAGAAGGCTCGCTATGCGCATCGCGGTGGTTGGGTCCGGATATGTAGGGTTGGTAACGGGAGCGTGCTTTGCGGATCTGGGGCACGAGGTGGTGCTGGTCGATAACGACGAAAAGAAGATCGCGACGCTTAGCAATGGCGAGGTGCCGATTCACGAACGATTTCTGCCCGAGCTGCTGACGCGGCATCGGGGAGGGCGCATCAAGTTTTCTTGCGACCTGCAGGCCGCCACGCGGGAGAGCGAGGTGGTGTTCATTGCGGTCGGGACGCCGCCGACGGAAACCGGGGACGCGGATCTGTCGTATGTGGAATCGGTGGCGCGGGAAATCGCCGGAGGGGTAGACGGATACAAGGTGGTGGTGGAGAAGAGCACGGTACCGGTGTACACGAGCCAGTGGATCCGCACCATCATTACAAGGAACGGGGCCGACTCGGCGCATTTCGACGTAGCTTCGAATCCAGAATTTCTGCGCGAGGGGACGGCGGTTACGGATTTTCTCTATCCCGACCGCATCGTGGTGGGAGTGGAGAGCGAGCGCGCGGCGGAGGTCATGCGCCAACTCTACGGGCCGCTGACCAGCGGATGGTATTACGGGCGGGGGGAAGCGATTCCGCGTCCGGACGCGGCGGCGGCCAAAGCATCGCCGCGGCTGATTGTCACCAGCACGAAAAGCGCGGAACTGATCAAGCATGCTTCCAACGCATTCCTGGCGATGAAGATTTCCTTTATCAATGCGGTGGCGTCGATCTGCGAATCGGTGGGGGCGAACGTGCAGCAGGTGTGCGACGGGATCGGAACGGATTCGCGGATCGGGCCCCGCTTCATGAATCCGGGGATCGGCTACGGAGGCTCGTGCTTTCCGAAAGACCTGATGGCGTTCCGGGCGGTCGCCAAGGAAAGCGGATACGACTTCCGGCTGCTGGAAGAAGTCATCCGTATTAATGAAGAGCAGCGGCACCGGTTCTTGCGCAAGGTGCGGAGCGTGCTCTGGACTTTCCGCGGCAAGCGACTGGGCGTGCTCGGCCTCGCCTTCAAGGGCGGGACCGACGATATACGGGAGTCCCCGGCGATGTTGCTGGTGCAGGAACTGCTGCGCGAGGGCTGCCGCGTTTGCGCTTACGATCCGGCAGCGATGGAGCGGGCGAAAGAAGTGCTGAAGTCGGGCGTCGAGTGGGCATCGGATGCCTACGAGGCCGCGAAAGGCGCGGATGCGCTGCTGATCCTGACGGAGTGGGAAGAGTTCGCGGCGCTGGATCTGGAGCGTCTGCGCGCGCTGGTAAAGTATCCCATCGTGCTGGATGGGCGTAATCTGTATGATCCAGCGGTGATGCTGGAGCACGGATTCTCTTACTACAGCGTGGGGCGTCCGGCGGCGTTGGCCGAGGAGTTGCCGGCGAAGACGCTTCCGAAGAAAAAGGAGAGTGCCTGACAATCGTGAATACGCAACCCATGAACACCCGGCCCACGATCTCGCGGGCCGTGAACCAACCACGCGCACTGGTGACGGGAGGCGCGGGCTTTCTAGGATCGCATCTGTGCGATGCGCTGCTAGGCGAGGGCTATCGAGTGGTGGCGGCGGACAACCTGCTGACCGGGCGCCTCGCCAACATCGAGCATCTGCGAAACGATTCGCGGTTTGAGTTTGTGGAGAAAGATGTTTCCGAGCCCGGCGAGTGGGGCGCATTGGATTATGTGTTTCACTTCGCCAGTCCGGCGAGCCCGGTGGACTATGCTGCGCACGGGATCGAAACGCTGCGCGTGGGATCGTATGGGACGTTTGAAGCGCTGGAGACGGCGCGGCGGTGCGGCGCGAAGTTCATGATGGCGTCGACGTCGGAGTGCTACGGAGATCCGATGGTGCATCCGCAGCCCGAGACGTATTGGGGGAATGTGAATCCGGTCGGCCCGCGGTCGGTGTACGACGAAGCCAAGCGGTTTTCGGAAGCGGTGACGATGGCGTATCGCCGCTATCACCAGGTGGACACCCGCATTCTGCGCATCTTCAACACGTACGGGCCGCGCATGCAGATCCGCGATGGGCGGGTGATTCCGAATTTCATGTGGCAGGCGCTGCGGGGAGAAAATCTTACGGTGTATGGCGACGGCAGCCAGACGCGCAGCTTCTGCTATGTGAGCGATGAAGTGGATGGAATTCTGCGCCTGGCGCGATCCGCCGAGCACGAACCCGTGAATGTTGGCAATCCCATCGAATTCACCATTCTGGAGTGCGCGCGGCAAGTGATTGCTACGACGGGGTCGACGAGCCAGATCAAGTTCGAAGCGCTGCCGCAGGACGATCCCAAGCAGCGGTGTCCGGATATTTCGAAAGCGAAGCGGCTCTTGGGATGGGAACCGAAAGTCGAGTTGGAGAGCGGGCTGCGGCTTTCGCTGGAATATTTTCGCCGGGCCGTGGCGGAGAAGGCGCAGCTGGCTTAGCGGCGTTGTTCGTCGCGCGATGGACCGGTGGCGAGAACCGCGAGCAGGCGCATGACTTCTTCGCGCTCGACCGAATCGCGGAACATGAAGCGCACGCCCATGCCGAACCCGGGATGGGTGGCCAGCACCTGACCCTGGATTCTCAACTTCGCGTCGGCGGTGCGGACCAGAATCTCCACGCCCGACTGCCTGGAAAGCGGGGAGGGCATTTCGACGTAGCAACCGCCCTCGCTGATATCGGACAAGGTGCAGCGATTGGGAACGTCGTCGCCGAGACGATAGACTTCGGCTCCAAGTTTGCAGGCGAAGCGCAGCTCTCCGCGGCGGTTGCCGGCGTTGGAAACGAAAGAGGCACCTTTTACCGCGGCCGTTTTCTCGCGCCGAGGGAGAGAGTTTGCCGGTGGCTGGGCGGGCACTCCGCTCGCCGGAAGGCCATCACCGTGCTGGAGCCAGGTCTGGATGAGGCGGCGCGAAGACTGCGGCACGTCGAGAAAACGAATCCCGGTGCGCCCGCTCGCGTCCTGCCACGCAACATCCCCCGACAAGCGGACCAGTTGCTTCTGGCCGGGAAGAGCGAACTCGAAATAAACCTTGCATGCGGGTGAAATGCGGCTGGCGATGAGGAGAGAGGTTCCGCCGTCGCTAAGGTCGGTCACAGCGGCCTTCAGTTCGGGCGCTCCCGGATAGGCAACGTTGGCGGTTGAACTGACAGGCTTGCGAGGAGCGCGGCGGCGTTCGCGGCGCATCAGGCCGCGGGCGGCGCGCAGGCTCATGCGGGTGCGCTCGGACGAGAGCGGGCGATAGAGAACAAAATTAGCGCCGAGCCCGAACACCGGGCGGGCATTGACCGTGCCATCGACAATCGCAATCAACATGCTGGAGCGGTTTTTCGACGACTGCCGCAAGCGCGCCAGGAATTCCTCGGAACTCTGGTCGGCACGATAGTCGAGGACGATGGCGTCGAAGTGCCGGCTGTCGAGCAGTTCTACTCCGGCCGAGATCGAGGGCGTGTGCTCGGCCGTCATCCCCAGTTCGGACTGGATGAGTGCGAGCAGGCTGGCCGAGTCCTGATCCGGGCACACCACAAGGGCGCATAGATCCATAATTGTCGATGGTAAGAGAGGCGGGTACCAACGACAAGTTACCAGTGTCACGCGGGCGGTGCCGTTTGGGACCTCTTTTTGGCCATTCGCTTGCGCGGCGCCCGCGAAGGCACACCGAGCATGCTCTTCGTGTCTTCGGAGGGTGTTATCCTCAACTGCTTCGAGCCCACTGGGGTGTGGGCAGTCGATAGCAATGAATCGTGGGGTAATGGCTTCGAATGGCGAATCGATCTGAAAATCGCGGATTTGAAAATCGTGGATTATGGCTGCTGCTGGGGCTGCTGGCGGCCCTTTCTCTGAGCATGTTTCTGATTCCGGCGTTTGTCATCCGGCCATTCCGCCACCAGTCGGAGAACGCGTTAGCTCTGGCGATCGCGGTGAAGCGGATTGCGCCTGCGCTCTCTGTGGCCGCCGTGGTGGGCGTGCTGGCGCTGGGCTTGCGTCTGTGGCGAAGCTCCTCGAAATTGTCGCGGGCGGGCATCGCGTTGGCGCTGGTGCTGAGCACGGCGTCGGCGGTGATGGTACGGCAGAACTACTTTGAATGGATGTTTCATCCCATCGCAGCCGCGGGGTTCGTCTCGGCTAGCGATGCCCGCCTCAGCGACAAGGAAATGGTGATGGCAGTGCGGATCGGTCCCGAAGCGCGCGCTTACCCGATCGTGCAGATGGCCTACCATCACATCCTCAACGACACCGTGGCCGGGGTGCCGATCGTCGTTACCTATTGAACGCTCTGTCACACCGGTCTGGTGTGGAAGCGAACGGCTCGGGGACGCGAGCTCCATTTCTATCTGGCGGGAATCAATAACCAGAATTTTCTGATGCGCGATCGCGAGACGGGTTCGTGGTGGCAGCAGGTCACGGGGCGCGCGATCGCGGGCGAACTGGCGGGCAGCGCGCTCGAATTGATGCCGAATGACGAGCTTACGTTTGCGTTGTGGAAGTCGGAGTCGCCGCACGCGCTGGTGCTGGCGCCGGTTGCCGGACACGAAAAGGATTACGACAAAGAATGGGAAAAAGAGGTCGCGAAGTATCCGGTGCCGATGACGTTTCCAGGGCAGGGGCTGAAAGATCGCGACGTGATTCTGGGAGTCGAGATCGGCGGGCAAGCGCGGGCTTTTTCTTTAGCAAAGGTTCGCGGCGAGAGCCCGGTCGAGGACAAGATTGCCGGCGTTCCGGTGGCATTGGTGAACGGACCGGATGGAGAGTCGGTGCGTGTGTTCCGCTCGCAGTGGAACGGATTGGACATCGAGCTATATCGCGATGCACAAAGTCCTGAGTGGCGGCTGCTCGATTCGCAAGGCAACGCTTGGAACTTTGCCGGATGTGCGATCAGCGGACCGGCGGTGGGCCAGTGTCTGGAGAAGATCAATTTCTTGAAGGACTACTGGTTCGACTGGAAGAACTATAACCCTCGGACCACGGTTTACAGCCACTAGTAACAGCCCATGCCCGCCCGCGTAATGGTTACTGCTGTCGTCACAAGGCAGGTAGGAAACCGGATCTACTCCGTATCGAGTTCAACGTACCCCCTGGAAAACGATTTAGGCTGAGCGCATCCCTACTTTGCGGTGACTTCGCCGAGTTTCTTGAGCATCCCGCCGATTTCCGGGTTGGACATAAAGTTCTTCCACACCAAACCGGTCCGGTAGTTCTCAATCATGACCACGATCGGCGCCTGATTCAGCCCCATGGAGATGGGTGCGACCCAGTTCGCACTCGGGTTAAACGCATCGCGTGGACCGTAGATATCCCACATCTGATCGCCGAGGTCACGGTAGAAGTGCTTGAATGCGGCCATCGATGCCTCCGGCGTGTACGGGAAAGAAGCCAATGCTCCGGTAGGCGTCAGCGTTCCACGGTCGTTGAGGTCGTCGGGAGCGTGCGGCACGTATCCATCGGGACCGTCACTGGCGGTCAGTCCCCAGGCATTGGCGCCGTAACCGGCGAAATGCTTTGGATTCGCGATCGAATAAGCGCGATTGATCAAAGCGATATTGCGATTGTTTTCGAAATAAGATTTCGTGAAGCGATCGTGAAGGCTGTGGGGATCGAAACCCATGAACGAGTAGTGTGTGAAAAACAGTGGGCCCCCGGTGCCGACCCCGACGTCGAGCTTGATCCCAAAATAAGTGTGCCCGTTGCCGTAGTGGTCACCCTCCTTGCTTCCGGACCAACCTTCGCGATAGGCGATTGCGGGCTGCGATTGTCCGACCCATCCCGAGTAATAAAGCGTTGCCGGCACAGGGTGCGTGGGCGAGGCGATGCCCAGCAGGTAGGCGATCATCACCTCGTTGAATCCGATAAGAGGGTGGTGAATCTGCCACGACCACTGCGGTGACCAATGCCAGTACAAGAATTCGCTGGCCGGCGTCTCGCGATACCAGTCCCACTCGACAGTTTCCCAGAGTTGCGTGATCCGGCGAAAGAGAGACTGTTCATTTTCGCTGGATCCGTGGAAATACTGCCGTGCTGCCAGCAAGCCTTCCATGAGAAACGAAGTCTCGACCAAGTCTCCGCCGTTTTCGAACATGCCAAATACGGCCATCGTCTGGCCGGTATTGCCGTCCATGAAGTGCGACCACGCGCCGTGATATCGCGGGGCATGTTCGAGAAAATCAACGATCTTGGTCAGTCGCTCGACGCCCTGCTGACGCGTGATGAAACCGCGATCGACGCCGACCATGAGGGCCATGATGCCGAAGCCGCTTCCTCCCGTGGCGACGATGCGATCGTCTCCCGGAATATTTTCGCGAGCCATGCCGGACTGGGGATCGGCTCCCTCCCAGTAATAATGGAAGCAGGCTTTCTGCAGCATGGTGAGCAGTTCGTCGTCGCTCAACTCGTGCGTGGAAGCGCTGGCGACATTGGAAAATACCGATTGCCGGTACTGCCAGTTGGAAGTTGTAACTTTATATTGCGCGTGGACGCCAGGTTTTCCCAGGAAGTCTTCATAGCGGAAAATACCGGGCAGCTGCATTCCGACCGGAGAAAAATTGTTGCCATCGCCATCGATAGACCGATAGATCACGTAGCGTGCAAGTGCCGAGGATTCCACAGGGTCCCACTCAATCTCTACGTGGCGGTCGTAGCCGAGAGCGCGCACATTGGATGGAGGCGGCAGAGTAGCAGCGGCAGGTGGATCATTATCGATGCGGATCTCATCGAGAATGAGCGTATGCCGCACGCCATCGTCGCGCCCTTGATGGAAGGTGATGCTCTGCGTGTACTCCGGCTTAAAGGGATAAATGGAGCCGGTTTGACAGTCGGAGAGCGGGATGCGAACCTGCATCCACCGGCCGGCGGGGACATCGCCGGCATACTTCCCCAGATCAAGAGGTTTGCTGAAGCTACCGGGAAATTCCGCCACTTGCCGACCTATGCCTGCGTTGGAGAGCACGATCTTCGGCAGATCGGCGGCAGATATCGGTGCTGGAGCAAAAATCCAGAAATACAGGTTCTCTCCGCCCAATTGCGGAAAGCGGTTGCGAAAGTCGACGGTTCTTATTTGCGCCAACCATCCNNTCTTGGTGTCGACCGGCAAGCGACCGTCTTTCTGTTCGAGAAAGCTTTGCCCCGAAGCCTGCCCGGTGCTGTAGAAATAATCATCCGGAGTCAGGCTGTTATCAAAAATGACGTGACGGTAGTAGTCCGAAGTCGCGTGCGCAAGCGAAGCGAGCACGCAAAGCGCGACCGCGAGAACCAGAAGATGCTGGGTGCGCGAACCGCGCAACTTACCGGCAACGAAACTCATATTTGTCCCATTTCCCTCAGCTCATTTCTGCCAACCAGAGACTACTTGTTGAGCCCTTCAAGTAGCAAGAGACCGTTCTAGCGCCGCTCAATGTGGCGTCGCCATCCCCGATGGTTTAACGATAGTTGTTTAACGATAGTTCCCGAGCGACAGTCTACTGGGAAACCGATCCCCTACCACGCCCGTCCATCCTTTGACACGCATCCAAATGGGTGTAGGGGTGGGCTTGTGATTTAGAATCAACCAGCAACACACCTTGGCTCCAAAATCAGGGTTCGGACCGCGAATTGCACTGTGCACGGATAAACAGCTCTCTTCATGGCCATTAAGCTGAAAATCCCGAAGGCTCGAAACCGCGGCGAAAGCGGGAGAAGCCGCGGAAAAACCGGCAGGGCGGCCCGCGATCCAATCGTGCGGATGGCCCTGCTTGGGTTTCTTTCGGTGTCGCTGGTGGTGGTCGGCGTTTTTGCCTACTGGTATGTAAAGTATGACCGCATCATCGAGCAGCGTTTCCGCGGTCCGGTGTTCGCCAGTTCGGCCAAGATTTTCGCTTCCCCGCACATGGTGAGGGTCGGAACCAAGTTGACCGTCTCCGCGATTGCGGCGGAGTTGCGTCATGCCGGCTATTCCGAAAAAGACGGCGAGGCGCAACTTGGGAGCTACCGCGCGCACGGCGGCTCGATTGAAATTCTGCCCGGTCCCGAGTCGTATCATAGCCCCGAACCGGCCACCATCACGGTCACCGACGGAGCGGTTTCGGCCATCAACAGCCGCACTTCCGGAGACCTCGAAGCCTATGAACTCGAGCCCCAGATGCTGGCTTCGCTGTTCGACGCCGAGCAGCGCTCGAAGCGCCAACTGGTCAAGTACGACGACATTCCCAAGGTCGTGGTGGAAGCGGTGACCGCCATCGAAGACCGCCGCTTCTTTCAGCATGGCGGCGTCAATTTCATGCGGCTGGTGGAAGCCGCGTGGATCGACTTCACCCATCAGCGCCATCAGCAGGGTGGTTCGACGATCACCATGCAGCTTTCGCGGGCATTTTTTCTCACCCCGGAGAAGACCTTCAAGCGCAAGCTGATCGAAATGCTGATCGCGGTCGAACTGGAGCAGAAGTTTTCCAAGCAACAGATTTTTGAGTTCTACGCTAACCGTGTCGATTTGGGACAACGCGGGTCGTTCACCATCTCGGGACTCGCCGAAGGCTCGCGTTCCTACTTCAATAAAGACCTGAAAGACATCACCCTGCCCGAAGCCGCGCTGCTCGCCGGATTGATCCAGGCGCCCAGTTATCTTTCTCCCTATCGCCATCCCGAGCGCGCTCTCGAACGGCGCAATACCGTGATCGAGGCCATGGTCGAGACCGGCGCCATCACGCGCGCGGACGCCAATAAAGCCAAGGCCATGCCGCTGAAACTGGCGCCTCCGAACGTTGAGGCCAGCGATGCGCCCTATTTCGTGGATATGGTTCGCGACACCGTTGTCGGCAAGCTGAGCGAACGCGAGGTCAACGAACAGGAATATCGCATTTACACGACGCTTGATCCCGATCTGCAACGGGCAGCGGCCCAGGCCGTCGAAACCGGCATCAAGCTGGTGGACGACCAGGTCACGAAAATGCGCACCAAGAAGACAAAGGTCGGCAAGAACAAATTTGAAACCACGGTCGCGCCCGGCCCGCAGGCGCAGGTGGCGCTGATTGCCATGGACCCGCATACCGGGGAAATCAAGGCGCTGGTGGGCGGACGAAATTACGGAACCAGCCAGTTGAATCACGCGCTCGCCAAGCGTCCCACGGGCTCCATCTTTAAACCGTTTGTGTATGCAGCCGCCGTGAATACGGCGCTGGACGGCTCGGCCACCGTGATCACTCCGGCCTCGACGGTTGCCGATCAGCCTTCGACCTTCACGTATGGCGACCAGATTTACGAGCCGCGCAACTATAAAGCGGAGTACCACGGCGACGTGACGCTCCGCTACGCGTTGGCGCTTTCGCTCAACAACGCGACCGTCAAAGTGGCGGAAGAAGTGGGCTATGACAAAGTGGCGGATCTGGCCAAGGCCGCGGGCATCGCGTCGGTGAAAGCGACGCCGGCGATGGCGCTGGGCGCCTACGACGCCACACCCGTCGATATGACCGCCGCTTACACAAGTTTTGCCAACGGCGGCCTGCGGCTTTCACCGGTGTTTGTAAATTCCGTGCGCAATGCGAAGGGCGACGTCATCGTCAACTTCGAGACCGAGAAGAAACAGGTTCTCGACCCGCGCATCGCGTTTATCATGACGAACATGTTGGAAGGAGTCATGAACTTCGGCACCGCCTACGGTGTGCGCTCGCGCGGATTCAGCGCCCCAGCCGCAGGCAAAACCGGCACTTCGCACGACGGTTGGTTCGCGGGATACACCAGCAACCTGCTGTGCATCGTCTGGGTGGGATACGACGACTACAGCGACATTCGGCTCAGTGGGGCGCAGACTGCCGCTCCCATCTGGGCCGAGTTCATGAAAAAGGCGGTCGCTCTGCCCCAGTATGCGAACGTGAAGCCCTTCAGCCTGCCCGAAGGCGTGGTCGACGTGCAGCTCGACAAGATTACCAACCGCCTGGCAACCCCGTCGTGTCCCGACGATTACACGATTGCCTTCGTGGCCGGTACCGAGCCTCACGATACCTGCGACCAGAGTGGCGGCGTGCAGGGTTTTTTCTCCCGCATTTTCGGCGGAAATTCCGTGAAAGCGCTGCCTCCGCCCACCAGCAGTGAGAACCCGCAGCCTGCTGCCGGTGTCCAATCATCATCAGGGGAAGAGGCCGGTAAGAAGAAAAGCTTGTTCGGGAAGATTGTGGGCGTGTTCAAGGGAGACAGCGGCTCCCAAAAAAGCAGTGACAAAAACACTCCCGCGCCGTCTAAGCCGCAGTGACAGCGGGTCGCCGCCGCAATAATAAGTGGGGAGCAAGTAAAGGTCAGAGGTATGAGGTCAGATTGCAGAGGTGAACCCGATGGTTTTTACTTCTGCAATCTGACCTCTGACCTCTGCAATTGTTTTCGCGGCCTTAAACTTGCTGGGATTTGGCAAAGTACGCTGCAAATGGCCTGAAACTCTGAACTTTTGTAGATTCGGGCAGGGGTGGAATATGCTTTCCTGGATCCGCTTCAGCTGTGCGTCGCTTCTCTTCTGTGCGATTCTGGTTTTTCCATCGCTCCCGTTGCAGGCTCAGAGCACCGAACAGTTGCAAGTCGGCCCTCCGCCCATGCACCGCGCCGATCCGCCAGCTCCCGGGGCATCGCCCGAAGACCTCGAAAAACGCGGCGACGAACTGCGCACGGATAAGGACTTCCTCGACGCGATCGACTTCTACCAAGCGGCCCTGAAAGGCGAGCCGGGCAGCACCTCTGTGTACAACAAAATCGGCATCTGCCAACTCATGATGCAACGCTACAAGGAAGGCAAGAAGAGTTTCGAACGCGCCATCAAGGCCGATCGCAAACATGCCGACGCCTACAACAATCTCGGCGTCATCGAATACCAGGCGCGCAGCTACAACCCAGCCATCCGGAACTATCAGAAAGCGATCTCGTTGAGGGACGATGCCGCCTCCTACTACAGCAACATGGGCGCGGCTTACTTCAGCAAAAAGCAGTTCGAAAAAGCCATGCAAAGCTATGCCAAGGCGATGGAGCTTGATCCCGACATTTTCGAGCGCACCTCGCGCGGCGGAGTTCTGGCCCAGCTTCCTTCTCCCGAAGACCGCGCCCACTACGATTATGTTCTCGCCAAACTGTACGCCAGCACGGGCGAGCCCGACCGTTCGTTGCACTATCTGAAGAAGGCGATGGAAGAGGGCTACAAGAACATTAAGGACGTCTACAAAGACAACGAGTTCAGCACCCTGCGCAAGGATCCGCGCTTTTCGGAACTGATGGCGGCGAAGACCACGGCCATTCCCGATTAGATCGGCGATACCTTGCTGGCGGGGAATGAGTTAGAAAACATCTGGGAAACTGGAAAGCACCGAAACTTTCCTGGCAAAGCCGGGTTTTCAGAATCATAGCTCCTGAAAACAACAGGGTGAGTAGGGAGAACAACACCCACCGGTTGCTGAACCCGAGCACGCCCCAAGCAAGCAGCCGGTGGGTGAATTCAGCATTTAGCATTTAGCACTTAGCATTTAGTTGTCAGGTTCTCTCTGAAATGTAGTCTTCTACCACCTGCTTCCATTTTCCCTGCGCTTTCAAGATGTATTCGACCGCATCTCGTGCCGCACCATCGCCTCCGGCGTGCGATGTGGTCCAGTGGGCTTCGGCTTTGACCTCGGGCCGCGCGTTTTTCACGGCGATCGCCAGCCCGCATTGGCGCATGGCCGGCAGATCGATCACATCGTCGCCCACGAAAGCGGCTTCGGCGGCGGTGATCCCATCTTTTTCCAGAATCTGCGCCAACACCGACGCCTTGTCTTGGATGCCCTGATACACGTGGTCCATCTTCAGATCGCGCGCCCGCAGGGCAACGGTTTCGGAGATGCGCTTAGTGATGACCCCGGTCTTGATTCCCGCCAGGCGCGCCAACGAAATGGCGGTGCCGTCGTGGGCGTGGAAACCCTTGGCTTCGATCAGGCTGGTGCTATGGAGTCCGAAGCCGCCCTGACCGCCCTGTTCCGCGGACTTCTCGAGAATACTTTGCTGATCTCCAGGTGGCTGGCCTCCGGGCGCGGGGAAAATCCAGATTTTACCGTCGGTGAGAACGCCGTCGACGTCGAAAAGAATGAGTTTAATCTTGCGGGCGCGAGCGGTAGCGGATGGTTTGGGCATCGCCGCGATTCTAGCAGGCCGAACTCGCGTAGGGACAGCCGCCCTCGGCTGTCCAGCGGAGCGAAGCTCCGCCGCTGTCTGGGTCACCGCCGGTTTCTGTTTTAGTTGTGTGCTGCTTTACTCACACATCAACATGTGTAATAATGTACACATGGCAACTAATCTAGCACTGGATGACAGGCTCATCGAAGAAGCCCGTCGAGCTGGAAAGCACAAGACCAAGAAAGAAGCGGTAAACGCCGCTTTGGATGAGTACGTCCGAAGGCGCAAACAGATGAAGATACTGGATGCCTTTGGCACCGTCACTTTCGATCCCGCCTACAATTACAAGGCGGAACGACGCCGGAGTTTACGCCGAGCGCGTTGCCAATCGCGACCATGATGGTGCTTGTGGATACCCCGGTCTGGTCGCTGGCGCTGCGGCGCCGCCCCGAGCACCTGAGCGAGTCCCAACCAAGCTTAGCTAACGTCCTCGCCGAATTGATTCGCGAGGGACGCGCGCAAATGCTTGGACCGATCCGCCAGGAGTTGCTTTCCGGGATCCGCGAGGAAGCTCAATTCAAGCGAATTCGCGACTATCTGCGGCCCTTTCGCGAGCCATCGCTCGAAGCAGAGGATTACGAAGACGCCGCCCGTATGAGCAACCAGTGCCGCAGCCGTGGCATCGCCGGATCACCCGTCGATTTCCTGATCTGCGCCGCCGCCCACCGCCGCGGCTGGACCATTCTCACCACCGACCGGGACTTCCAGAACTACGCTTCGGTGCTGCCCCTGCATCTGCACGCCGCCACGCCTACGGGCTAAGAGACTGATGAAAGACTCGGGCTGCGCTTCAGGATATCGCGAGATCGGGGAAGTTCCGATCGATCTCCAGTTCGCCTCTCTCTACCCTCAAAAGTGAGCGGTTTGGTACAGACGGCCAGAATCTTCACGAATAGGATGGGGTGGTTTCACCTGGATGCTCCAAGTTCTCAGGCCGGAGCCCGAAAGCCGCGGGGGCTCGACATCGGAATCGGAAGCAGAATCAAATCCCAAGCGAAATTCCAGACCGCCGCAAGGCGAGAATCTTCGGAGGATTCCATGAAAAGAGCATTCCTGCTGATCGTTGTACCGGCCCTGCTGGTCGCGCTGGGGTTTGCACAGACTCCCGCGGCGAGCACCAATACTGACCAGACCACCATTAAGGGTTGTCTGGGCGGCTCGGATGGTAATTACACAGTTGTGCAAGACAACACGGGCCACACTTTCAAGATCACTACCAGCGGTGTCGATCTCAAGGCGCATCTGGGCCATGACGTATCCCTAATCGGGCACAGAGCCAGTGGGACCAGTTCGGCCGCTGCCGATAACAGCTTTGCCGTCGCCGAACTAACCATGATCTCCGAACACTGCGCTGCTGCCGCCGCGGCACCCGTTGCCACCAGTACCAGCACACTTCCAGAGACTGCCATCACACCCGCTGCACCCGCCACTGCACCCGCTGCGACGGTCACCACACCTCCGGAGACTGTCGTCACGCCCGTTGCACCCGCAACTGCACCCGCTGCGACGGTCACCGCCACTCCGGAGACTGTCGTCACGCCCGCTGCACCCACCACTGAGCCCGTTGCGACGGTCACCACACCCGCGGAGACTGTCGTTGCACCGCCCGTTGCCCCTGCCGCCCCCGCTGCGACTGCCATCACCGTTTCGGACAAACCTGCGGCGGACGCTGCTCCACCAAAGCAACGGCCAGACCGTTTTCGGAGCCTCTCCGCAGCACCGGTTGCAGCCGCCGTCGCACCCGCTGCCACTGCCACCAAGTCTTCGGAGCCAGCCAGTACATCTGATGCAGCCGCCACTACACCGGCCGCGCCCGTCAAATCGTCCTCGGAGACTGTCACCACACCCGATGCAGCCCGCACTACACCCGCTGCGCCCGCCCGGCACGGCGCCTTATGGCTCTTGATTGGGTTTGCCGTGGTGGTAATCCTCCTTGGGATATTCGTCCCCTTGCTCAGCAGGTGGAGAAAACAGAAAAGTCTGGCGCGGACTGACGCCCCAAATCTTTCCTTTACCCGTGAAGCGAGTTCCGACCAAGACAAGCCTGACGAGCCACGCAAAGTTGCCTAGGCTGAGCGCAGATTAACGATTCTGAACTGTGTCGCCGGCGGCAACCGCTGCCGGCGATTTTTATGCGGCATTTGCCTGGAAGCCCGGGCGCTTCAAGGCGAACATTTTGCGAATATTTGTTTTCCGGCTACAATCACTCCCATGCCGTCCGCAGCCTCCCCTTCGCTCGCCTGGGCTCATCCGCTGGTGCAGGAATGGTTCACCGCGCGCTTCTCCACGCCGACGGAGCCGCAGGAGCAGGGCTGGCCGCATATTCTGGCCGGCCACACCACGCTGATCTCGGCTCCGACTGGGTCAGGCAAAACGCTGGCCGCTTTCCTCGCCTGCATCGACCGATTAGTCTGCAAGGCTCTCGCCGGTGAGCTGCGAGACCGCACTGAAGTTCTCTAC
>PKXK01000124.1:14823-30100 GCA_003132325.1 Acidobacteriaceae bacterium
TGCGCGATGTCGAGACCGTGATTGTGGACGAAATTCACGCGGTAGCCGACGACAAGCGCGGCGTGCATCTCGCGCTTTCGCTGGAGCGGCTGGAAGCGCTGACTCATCGCCCGCCGGTGCGCATCGGGCTTTCCGCGACGCAGAAGCCGATTGAAGAGGTCGCGCACTTCCTTGCGGGCAGCGGCAGGCCCGATCCCGTCATCGTCAACGTCGGGCACAAGCGCACGCTCGATCTTGGAGTCGAGGTTCCGTCCTCAGAGCTGGGCCCAGTCGCTTCGAACGAGATGTGGGACGAGATTTACGACCGCATCGTGCAATTGGTGAATGCGCACCGCTCGACGCTGGTCTTCGTAAACACGCGGCGGCTGGCCGAGCGCATCTCCCATCAACTGGGCCAGCGCCTGGGTGAAGAAAACGTGGCGGCGCACCACGGGAGTTTGTCGCGCAAGCTGCGTCTGGAGGCGGAGCGCAAGCTGAAAGAAGGCCAGATCAAAGTGCTGGTCGCAACCGCATCGCTCGAACTTGGCATCGACATCGGAACGGTGGATTTGGTGTGCCAGATCAGTTCGCCACGTTCGATTGCGGTTGCGCTGCAGCGCGTGGGACGGTCAGGCCACTGGCGTGGCGCGGTTCCCAAAGGACGATTCTTTGTCACCACCCGCGACGACCTGGCGGAGTGCGCCGTGCTGGTGCGCGCGATTCGCCGCGGCGAACTCGACCGCCTGATTTTTCCCGAAGCTTCACTCGATGTGCTGGCGCAGCAGATTGTCGCGTGCTGTGCCGCCTCGGGCAGCGCTGCAACGGCTAACAAATCGGGAGATCAATCGAACGAAGGGTGGGACGAAGACGAGTTATTCGCGCTCGTAAAGCGGGCCTATCCCTATCGCAATCTCACGCGTGAGACGTTCGACGCCGTGCTCACAATGCTATCGGAAGGCATCGCTTCCCAGCGAGGCCGCTACGGCGCCTACCTGCATCACGACCGCATCAATCGCAAGCTGCGGGCGCGGCGTGGCGCGCGCCTGGCGGCAATTACCAGTGGCGGTACGATTCCCGATAACGCGCTGTTCACGGTGGTTGCGGAACCTGACGGCGTTGTCGTGGGAACGGTGGATGAAGACTTCGCCACCGAAAGCATGGCCGGGGAAATCATGCTGCTTGGCAACACGTCGTGGCGCATCCGCCGAATCGAGTACAGGACGGGGCGTTTGCTGGTGGAAGATGCGCATGGCGCGGCACCGGGCATTCCCTTCTGGCTGGGCGAGGGACTGGCGCGGACGGCGGAGCTTTCAGCCCAGCTCGGCGAATTGCGCAAGCAAATCAGCGACCGCCTGCCGGGCGTGGTTCCGGTAGAAGGATGGCGCAATCTTTCCATAGTGGCTGCCTCCGTGACTTGGCTGCGAGAGGAATGTGGGCTCGATCTATCGGGCGCCGAGCAACTGATTCAGTACATCCTCGAAGGCCGCGCCGTGCTGGGCGATGTGCCGACGCAGCAGACAATTATCGCCGAGAGATTTTTCGACGAGGGTGGCGGAATGCAGCTCATCATCCACGCCCCCTTTGGCGGGCGCATCAACAAAGCCTGGGGACTGGCGTTGCGCAAGCGCTTTTGCCGCGGCTTCAATTTCGAATTGCAGGCGGCGGCCACCGACAACGGGTTGAACATCGCGCTCGCCGAGCAGCACAGTTTTCCGCTGGCCGATGTGTTTCAGTTCCTGGCTTCAGAAAGCATGCCGCCGATCCTCGAACAGGCGGCGCTGGCTTCTCCGATTTTTCAAACGCGCTGGCGGTGGGATGCGACGCGCGCCCTGGCCCTGCTGCGTTTTCAGGGCGGCAAGAAAGTTCCGCCGCAGATTCAGCGCATGCGCTCCGACGATCTGCTGGCTTCGGTGTTCCCCGATGTGGCGGCGTGCTTCGAGAACATCGAAGGCGACATCAAGATTCCCGACCATCCACTGGTCGCCGAGGTCATGAAAGACGTGCTCACCGAGGCGCTGGATATTGACGGCCTCCGCGAAGTGTTGCGCGGAATCGAGCAGGGACGGATTCGCTGCCTGGCGGTGGACACGCCGGTGCCGTCGCAGTTCTCGCACGAGATTCTCAATGCGAATCCGTATGCCTACCTGGACGATGCGCCGCTCGAAGAGCGCCGGGCGCGGGCGGTCGAAATGCGGCGCGTATTGCCGGCGTCCGTACTCGAAGAAGTCGGCGCGCTCGATCCCGCCGCCATCGCGCAGGTGCAGCAAGAAGCATGGCCGGATGTGCGCGACGCGGATGAATTGCACGATGTGCTGCATACGCTGGTGATGGTGCCGGCGGAGAGCAGTTCTCAGCAACCACTGACGACCGCTCACTGGAGTGAATTCTTCGATCGGTTGCAGCGCGGGGGTCGCGCCGTCGCAGCGGACGCTGCGAGCAAGCAATATTGGGTAGCCGCCGAGCGTATCGAATGGTTCCGCGCAATCCATCCTGTAGAGACGGGGCTCGCCCCGTCTCCCGCCGCTAACCAAAGACCCGGCGGTGCGGGCGGAGACGCGGCAAGCCGCGTCTCTACGGTGAATTTTGACGATGCGGTGCTGACTGCGGTGCAGGGATGGATGGCCCATCTTGGTCCTACCACAGCTTCAGAGATTGGCGGACTGCTCGGACTGCCGGCTTCCGAGATTGAGAAAGCTCTGCTCCGCATGGAAGCTAGCGGCGCGATTCTGCGGGGCAATTTCCGACCCGCCGATTCGCGCGCGGGAAATGGGCGAGCTTCGCTCGCCCGGACAGCCGAGGGCGGCTGTCCCCACGTTGAGACCGAGTGGTGCGAGCGCCGTTTGCTGGCTCGCATCCATCGCCTGACGGTGGCNNACGCTCGAAGTGATCCGGCAGTTGCAGGGCTTTGAAATTCCCGCGAGCGCGTGGGAACGGTTTGTGCTCGCGCGCAGAATCGCGGACTACGATCCGGCGCACCTCGATCAGCTTTGCCTGGCGGGCGCCGTGGGATGGGGCCGCCTGTCGCCGCATCCCGCGACCCTGGAAGCCACCCAAGACGGCGAGAGCCGGCGGCGAGTAATTCCGACGCGAGTCGCGCCCATTGCATTCTTCGTGCGCGAGGATGCGGATTGGATGCGAGCCCATCATCCTGGGGCGGTAGATTCTGCTACTTCGTTCTTAAGTCCGGTAGCCCAGGCGGTGCTCGAACTTTTGAAGCAGCGGGGGGCGCTGTTTTTCCCCGACATGGTGCGAGCAACGGGCCGGCTCAAAGCGGAAATCGAAACCGGGCTATGGGAACTGGTCGCCGCCGGCCTGGTGACCGCCGACGGATTCGAGAATCTGCGCGCGCTGGTGACACCGAAAGGCGCGGTGGGCACCGGCTTGGGGAGAACGATGGGCAAAGCACGCCGCCCGCGTCATGCGCCGGGGCGCTGGTCGCTGTTGCACACCGAAGGCGCCGAGCGCGACGCGAGCGTCGAGTCTTGCTGCTGGATGTTGTTGCGGCGCTATGGCGTAGTCTTCCGCGACCTGTTGGCACGGGAAACGAATCTGCCACGATGGCGTGAGTTGCAGATCGGCTACCGCCGCTTGGAAGACCGCGGCGAAGTGCGCGGCGGACGCTTCGTCGATGGATTTCTCGGAGAGCAGTTCGCGCTTCCGGTAGCAGTCGAAAGTTTGCGCGCCCACCGCAAGTTGCCGCAGAACACGAATGGCGAACGCGTCGTCATTGCGGCCGCGGATCCTCTGAACCTGGTGGGGATCATCATTCCCGGCGAGCGCATCCCCGCCATCTCGGGGCGGAGCGTTACGTTTCGCGGCGGCCTGTGGGACGCGGAAGACGCGCTGATGGCTTCCGGGTACTAGGCTGTTGGCTGTAGCAGGACGATTCGCGAAGCGGATCGTTCTGCGTAGTCGAAGGACCCCTCTAACACGACGGTCTCTTCCGCGGCCGCAAGGCACTCGTCCTGCGACTCCTGCTTCCTCACGGCAACTTCAGTTTCAGCAGCACTTGCGGATTCACATACACGCCCTGCCAGCGCACGGCCAGATGCAGGTGCGGCCCGGTGGCGCGGCCCGTGCCTCCGCTCAGTCCGATCGGCTGCCCTTTGCTCACCTCGTCGCCTTCTTTGACGGAAAATTCCGACAAGTGCAGATAGAGCGTCAGCAGTCCCTGCCCATGGTCGATCACCACCCAATTCCCTTCAAAGAACATCGGCCGCGCCAGGATGACGCGTCCGCGGTTGACGGCTGCAACCTGGGTTCCACTGGGCACGCGGAAATCGAGTCCCTGATGCGTGCTTTGGACCGAACCGTTGAAGACGCGCTCGACTCCAAACACGCCGGAGATCTCGGCATTCACCGGAGGCGCGAACGAGCCTTTCCATTCGCGCCCGGTGCTGACAGTTTTAAGGATCTCGGTTTTTTCTTCCTTGTCCAATTCGATCTGCCGCTGGTCTTCGGGGCTGGGCGCGGTATAGCGGTCGGGAACCTTCAGCGGCACGCGGGGATAGCGTTGTCGTTGCACTCGAATTTTCTTTTCGAACGAGATTGCCTGCCCGGCGGATTGTCCCGCCAAAGTTTCGGCGTGCAACTGGAGAGGATAAGCTCCCGGCTTGGTTTCCAGACTGACCCCGGCAAGCGCGAACCATGACTTCCGACCCGCGTCGAAACTGAATGCAATCTCGTGACCCAACCAGCTCCCCGAAAGTGTGTGTACCGGCTTCGGCGTAGTGACACGAAAGAACACCGGGCTTCCGTTGACCAGGCGGGCGGGCTGATTGACGACACTCCAATGGCCGGCGGTTGTGGCCGATGAGTTTGCCGCCAGGGCAAGCAGCACGCACGCAATCAGGGCAGCGGGATAATGCTTAAATTCATTCATTCCGAGAACCTCGAACACCAGAGACCCGCAGCGGCCAGAAACGTTATCCGAGCCGCAGTATACCTACCGTATACCCTCGTGGATTGAGAACCAACAAAGGAGTATCCTTAATATCTCTCCACATTACTCGCGTAATGTGCACCTAATGACGGATAGAGCAGTCTGTGGATGCCATGACAAACCGCAAGCCACCCGAACGCGATAGGAGCCGGCACGTGCGATTCAATTTTGAAATCGAACGCGAGACTGACGGTCGATGGATTGCTGAAATTCCAGAGGTTCCAGGGGCCATGGCGTATGGATCGTCTGAGGAGGAAGCCAAAGCAAAGGCATACGCACTGGCACTGTATGCAATTGCCGACGACGTAGAAAAATCCAAAGACATCCCGGAATCGATCAGTATTCTCACCGTCTCCGCTTGAGCCAATGGCCGAGTGCCAAGGCAAAAACAGTGAAGCGCGCTCTTCTTCGAAAAGGCTGGACCGTAATCTCTCAAAGGGGATCGCACGTCAAGTTACACCATCCCGACTACGGGAATTACATGTTCGGGTTCCACGATAACGAAGAAATTGGTCCTCACATGTTGGCGAAGATCGCGAAACACACCGGCCTGACGCCCGACGATCTCTGAGAACTCGCACCCTTGTTAGAAGATGACCAACATGGTCATATTCGCTATAATGGGGGCATGCGGACCGTAAACATCGGCGATCTGAAAGCCCGGCTTAGCGCCCACATACGGATCGTGCGGGGTGGCGAAGAGGTGCTGGTCTGCGATCGGAACAAACCAGTGGCACGAATCGTGCCCTGCCCCCTGGAGGATCTCTCCGAGCAGGAACAGCGACTGGTCGCTCGCGGCATTCTCACCCCACCCTTAAAAAAACGACCGGTCCCGGCATCCTGGCCGGAACCGCCAGGGAATGTTTCCGATGAGGCCATGGAGCAGGTGTGGCGGGAAGAGCGGGAGAGCCGCTAATGCGGACCCTGGCTTTTTGGGATACCAGCGCTCTGGTTCCTCTCTGCGTGCGGCAGGGCAGCACGCCTCGAGCGATCGCCCTGCATAAGATCCATGACGCTGCGGTCTGGTGGGCCGCGCCGGTCGAGATTGCGAGTGCCCTTGCCCGCCTTGTGCGGATGAAACAACTCGATTCCAGTGACTGGAGCAAAGCTCGTAAACTGGCCAAGAGACTTGCTGATTCGTGGTCCGTGATTCAGCCATCGAACGTCTTGCGCGCGAAGTCAATACAACTTGTGGAGCGCTACCACTTGCGGGCTGCCGACTCGTTCCAGTTAGCGGCAGCTTTGGAGTGGTGCGAAGACGCTCCTCAAGGGCGCGTGTTTTTGACAACCGATCAAAAGTTAAGGGAAGCGGCCTTGCTCAGCGGCTTCGATGCCAAGCCGCTGTGATCGCTGCGGCAGGCGTGACACCTGCCTTCTCCTGCGCGTGGAGAAAGGGCGGGCTCCGACTCCGACTCTGCGTCGCACTCGCCGATCCCCGCGGTTCCCAGAATCGCGAGCTCGACCAGAGTCCGGGACAGTCCCACCGCGTTTGATCCGGGAAAAGTTTGTTAGCGGTCGTACAGCGCGACCAAGTTTCGAAGTCTCGCGCTCAACTCGGCACCCAATGCGCCCGGACGATAGCGCCATTTCCAATTTCCGCTGACTTTGCCGGGAAGATTCATGCGCGCTTCGCTGCCCAGGCCCAGCACATCCTGCAGCGGGATGATGGCAACGTCCGCGACCGACGCCATTACTGCGCGGATCATGACCCAGTTGATTTCGGAATCGTCATTGGATTGGAAGTTGAGATAGGCGCGCGCGAAGTCGTGCTCCTTGCGCACATCGTCCGGAGTGCGCGTGCTGTCGCCGGCGCCGGAACTCGACCACCAGCCCACCGTCGTGTCATTGTCGTGGCCGCCGGTGTAGGCGACCAGATCGCGACTGTAATTATGCGGACGAAACGATGGACCCTGCGGATCGGTGCCGAACGCGAATTGCAAGAGACTCATGCCCGGCAAGCCGAACTGGTGCCGCAACTTCTCGACCGGCGGCGTGATGACGCCCAGGTTCTCCGCGACGATGGGCAGTCCGCCAAATGCGTTCTGCAGTGCCAGTAAGAAATCTTCTCCCGGCCCTTTCACCCAGCGCCCGTGAATGGCAGTCGTTTCGCCGGCGCGGACCTCCCAATACGATTCAAAGCCGCGGAAATGATCGAGCCGCACCATATCGAACAGCGCGAGCGAGGCGCGGAAGCGCTCGATCCACCACTGGTATCCGCCGGCGGCGAGCAGGTCCCAGCGATAGATAGGATTCCCCCAAAGCTGCCCCGTGACGGTGAAATAGTCGGGGGGCACACCGGAGACGATGGTCGGGCAGCCCTGATCGTCGAGGTAGTAGAGATCGGGATGAGCCCATACATCCGCGCTGTCGTGCGCCACATAGATCGGGATGTCGCCCATGAAGCGGATGCCGCGCTGCTGGCAATAAGTCTTGAGTTGCTCCCACTGCCGGAAGAATTCGAATTGCCAATACTTGTAGGCCATCAGTTCCGGCGCCAGCTTTTTGGACCACTCGCTCACCGCCCCCGCGTCGCGCTGGCGAATCTGCGCATCCCATGCGGTCCAGATCGTTCCGTGGTGCGCATCTTTGCAGGCCATGAAGAGCGCGTAGTCTTCGAGCCATGGACTGGCGCTCTCGCAAAAGCGGTCGAA
This sequence comes from Acidobacteriaceae bacterium, assembly GCA_003132325.1. Lineage (GTDB taxonomy): Bacteria > Acidobacteriota > Terriglobia > Terriglobales > Acidobacteriaceae > Acidiflorens. Next base: position 22,396 of record PKXK01000124.1, read on the forward strand.
GGCGGCACGGTCGGCGCGGGAAGCGTCGGCAAAGAAAACCTGCGCCGCCCGGCGCAAGGTCGCCATCTTGAATTCGATCACTGGCCCATAGTCGACGAAGTCTTCGGGAAATGACGGGGCCTCGGCCCAGTCCGACGCTTGTAGCAATCCCTGATCGCGCAAGCGTTCAAGACTGAGCAACATCGGGTTGCCGGCAAAAGCGGAGAAGCATTGATAGGGGGAATCGCCGTATCCGGTGGGATTCAGCGGCAGCACCTGCCACAATTTTTGCCCGGCGGCAGAGAGGAAGTCGGCGAATTCATAGGCGCAGGGGCCGAGATCTCCGATGCCGAAGCGGGCGGGCAGAGACGTGAGGTGAAGCAGGATTCCACTGCAGCGCGAGAACTTCACTTCGTAACCATACCGAGGTTGGCGGCGCTAGGGCAAGGCGCCAGAATTCCACTCCCTCATTGCCTCACTTCCGCGATCAGCAATCCGTAGGGTTCGAGGGCAACCTCATTCCCTTTCGCCGACGCCTCGGGCGATGCGATCAGGGCTTTCAGCAAAGCCTGGCCGAATCCCTGTGGTAAAAGGTTGAAGGTTGCCTTCTGCGGAGCAGCCGACATGTTCAGCGCGACCAGCACGGCTTTTCCCTTGTAGCTGCGCAGGTAAGATATTACGTTGGGATCATCTTCGTTGAGAGCGGTGTAACTGCCTTCGAGTAAGGCTTGGTTCGTGTGGCGCAGCGCCAGAACCTTCTTGTATAGGTTCAGAATCGAGTTAGGATCTTTCGACTCGGCCGCCACGTTGTGAGTCTGGTAGCTCGGCGGCACGGGCAGCCACGGATCCTTCTTGCTGAATCCGGCGTTGGGCGCGGTGTTCCATTGCATGGGCGTGCGCTCACCGTCGCGGCCTTTTTCCGCCGGCCATCCCGTGCGGCCGATCGGATCTTTCACGTCTTCCCTGCGCGTGGGATCGTTGTTCTCCATGCCAATTTCTTCGCCGTAATACATGATGGGCGTGCCGCGCAGCGTCAGATAAAAAGCGCCCATCAGCTTGGCGATGGCGTCGTTGTTCTTACCGTCTCCGTAGCGGTTGTAGGAGCGGGCTCGATCGTGATTGTTAATTACGAACACGGGCCACCCGTGGGCGCTCTCGACCGCCGCAATCTGGCGCCGGTATTCGGGCGGCGAAAGTTTGTCGACCATCATGAACATGAAGTCCATGGGCATCTGGAGTTCATTGCCGTTCTGCCCATAATACCGATCCAGTTCGGCGACGTTCGCGGTCCAGGTCTCACCGATGAGCACGGCTTGGGATTCGTCGGCAACTTTGCGCAACTTCTGGAGTACGCCGTGAAGCTCGGGCAGGTTGGTGTTGAATTTGTTCTGCATGTTGGGATCGCCCTGCGCGTTGGTGCCGGGAACGACGGGATTGTCGTGCAGGTCGGGATCTTCAAACAGAGTGTCCACCGCGTCGAGGCGGAATCCGGAAACCCCGCGCTGGTACCACCAGCGCGTGGTGTCGAGCATCACTTTTTCCACCGCGGGATTGCGCCAGTTGAGGTCCGGTTGTTGGGCGTAGAAGAAGTGATAATAGAACTGATTGGTGGTGGGGTCGAGCTTCCACGCCGGGCCGCCAAAAAGAGAGATCCAGTTATTGGGCGGCTGTCCCGGAGCTTTGCCGTCGCGCCAAATGTACCAGTCCCGATGCGGCGCGGTGCGGGAAGATTTCGAATCCAAGAACCACGGATGCTGGTCGGAGGTGTGGTTCGGCACAAAATCCATAATGATCCGCACATGATGTTTCTTGCCATTGGCAACCATGCGATCGAAGTCGGCGAGGCTTCCATACATGGGGTCGATGTTCTCGTAATCGGAAACGTCATAGCCGAAATCGACTTGTGGCGAGGGATAGCAGGGCGTGATCCAGATGGCGTCGACGCCCAGGTCATGCAGGTAACTCATTTTGGAACTGATGCCGTTGAGGTCGCCGATGCCGTCGTTGTTGCTGTCGGCAAAACTGCGCGGATAGATTTCGTAGAACACGGCGTGCTGCCACCACGGATGGCCTTCCGCGTCGACGGGTTTGGCCTGAGCCGCGGCAAAAAAGGAATAGAACAACACCAGCAGCAGCGGCAGGATCGGCAATGAGAGCGACGAACGCCTGGACATGTGCATTTCTCTCCTCGGGAAAACATAAAGCGGACGCGGGAAGTTAGCAAATGGACACCAAGACAGGTTTTGGGAAGGGCACGACTTCAGTCGTGCCGCAAGTCTTGACTATGTGTTCCGCTTCAGCGCCCGAGGTGAGCTTCTTGCGCGCTCGGCGAGACTTTCCGCAGCCTGCTAGACGACCGCTTCCTTTTCCTTCGCCGCGTAGTGGGACTCGACGTAGTCGTCAAGAATCTTGATGAACTCGGCAACGATTTTGTCGCCTTTCAGGGTAGTGAACAGGCGGCCATCCACGTAGACCGGTGCCTTCGGTTCTTCGAATGTTCCCGGCAGAGAGATTCCCAGGCTGGCGTGTTTGGATTCGCCGGGGCCATTGACCACGCAGCCCATCACGGCGACTTTCATTTCTTCCACGCCCGTGTAGCGCTCCTTCCAGACGAGCATCTGCTCCCGCAGGTAGGTTTGAATCTGCTGGGCCATCTCCTGGAAGAAAGTGCTGGTGGTGCGGCCGCAACCGGGGCAGGCGGTGACTTGCGGGGTGAAGCTGCGAATGCCGAGTGACTGCAGGATCTGTTGTGCCACCCGAACTTCTTCGGTGCGATCGCCGCCGGGAGCGGGCGTGAGCGAAACGCGGATGGTATCGCCAATGCCTTCCTGCAGCAACACCGCCATGGCCGCGCTCGAAGCCACGATGCCTTTCGCGCCCATGCCGGCTTCGGTGAGTCCCAGATGCAGCGGATATTCGCAACGCGAGGCCAACATGCGATACACATCAATCAGATCCTGCACGCCGCTCACTTTCGCGCTGAGGATGATCTGGTCGGGGCGCAGTCCGTGCCGCTCAGCCAGCTTCGCCGAACTGAGCGCGCTGACCACAATCGCTTCCATGGTGACTTCGCGCGCGTCCTTCGGCTCCGGCAGGCGCGAGTTCTCGTCCATCATTTTCGTCAGCAGCGACTGGTCGAGCGATCCCCAGTTCACGCCGATGCGCACCGGCTTTTCATTCTTGGCGGCAACTTCGATCATGGTGCGGAAGTTGTCGTCGTTCTTGCGTCCGATGCTGGCATTGCCGGGATTGATGCGGTACTTGGCCAGACCCTCGGCGCAGCCGGGATACTTGGTCAGCAGGAGGTGTCCGTTGTAATGGAAGTCGCCGATAATCGGCACGCGCAGGCCTTGCTTTTCAAGCCCTTCGACGATGTGGGGGATGGCCTTGGCGGCGTCGTCGTTATTGACGGTGACGCGGACGACTTCGCTGCCGGCGCGGGCTAGCGCAGCGACCTGCTTGATGGTGCCAGGGATATCCGCGGTATCGGTGTTGGTCATGGACTGCACCATAATCGGTGCATTGCTGCCCACGCGGACGCCACCCATGGCGGCGGTAAAGGTTTTTCTACGATGGATTTCGGCCATGCTTGTGGTCTATTTTAGCATTCAAATCGGCCATCAAGTCGGAGACATTGTGGAAAGAAGGCAGTCCGCCGTTGCGTGCCTCCCGCATGGCCGCAACCGTGGCGGCATTGGGAAGCAATGAAGAATCTGGCGATTGCGGACAAACTGCAGATCCATCACTCCGTTCGGGATGACAATCCTTGGAGTTTTTCAACAAGTCTATCCGCGATCCCGCTACGGCATCCGTGTCAGCCCCGGCAGAGTCTTGACTAGGTCGTTATAGATCACCATCACGGCGAAGAGTACCAGGAAGACGAAAGCCGCCTGATAGATGCGTTCTTTGATGGGCAGGCTGATCTCTTTCTGCATGAGGCTCTCGATGAAAAGGAGCAGAATGACGCCGCCATCCAGGATGGGAATGGGCAGCAGGTTCATGATGCCCAGGTTCAAGCTGATGGCGGCGGTGATGCCGAGCAGCGGAGTCCAGCCCTTCTCGCGGGCGGCTTCGCCAATGTCTCTGCCGATGCCAATCGGGCCATCGACCTGACGCATGGAGACCTTGTGCTGCACCATCTTTTGCAGTAACTCAAGGATGAGGAAAGAGCTTCTCTTGTTGTCCGATAGAGAGCGTTGCAGCGCGTCCGAAAAATTGAGCTTGATCACTTTGGTCGGAAGGCTGGCGACGCCGATCCGGTAGGCTGGCCCTTGCACGCCTCCTCCCGGCGAGAGGGCCGGTTTCACGGTGACGGGTAGTTTCTGGCCGTTGCGGAGAATCACCAGTTGCAGAGGCTGATCTTTGGTGCGGTTCAAAAGCTGGATGAGCGCTCCCAGGTGGGGAATGTCCTGCCCGTTCGCGGAGAGGATCTGGTCTCCGATCTTGATCCCGGCCTTGGCGGCCGGCATTCCCGGTTCGACGAGCGTCAAAGCACCCGTGGACTCCTGCGGCACCCAACCGATGGCGCCGTATTGATAGGACCCGATCGGCTCCGGAACCAGGATCTTCTCTGTGACATTGCCGCCGCGCTCAATGCCGAATTTCAGGGGCTGATTCGGGCTGAGCATGGCCTTGGCTTCGAGTTGCTCCCAATTCGGATTTGAGATGTCCTCGACCCGGACAATCTTGTCGCCCCTCTGGATTCCTGCCTTTTCAGCGGGAGTATTTGGGTTCACCCATCCCACAACGGCCGGTTCGTCGAGATCGGCGGGGTATTCGTAATGCAGCATGTAGACGCCGGTGAGCAGGGCGACGGCGAGCATGACGTTCATCGCCGGTCCGGCCAGGGCGACGAGAAAGCGCTGCCACCGCGGATGCGAGAGAAACTCCCCCGGATCGCCGGTGCGGTCGTCCATCGGGTTCTCGCCCGACATCTTCACGTAACCACCCAGCGGNNACTTGGCCACGGCGAAGTGGCCGAACTCATGAATCAGGATCATGAATCCGAGCACGATTCCCATGACGAAGATGGTGTGAAGGATGGACAGAAGCTGCGGCATCATTCTTTAGACTACTCCAAAGTTCTTATTGCGAAATGGCCCCGATGGGCGATCCCTTGCGGCGGCGTGGCTTCACCATTTCTCTTGCCAAAAGGCGGGCCTCGGTATCCAGAGCAAGCACCTTCTGTATAGATTCCAAATGTCCGGCGGGCGTTGCAGCCANNTCGTAAGCCAAACCGAGACAAGGGAATTTAGCCATATCCGGTGGGCAGAAATCCAGATGCCTTAAGTCACCGATCGAGAAGCGCAGCTCCGAGGGGATGCGCTCCGGATACGTCAGCGCATACAAAATGGGCAGACGCATGTCGGTCACCGAAATCTGAGCAAGTATGCTGCCATCCACGAATTCGACCAGGGAATGGATCGTAGACTGTGGATGCACAACGACTTGCACGCGCTCCGGAGGCACGTTAAACAGCCGGCAAGNNNNGGCCCGCCAGAGGCCGTTAGCCAGATGCGCTCGACCTCGTTGGCATGCCCATCCATCCGCCCGCCGCGCAGGCACTGGTGAACGGCATTATGCTCGCTGTCGATCGGCAACAGCGCCTTGCCCTGCTTCCGGGCCTCGGCAGTGATCAACTCGCCCGCCACTACCATGCACTCTTTGTTAGCCAGGCCGACGGTCTTCCCCGCCCGCACCGCTTCGTAGGTAGCCTCCAGGCCCGAGACGCCCACAATCGCACTGACCACGAAATCCACGGCGGGATAGGTCGCCACGCGAACCGTGCCCGCGGCGCCATGCACGACCTCAATCTCGGAGAGGCCCGCTCCGCGTAGTTTGGCGCGGATCGCGTCGGCATCCCGCTCCTTGGCCAGCGAGAGAACGCCGGGCTTCCAGCGCACGGCTTGCTCAAAAGCCAGTTCGGCATTGTTGCCGGCGGCTAAGGTGGCGACTTGAAAGCGGTCAGGATAGCTCTCGACCACACTCAAAGTGCTGCGGCCGATCGAGCCCGTCGAACCCAGAATCGCGATGCGTTTCATGCGAAGGTCAGGTAGGAATCCATTGTACGGGATGGAGGCGCGGTTCGGCTTCAACCACAAGGCACGGCAGCGGGTCCCCAAGGCGGGCTGTCGACCGAGTAGTAATAAACCGCTACTTTCCGGTTGGCCGACAAACCAGAAGCTATCGCGCGGTGGCTCGAGTCGAAATGCTGAGGACGGCCCCTTCTACGGGCAACCTGTAATGCGGCAGAAGTGACCGAAGAGCGCGTTTCAAATGCGCTGGGTCACACGAAATTTGCAACGCGATGCGCACGGCTCGTGCTCGCGTCAGACTATTGCGCCAGGTACCGAGCCCGTCTGAACAGTCGCATGTGCGTGGCCGCACATTAAATAGTGATTAAAATCACAGCGTTGCCGGAAAGCGCGTGTTATTTAAGCGCACACTGTTCCCTAGGGAAAGAGGCTCCCACCCCGATTTCCGGTGACCAGCGCCGACTTGCTCCCCGGCAAAGAAGATGACCGCGAGGTGAGCCCATGCTCCCGCCGAATGATGCGTTGTCCGGTGCCCTGCAACAGAAAGGCATCAATCGCCGCCGCTTCCTGAAATTCTGCAGCCTGATGACGGCCACCCTGGCGCTGCCTCCGCGCTACGTCGCCCAGGTGGTGTCCGCGCTGGAAAAAGCCCGGAAACCCGTGTTGGTCTGGTTGCAATTTCAGGACTGTGCCGGGAACTCCGAGTCCATCCTCCGTTCCAGCCACCCCACCGTGCTGGAAGTGGTTTTAGATCTGTTTTCCTGGGAATACCACGAGTTGGTGATGGCCGGGGCCGGCCACCAGGCAGAGGCTGCGCTGGAGCGCGTCGTACGCGAGGAAAAGGGCAAGTTCATTGCGGTGGTCGAGGGTGCTGTCCCCCTCGCTGACGACGGTGTGTATTGCACCGTAGGTGGCCGCACTGCACTCGATATCGCGCGCCACGTCTGCCCGAACGCCGCCGCCACCATTGCCGCCGGAGCATGCGCGTGGGATGGAGGCCTGGTGCGGGCTTATCCCAATCCCACTGGCGCCGTCGGTATCTCCGAGGCGGTGCCCGAGGCCACCGTGATCAATCTCGGTGGCTGCCCGCAGAATCCGGTGAACACTGCCGCCGTGCTGGTTCACTACCTGACTTTTGGCCAGTTGCCCGCAGTGGACCAGTACAACCGGCCTCTATTCGCGTACGGACGCATCATCCATGACCAATGTGAGCGGCGCGCCCACTATGACGCTGGTCGTTATGTTCAGGAATGGGATGACGAAAGCCATCGCAGGGGCTGGTGTTTGTACAAAATGGGCTGCAAGGGTCCGCAAGCGACTTTCAATTGTCCCTCGGTACGTTGGAATGATGGTACAAGCTGGCCGGTGAAGGCCGGTCACGGCTGTCTGGGCTGCGCCTCTCACCGCTTCTGGGATACCCGCTCTCCGTTCTACGACCGGCTGCCCACAGTTCCGGGCTTCGGCGCGGACGTAACCGCCGGCGAGATCGGGCTGGGAATCACCGCCGCCGTGGCGGGCGCAACCGTGGTTCATGGGATCGCGAGCGCGGTTCGCGACCGCATGCGGCCGGTGCCCGCAGCCGTACCACCGTCGGCGAGCAGTGAGCCGCCGAGGAAAGCTTAGGAGGAGCCAATGGCACGCATCGTAGTTGACCCGGTGACCCGGATTGAAGGCCATCTGCGCATCGAGGC
>PKXK01000201.1:0-13243 GCA_003132325.1 Acidobacteriaceae bacterium
GAGCGGACCATGGGCGATGTGCAGCGGATTTTCTACTATCACGTGCCTTCGGCTTGGACGGCGTTCATCCTCTTCTTTGTCAATTTCGGAGCCTCGGTCGTTTATCTGATCAAGCGCCGGCCGGCTGCCGACATCGTGGCGCTGGTCAGTGCTGAGGTCGGCGTCGTCTTCTGCACCGTGGTGCTGATTACCGGGCCGATCTGGGCGCGTCCGGTGTGGGGCATCTGGTGGACTTGGGACATGCGGCTGACTTCGACCCTGGTGCTGTGGCTCATCTACGTGAGCTATCTATTTCTGCGCCGCTTCTCTTCCAGCGGACAGACGCCCCTGCTGGCGGCGGCCTTGGCGGTTCTGGGCGCGCTGTGCGTGCCGTTTGTTTACTTCTCGATCTGGTTCTTCCGCACCCAGCATCCGCAGCCGGTGATGGGCGGAGGCGGATCGATCGATCCGCGCATGCTGCACGTGCTGCTTATCAACTGGCTGGCGTTTTCCTGCTTTGCATTTCTGGTTTGCTGGTCGCGCTATCGGCTGGAAAAATTGCAGCGCGACGTCGACGAGGCCCATGCCCTGGAATCGCTGCTCGATCCGCGCGAGAGTGGGAGATGAAGATGAGCGGAAACCCATACCTGTTTGCCGCCTACGCGGTCACCTGGATCATCCACATCGTTTACCTCTCGACGATCGTTTCGCGGTATTCGCGGCTTAAGCGGGAGATTGAGGAATTGAAGAAAAAACAGGCGTAGAGACGCGGCTTGCCGCNNCTCCGCTGGCAGCGGCAATGCGCACCGCGGAGGAGACGCGGCAAGCCGCGTCTCTACATTATTTCGTCCCTGAGACCTGAGACCTTTTTCCTTGCAACCATTTGGGCCGGTTTTGGCTTCTCACTATGCGGGCCATTGTGTCTGCCCCGCTTGACAGCGTATCTGTTGGATGTAAAAGTATTTGTTTGGTTCAATCCCAGTATTCTGGTGACAGGTACGCATCCGCTTCCTAAGGGCGTCGAGCGGCAGCGGTGTTTGTGTGCCATTCTTGTTCTCACCCCGCGAAATTGGGAAATTGGAGGAGCTTCGTGAATCGGAATTGCCCGGTGTCGGTAGGAGGTTCGGTGAGACGTTCAGGTTCAGAACAAAAGACGGAAATAAAGACCGGAAATGGGATGAAGGCTGCGTTTCTGGCCATGGCCGTGCTCGCTGCGGCAGGCGTCGCGTTCTATTTTTCAACGACAGTGAATGCCAGGGCCAGCGGCGCTGACGCTTCCGCGCAAAAGGCGCTGGCGTCGAAATCACGAACGATGTCGCCTGCGAAGGCGATCTCGCTGCCGCTGTTCTTCGAACCCAACCAGGGCCAGACCGCTCCTCAGGTCAAGTTCGTGGCGCGCGGCGCCGGGTACGGACTGTTTCTGACCGCGGACGAGGCGGTGCTCAAACTTCACCGGCCATCGCCCGCCCCTCGGACCGCTGCCGCCCCGCTTCCTGCGTCCAGTTCGGTGATTCGCATGAAGCTTGAAGGCTCCAATTCCGCGGCCAGCGTTTCCGGCGCTGAGCCGCTTCCGGGCAAGAGCAACTATTTCATCGGCAATGATCCCGCAAAATGGCGTCACAACATTCCGCAATTCGCGCGCGTGGAGTATAAGAGCGTCTATCCCGGCGTCGACCTGGTTTACTACGGCGACCAGGGACAGCTCGAATACGACTTCCGGGTTGCGCCCGCAGCCGACCCGAACCGGATTGCACTCAGCTTCACGGGCGCGTCCACTCGCATTGAGTCTGGCGATCTGATTCTCGCGACAGACCAGGGGGATGTGCGCTTTCACGCTCCGCGGATTTATCAGCGGAATGGAAACACCCGGAAACCGATCACGGGAAGTTTCCGCCAGCTCGCCGACAACAGGATCGGCTTCACCATCGGAGATTACGACCACAGCCGCGAACTGGTCATCGATCCGGTGCTGAACTATTCGACCTACTTTGGCAACCCCGGCACCAATGGCGGCCAGGAGAGTTTCGTGAACCTGGCGGTCGATTCCAGCGGCNNTTGTACCCCAGCTATGACAGCCCGGCGTTCCAGCCAACTCTTAACGGCACGCAGAACGTCTTCATTGCGGTGATCAATCCGAACCCGCCCGCCGGCAGCGGCAACTCGCAACTTCTTTACGCGACCTACCTTGGCGGTTCGGGAACCGACTCTCCTGCGGGTATCGCGGTGAGCACCAACGTGGACTCACTCATGACGGGCATCGACATCTACGTTGCGGGCACGACCTCGTCGTCGAACTTCCCTGTCAGTTCCACTGCTTCCGGCGGGCTGGTTCCGTTCCAATCGACGCCAGAGGAGGCCGGCACCCACGGCTTTGTCACCCGGCTGAACGTTTCGGCGTTCGACGCGGTGGGCGTCAGCACGCTGCGCTACTCCACCTACCTCTCCGGCAACGGCTCCGATAACGTGACCGGACTGGCTATCGACGTCAATGGCGACGCCTATGTCACCGGAGTGACGACCTCAACCGACGCACCGGCCCACGGCTTCCCGGCGAACGACAACGGCTTCCAGACGCAGTCGAACTCTCCCGGGATTCCGCCGAATCCGCCGAATCCACAATTCTTCGCCAGCGTGATCAACACGAAACCTATCGGCAGCGTGAGCATGACTTACTCCACCTATTTTGGCGGTGCAAACTTTAACGGCCCACTCACGGTCGTGGGCGGCGGCATTGCGGTGGATCCTCCCCCGAACAGCGCTCCCAATATGTACATTACCGGGGAGACCAATTATCTGCCGGGCACGAGCGGCGGGTTTCCACTCTTCAATGCGCAGCAGTCCTGCCTCGACGAAGCTAGTAATCACGGCAACTGTACGTTGCCGAACCCCAAGAATGCGAACGGTTTCGTTGCCAAGATCAATCCCAACCCAGACGGCTACGGGGCCAATCCGTTGTACTCCACCTACATAGGGGGCACAGGTGTCGATGCCGGAATTGCCATCGCCGTCGATTCCACCGGCAACGCCTATATCACCGGCTCGACCCAGTCGAGCGATTGGCAAAGTGTCGGCAGTGGATTTCAGACCGAGCTTTGCAACAAACCGAATGGTAGTGGCTGCACCAACGCCTTCATCGCTAAGATCGGGAACCAGACCGGATCGTATTATCCGCTGACCTATTTCAGCTATTTGGGCGGCACCGGTGTGGACGTGGGCAATGCCATCCAGGTGGATTCTGCGCAAGCCGTCCGGGTGGTGGGCAAAACCGACTCCCCCGACTTCCCCGTCACCTCAAATACCCTCCAGCCCTGTCTCGGCAATCCTGGATTTATACCACCCCCAGGCTCGTCCTGCCCGAGCAGCACGGCGACGAACGCCTTCGTCGCGCTGATTGGGACCAGCTTGGCTGGAAAGGGCGCCGGCGATTACGTCACCTATCTGGGCGGCAGCGGACCGGATGAGGGCACGGGAGTGGCAATCGACCCGGTCTTCGGCGCGACCTACGTGGCCGGTACCACCCAATCGCCGAATTTTCCCACTCAGAATCCATACCAGGCGACGTTGAACGGTTCGGTGAAGGCTGCCTTCGTGAGCATGATCGGCGCCTCCAGCAAACTCACCATCGCGCCGTCTGCCACCAGTCCAGCGCCCAACCCGGTCCCCGCCGGTACTCAGGCTGCGTTTACTTTTGAGATTGGCAACAACGGGCCCGACACCGCCTCGGAGGTGATCTTCACCGGCAGTGTGCCGAGCACCGGGATCACGGGAACCACCACCGCAAAAGTCACCACCGGCACGGGTACCTGCTCGGTGCAAGGAGCGACGGTGACTTGCATTCTTCCCACACTGACTGTGTGCGCGCCGGCCCCTTGCAGCTCGGCAGCCGTGGAGGTCGACGTGACGCCAGCCATTCCGGCTACCATCCCGTCGATCACAGTCACGGGCCAGGTCACCGCCAACAACAACAACAGCTTTGTCGCTGGCCCCATATCGCAGACAGACCCCATCGTCGACTTCACAGTGACTGTCTCGCAACCGACCCCCATCAGGGCTGGAGACACGGCCACGATTCAGGTCGCCTTTTGTGCCACGGGGTCTGGCTATAACGCCCCTATCACCCCCAGCGAAACCACCTCGCCTTCGATCGTGACCGCGAGCACACCCACTTTCGTTCCCACGACCGTCACGCCCGGGAGTTCCTGCGGAACCACGACGCTGCGCATTGTTACCGTGGCTCGACCCGTGACCACCAGCGGCGTCTTCCGCCGCGGCTCGTTCTACGCGGCCTGGCTCCCCATCGCAGGCCTGAGCCTGGTCTCGCTCGGTATCGGTGTGGGTCGCAAACGGCGGCGCTGGTTGGCAGGAGTTGTTCTCGGCGTAATCGCGGGCGCGATCCTGCTGCAGTCGGGCTGCGGATCCTCCGGCAGCAGCATTGCCCCGGGCGGCGGCACGATCGCCGGAACCTACATCATCACCATCAGCGGCTCGGCCGGAACGGGAGCGTCGCACAGCGGCACGGCGTATTTGTATGTGAGCTGACGCGGCCGAGCTTCTCGCTCATTTAAGGTCTCTAGCGACGCGTTATTCATGGAGGCGCTGGGAGCGGGTTTTGGCGCGGTGAGGCTGCGCCGAGGAGGACCATGCTGGCGTGCTGTTGGCAGTATGGCGACGTTGGCGGCTGTGGTCATGTGAGAAAAAGAGTGCGGCGGGGCCCTCGGGCCGAACTCTCCCTCAGCAGCGTTCGGCGGCCTTCAGCGGGATGGCCCCACCGTCCGGCCCCTACGTGGCCGACGCGGCCGTGCTCTGCTGCTTCGATCACCGCATCAGCACGGCGGTGCGAAAGTTTCTGAAGAAGCAAGCGGTCGAGCGCGCCGACATGATCGTCGTTGCCGGAGGCGCCAAAGCCCTCGCCTCCCCGCGCAACGATTTCGAACAGGATTTCATCCTGGAACAGGTTCGCATGTCCATCCGCCTGCACCAGACCGAACGCGTCCTGGTCATGACCCATTCCGACTGCGCCACCTACGGCGGCCTGGCTCATTTCAAAGGCGACAAGGCGGCAGAAGCCGAGCATCATCGCGGCGAACTCCTCCGCGCCGGAGAGTTGCTTACCGCAAACTTTCCCGGCATTTCGGTCGAGCCCTATTTTGTGAAATTCGATGGAATCTGGGAAGTGAGAGGGGCAGACGCGCTGAAGTCTACAGGGAACGAACGTCCGGTGTGGCAGCCCAAGCTCGCGAGATCGCGTAGCTGAGCGCTGCGGGGGGGGCGATCCTCCCTGACCCTGCGGGCATTCGCCTGCCTCAGCGGGCCGTCGAGACGCCCGGCGGCATCAATTTCCTGTTACAAATAATCTCCTATGAGAATTCTCTTCATCGGTGGAACCGGAATCATCAGCACCGCTTGCACGGCGCTAGCCGCCGCGCGGGGGATGGATGTCACGCTGCTCAGTCGCGGCCAGCATGAGGCGCAGCTTCCGGCTGGAGTCAAAACTCTGATCGCCGACGTGAATGATCCAGCCCTGCTTCAGCAAATGGAGCATGAGTCCTTCGACGTGGTCGTTGACTGGGTCGCGTTCACCCCCGCTGATATCGAACGCGACCTCAAACTGTTCCGCGGCCGCACACGCCAGTTCGTGTTCATTAGTTCGACAAGCGCGTATCAAAAGCCGCAGACGCACTACTTGATGACCGAGTCCACTCCGCTGGCCAATCCGCATTGGGACTATTCGCGGAACAAGATTGCCTGCGAAGAGCGCCTGATGCAGGCTTATCGCGAAGAGGGGTTTCCCGTCACCATCGTGCGGCCTTCGCTTACCTACGGCGATACGCAGATTCCGCTGGTGCTGAATAGCTGGGAGAAGTCCTACACCGCCGTCGACCGGATGCTCCGCGGACAAAAGATGATTGTGCCGGGAGATGGCTCTTCCCTCTGGGTAGTGACGCACAACACCGATTTCGCCAAAGGACTGGTCGGCTTGCTCGGCCACGCGCAAGCCATCGGGCACGCGTTTCACATTACGTCGGATGAAGTGCTGACATGGCACCAATTATTCCGCATTGTGGGTGCGGCGGTTGGCGTGGAACCGAAGCTCGTACACATTCCTTCCGACTTCATCATTGCTTGTGTCCCAGAAAAAGAAGGGACGTTGATCGGCGACAAATCCGTGAGCGTGGTCTTCGACAATTCCAAGATCAAACGCTTCGTTCCCGGCTACTGCGCCACCACAACTTTCGCCGAAGGGGTTCGACAATCGCTGGCGTGGTTCAACTCCGATCCTTCGCGCAAGCAAATCGATCACCAGGTCAATGCCACCATGGACAAACTGATCTCTGCGTATGAGAAAGGGATGAGCGAAGCGGTGCGAAGCTTCGCATAAGCAGGAGACTACGCGCTCGCCTTGTCGAGCAGCGGCAGCGGCTTTTCGTTGGCCGCCGTTGTCTCCAACTCCAACTGCTCCTGCCCGCTGAGCGCGGAAACTTTTCCACGATAGCTCTTCAGGTGCCGCTGTGCGGTCTCGAACGCTTCCTGCGCCTTGTTCAGATTCTTGCCCACGTTCTCAAACTGGTTCTGGAAAAAGTCGAATGACTTCTGCGCTTTGGCCAGTTCGGCGCGGCTTTTCTCGAAGCGGCTGGCGACTTCGTACCACTTATGCACCAGGGAAATGGTGTGCAGTGTCATCAGCAATGTATTGGGTGAGACGGGAAAGACGTGCTGCTCATTCATCCAGTCGCCCAGTTCGCGGTTGCGGACCACTTCCATGTAAAGCGTCTCGCTCGGCAAATACATAAGAGCGATTTCGGTCGTGCCGTTCTCCGGTTGGATGTACTGCTGAATGCGCTTGGTTTCCGCCTTCATCACCCGCACCAGGGCGACGCGCGCTTCGGCGATCTCGTCTTCGTCGTTGCTTTCGAAGAGCGCAATCACCTGCTCGCGCGGAAACTTGGCATCTATCGGCAGCTTGCGGTCGGGGAAATAGATGACGGCGTCGGCGCGCCCTCCGCCTTCGCCCACAGAGGCCTGCAGCGCGAACATGTGCGCGGGCAGGAAGTCGGCGAGCAGGCGTTCCAGGCTCGCTTCCCCGAACTGGCCGCGCAGATGCGGGAGTTTCAGCAGGTTGTTCAGATCGTTGATCGAGTGGCCGAGCGCGCCGACCTCGCGCAACTGCTCTTCGGCGGCCTTCAGGTGTTGCTGAACTTTTTCGAACTGGGCAAACCCTTCCTTGATGTTCTGATCGAGTTTCAGCTGCACTTGCTCGGTGATCGCCATCAGCTTCGAGTCGACGCGATCGCGAATCGAGTCGAGGCTTTGCGCGGTCTGCTGATTCAGGCTCTGAAATTCAACCTTGAGTTGCTGCGTGGTGAGCAGCAGAGAGCTAGTCATCTCGCTGCGGCCATCGCTCAAACTGCGGTTTTGCTCTTCCCTTCCCGCAGTAAGTTGTTGCTCGACCGAGCTCCGAATCTCTGAAAACCCTTGCTGGATGCGGTCTGTGACCTGCTGGCGGAGGTCCCCTTTAGTCTGCTCCAGCCTACTGGCCATATCGGCAGTCGCGGTACTGAACTTCTGGCCAAGGCTCGAGCCAAGCCTTTCGATCTGACCCGCAACTTCCGCCTTTGTATCGACTTGCGCGGCAGCCGAAACGCGGCGCAGCAAAACGGCCGAGAACCCAAGCAGGACAAGGGTTCCGACGAGCACGGTAACCAGCAGTATGGTCTCCATAGTAAGTAGCTGAGCTGAATTCTAGAAGCTAGTGTGAGAGATGGAAAGCGGAACTTTAGCGGCGATCCCCGCGCCGGAACTCTCAACCAACGATCATGCTCAGGGCCCTGGCGGTTTCATTCGCGATGTTGGCGGTCAATCCCGGCCCGTGCGCGGCGGAAACCAGGGCACCGGCAGCCGATGTCTGTGACATCGCGGTTCCTAACGGCGTTTGTAACCGCGTTCGCAGCAAGTTGCCCATCCTCCAATCGGACTCGCAATCGGACTCGCAATCGGACTCGCAATCGGACTCGGCGGCCGCGTCTTCCAGTGGAGAGGACTCGGCCGCCGAGAACGAACTTCTCGAAGCGGTGAACCAGAGCCGCGAATTGGCCGGCGTGCCGCCGTTGCGCAGGAATGAAAGTCTGCGCGTAGCGGCGCTGGCGCACGCCCGGCGGATGGTGGTGAGCGAGCGTCTGGAGCACCAGTTCTCCGGTGAGCCCTCCCTACTCGAACGAATTGCGCAGGCGAGTCCGATGGTCAGCCCGGGGGGCAGTCCAGTGGTGAGTCCAAAGGCCGGAGGGCTGACGGACGCCCTCAAAATCGACCGCGCCGGTGAGAACATTGCCAGCGCAACCTGCGCTCCGGGCGCGAATGAAGTCCTGATGCGCTCGGCTCCTCATCGGCGGAACCTGCTTGATCGCGGATTTAATGTCGCGGGCGTGGGGGCCATCTGGAGCCATGGCCGGCTGTACGTGGTTCAGGATTTCGCGCACGAGGTTCCATCGTATTCCGCCCAGCAGAGCGGACAATTAGTGGGCCGGGCCGTCGCTGCGGTACGTCAAGAGGCAGGACTGCCGGAACTCGTCCAACTGACGCCGCCGCATCTTGACGAGGCCGCGTGCTCGCTGGCGAAAGAGAACCGCCCGAACGCACGCCTGCTCGCGACCTCCTACGACAATCGGAAGATTATCGCTTACACGCAGAGCCGCCCGGAAGTTCTGCCCGAAGGCGCGCTGCGTCTGCTGCGCGACCCCGGCATTCAACAGTTTGCCGTCGGCGCTTGCTACGCGCGCAATGCCGCGTATCCGACCGGGATGTACTGGGTCGCAATTCTTCTCTACTGATCATTCCAACTCGTTCGCGGCATTCGCGGGCGGGGGCGCCCGCGCCACACCACCCAGGGATGACACCCGNNCGGCATGATGCAGGTCTCGGATTTCCCGAAGACGCGGTAGCGATTTCGCGCTATCAGGTCATAGCCGAAATTCAACAGGCCCTCTGGAAGCACGCGGGACGCCCACGACAATGGCCCACCAATGCCCAAAGTGTTCATCACGAACGACGCAGCACCTGACTTCGACAGCAGCACGGGTGATTCCGAGCGATAGTTCACAACGACATAGACCGTGTCCAGGCTCTCCGCATTCCCGCCGAGCCGCGGCAAAATAGATCGCGCTGTGGGGCTCTGCAGAGATGCAAAGTCAAAGACGGCGCGGGTATCACGCCATAACACAGCCCGGTTCAGCCGATTGCACAGCCCGCATACTCCGTCGTAAAGGATGAGGTGTTCGCCTCGCGCCGGAACCAACGCTTGCAGAGCCAGTTCGGTCATGGGACGCAATTCTTCTCTACCAAAATCATCGACTTGGCGTGTGGTCACATCCGTGAAGAGTCAATCCGAGTCTAACGCATCGACCTCTCGGCAGCCTCGCGGCCAGGAGTGTCCGCGCTACATATAAGGCGAGGGCGGCTCGCTTTCAGGGCGCCTTCCAAGTCCAGTGCGATATTCTCTTAAGAAGTAACTCCCGCAAAATGAGCGAAAGCGCCCAGGCCATAAGCACGAGCTGGTGGAAAACCTGGCTGCGAGATCGCGTGGCCGAACTACGGCAACGTGAGGAACAGGTCTTTCTGGTTTTGGCGCTGGTCATCGGCGCATTGACTGGTGGGGCGGTTGTCGCCTTCATCGTGCTGACAGAACGCTTGGGGATGCGGCTCTACCCGGTCGGTGGCGCTCCGTGGCGGCGGGTGTTCTTCCCGGTTGTAGGTTCGCTCGGCATCGGGTACCTGCTGTATCGGTATTTTCCTAATGCGCGCGGCAGCGGCGTGCCACAAACGAAGGCTGCTCTGTTTGCGCGCGAAGGCCGCATTACGCTGCGCACTGTGCTTGGCAAGTTCTTTTGCACTTCGGCAACGCTCGCCAGCGGAATTCCTTTGGGACGCGAAGGGCCTTCGGTGCAGGTGGGTGGCGGCATTGCCTCCGTGCTTGGACGGTTCGCCGGCCTGCGCACCGAGCAAGTTAAGAACCTGATCCCGGTGGGAGCGGCGGCGGCCATCGCAGCCGCATTTAACACGCCTCTGGCCGCCGTGCTGTTTGCGCTCGAGGAAATCATGGGCGATCTCAACGCCCCGGTGATTGGCGGGGTCGTGCTCGCCTCGGCGACTTCGTGGATGGTTCTGCGCGTCCTTCTCGGCAATCACCCTCTCTTCAAGGTTCCGCAATATCAATTGGTCCATCCGGCGGAGTTTGCGGTGTATGCGGTGCTGGGCGTGGCTGGTGGGTTGGTTTCGGTAGCCTTCACCAAGCTCTTGCTGGGGATGCGGGCGCGCTTCCTCCGGTTTCCGCAGTGGACGGTCTGGTTCCAACCGGTGGTGGGAGGGCTGCTGGTTGGGCTGATCGGCTGGTTTGTGCCGCAGGTTCTGGGCGTGGGTTATGGTTATGTCGGCGATGCGTTGAACGGAAATATGGCGTTCAAAATGATGTTGCTGCTGGTCGTTCTGAAACTTATCGCCGTTACCACCAGTTATGCTTCGGGCAACGCCGGCGGTATCTTCGGTCCCGCCCTGTTCATCGGCGCTATGTTGGGAGGTACAGTTGGAACGGTGGCGCATCATTGGTTCCCCGCCTATACGGCGATGCCGGGCGCTTACGCGCTGGTTGGGATGGGCGCGGCTTTCGCGGGAATCGTGCGCGCTCCCATGACCTCGGTGCTGATGATCTTTGAGATGACGCAAGATTATGCCGTGATCGTTCCGCTCATGATTGCGAATCTTGTGAGCCTTTTTATTGCGTCGCGATTGCAGCACGAGCCCATCTACGAAGCCCTCGCCGTGCAAGACGGCATCCACCTGCCGAAGGTGGAGACGCGACGGCGACCCGGCCGGCGTCAGGTCGCGAAGATCATGAAGACCGCGAGCCAGTTGCTGCCGGTCGAAATCACGGTTCGGGAAGCTTTGGCGCGGGTGCGATCGAGCGGATTCCGGACGTGGCTCGTGACGGATCGACGAGGCGTGATTGGCGTCGTCAATCTGGCGCGGCTGGAACGAGAACTGGCGGAAGGCGCGGATAAGCAGGTCGGTGAGTTGGTGGATGCGCTGGTTTTTCCGCACGTCCATCCCGACCAGGGGCTGGATTTGGCGCTCGAGCGCATGGGGGCAAATCAGATCGAAATCCTGCCGGTGGTGAATCGCGCGGATGTGCACAAACTGGAAGGTGTCGTGACGCTGCGGGACGTGCTGGATGCGTATGGTGTGAATCGCGCCTGAGCGTGGGGATTTAGTCGCAGAATCCAATTTACATCGACGCTCATCTATCCAGCATGAACCTGGATAGTCTTGTATCAGCCGCTGCTGGGGCGTTCGCTCGGGCCGACCGAGCACGTCACGTCGGGCGTCGGATACGTCCGCCTGCATGGGCCGCAACTACGAGCAGTGGTTCGACAGCGACAACCGCAACGACCGTTACAACTACCTCTACAAGCGGGCGGAATTGGAGAAGTGGAAAGAGAAAGTCGAAATCATCGCGCGCCGGGCCGAATCAACGTACGTGATCGCGAACAATCACTTTCAGGCCAAGGCCGCCGTGAATACGCTGGAGTTGAGGCATCTGCTGGACGGAAAGAAAGTTCGCGCCCCGGAGACGCTGGTGAAACACTATCCCGAACTGAAAGAGATGGTTGAGATCGAAGACGCGAGCGGAAATTGTTCGCTGCTGGGGTGAGCCCCGCCGTCCGGAAGTGAGCTATTCCGCACAGTATCTCGAAAGGGAATGAGCGAATCTATAGAGGGCGCAAGAGAGCAGTTTATCCGCCAACGAGACGGCCTATTTATGGCGACGGACAGACTTGAGGCCGCTCCGGTACAACGCGACACTCGCGGCGCGCAGAAAAGTTGCGCCACCGGCCGCGAACCGCGAATTGGCATTCAGAAGATACTTCTCGGGAGGTTCCGTGGCGAAACGTGAATCGCGTGACCGTGACAACGAAGCGCAGGTCGATGAACTAGGAAGCGATCCGGGGCAGGTAGGCTCGGACAGCGCTGGGCAATCGGGGGATACTCAGGGCCTCTCGCAAGTCGCGGACGCCGCCGACGAAAGCGTCGAAGAACTCGCCGATACGGATCAAGCATATGAGGCGGGGGTTGTCGGCGGCGTCGAGGATGCTGCTGACCACCCGGAGAGGCCTGTACACACCCGTGAGGATCATGCCCGGTCAGATGAAATTCCGCCGAAGCGCGGAGAATAGGCGACTGGCCCTCGTCCCGCTGATGAGCGGTCCGCTTTGACGGTGATTCGCCATACTGAGCGGCTGATCCTGCCGATCCTTCCCGAGGAGGCGCGCTAGCTTACTCGTCGGGCCGGGCGAGGGCGCCCGGCGCTCCACCAACAATTACTCGGCAGCTCCCATCGCATTGCACACACGGGATTTCGTGTGTTAGTTTCGACTCGGAGAGTTCCGCTTTGCGACACATGGTTCCGGCGGGGATGGAGCGCAAGGAAACGGACGTTTACCTGCGGCTCGATCGGGCGCGTCTTCCCCAGCATATCGCCATCATCATGGACGGAAACGGGCGTTGGGCCCGGCGACGGCACATGCCGCGCATCGCCGGACATCGCGCCGGTGTGGCCGCCGTGCGTTCCACGGTCGAAACCGCCGCGCGCATCGGCATTCCGGCGTTGACGCTCTACGCCTTTTCCGAGGAAAACTGGAAGAAGCGCCCGAAGACGGAAGTCGACTTCCTGATGCGGCTTTTGTGCCGCTATCTCAAAGCGGAAATCAAAACGCTCAACGAAAACAATATCCGTTTGAAATACATTGGGCGCCAGCATGAGCTGCCGGAGTCGGTGCAGCGCGAAATGGCGGAAGCGAGCGATGCCACATCGAAAAATACCGGAATGCTGCTGACGCTGGCGCTGAACTACAGCGCGCGCAGCGAGATTGTCGACGCCTTTCGCTCGCTGGCCGAGGCGGCCGCGCGTAATGGCGGCCTCGATCACATGGCGGTTGACGAACAGCTCATCAGCGACCATCTCTACACACGGGGCCTGCCCGATCCCGACTTAGTAATTCGCACCAGCGGCGAGATGCGGCTGAGTAACTTCCTGCTCTGGCAACTGGCTTATGCGGAGATCTATGTGACGCCGACGTTGTGGCCCGATTTCCGCGGCGTGCAACTGCTCGAGGGCATCGAGGAATATCAGAAGCGCGACCGCCGCTATGGCGGGCTGGGGCCGGACGGGCACGCTCCGCAGCCTGCGCCCCTGCGGGCGCACGCCGAGGCGAAGCGT
>PKXK01000201.1:13252-19186 GCA_003132325.1 Acidobacteriaceae bacterium
AATGATCAAGCGCGTCGCGACCGCCGTAGTTCTAATTCCCCTGGTGTTGCTGCTGGTGCTGAAGGCGCCGCTTTATGTGCTGGCCCCGGTGGCCGGAGCGATCGCGCTGTTGGCTATCGTCGAATTCTTGAAGCTGGTGACGCATTACGGAGTCCAGCCGCTGGGGCCGGCGACGTATGCCTTCGTCGCACTCTTCTTTGTGTTTGTGATTATGGCGTCCACCTATCGCACGCCGCTGGTTGAGACTACGGCCATACTCTATGGGCTGGCGCTGGCGGGGGCGCTCGCACCGTTTGTGTTTCTGACCGCAGCCATGCGACGCGCAGACTTGACCAGCGGCTATCCGGCGGCGGCGGCTTCGACTTTTGCCTTCGCTTACATTGCGATCCCGATGGCGCTGCTGGTCGCGATCCGCCAGCAACCCGCCGGAGCGATCTGGACGATCTATACGCTGCTCGCCGTCTGGGCGGGAGACATCTTCGCCTATTTCGTTGGTAAGTCGCTGGGGCGGCATCGCATGTCGCCGCGGATCAGTCCGAAGAAAACCTGGGAAGGCGCGGTGGCGTCGATCCTGGCCAGCGTAATCGTGGGCACGCTGTGGTTTCAGCACGCGCCCGGAATCAGCGCGGCTCTGCTGCGGACTGGATTGATCGACCGCCGCGATGGCATGTTCGGGTTGGAGCAGCCGCACCTGTGGCCTATCATTCTGCTGTCGGCGGTCGTCAACCTCGCGGCGCAGTTGGGCGATCTGGTCGAGTCTCTGGTCAAGCGCGGCGCCGGTGTAAAAGATTCCGGGACCATCCTCCCCGGCCACGGAGGCATGCTCGACCGCATCGACGCCATGCTGTTCGCAGTGCCGGTGGTGTGGGCGTATGGCGCGTGGCGGCTGATGCAGTAGGCAGAGCCCCTGCGTATCCGGCGTTGCGTGGTCGGGTTTCGGTGCGATCGAAGATCCAGCTCTAGTGTCGTGTTCCGGAAATACGCGGCATAAGTTTGCAGGCATATTTTATGCAGCACGCGAGCGTTGAACGCTGCAAACAGAATGCATAGGTCCTTCGCTTCGCTCAGGATGACAGGATCCTGAGGATGACAGGATCCTCAGGATGACAGGGTCAACTTATGGAAATGCACAAGCAATTACAGCCGTCAGCAAGCAACAAGGCCCGCCGGATTTCTCTTTCGGGATTTAACCTGCTTAATTCTCCGCTTCTCAATAAGGGAACAGCCTTCTCGGATCACGAACGCGATGTATTTGGCCTGCACGGTTTGTTGCCACCGCATGTGGGGAGTCTTGAGGAACAGATTGAGCGGCGGATTAAAGCATTTCGGGAACAGCCGAACGCCTTCCATAAATACGCCTTTCTCCGCGACCTGCAGAATTCGAACGAGACGCTGTTCTATGCGCTCTTGGTGCGCAATATCGAAGAGATGCTCCCCGTGGTGTATACCCCAACGGTGGGTGAGGGTTGCCAGCGCTTCAGTGAGATATGGAGAAAGCCACGAGGTTTGTTCCTCAGCTATCCGAATCGACATCGTATCGATCAGATTCTGAATCATTCCCGTTACGACGGGGTGAAATGCATCGTGGTCAGCGATGGGGAACGAATCCTGGGGCTCGGGGATCAAGGTGTGGGAGGCATGGGCATCCCCATCGGGAAGATGGCCCTATACACCGCGCTCAGCGGCATCCATCCGGAGCATTGCCTTCCGATTCTGCTCGATGTGGGAACGGACAACGAGGAGCGATTAAAGAGTCCAATTTACATCGGATGGACGCATCATCGGGTCCGCGGCGAAGAGTACGACGCTTTCGTGGATGTTTTTGTAAACAGCGTGAAGAAGCGCTGGCCGCACGTTCTTTTGCAGTGGGAGGATTTTGCCGGTTCGAATGCCGCTCGACTTCTGGCTCGCTACAAGGACCAACTCTGCACTTTTAACGACGATATTCAAGGCACCGCGGCGGTAGCAAGCGCGACGCTGCTCTCCGCGATCAACGTTACGGGCGTGCCACTGGAACAACAGAAGATCGTTGTGTTTGGCTTCGGAACCGCGGGCATCGGCATTACCAACCTGTTAGAACAGTTGATGCATGACAAGGGCATGCCGAAGCAGGAAGCTCGCAATCGCTTCTACGCGGTCGACCGCTACGGTCTGATCACGGAAAAGGGCAAAGAGGTGCGGCCCGAGCAACTGCCCTACGCGCGCAAAGAATCGGAAGTGCGGGGATGGAGACAACCGAATGGAGAGATTGCCTTGCAGGATGTGATTCGCCATGCCAAGCCTACGGTCCTCATCGGAGTGTCGGGTCAAGCCGGAGCCTTCACCGAAGATGCGGTGCGCGAAATGGCCAGGAACACAGATCGACCCGTCATCTTCCCGCTTTCGAACCCCACCGCGCGCTGCGAAGCAACTCCTCAGGACTTGTTGAATTGGACCGAAGGACGGGCGCTGGTCGGTACCGGGAGTCCGTTCGAACCGGTGACGATTTGGGGGAAGAAGGTTCGCATCGACCAGACCAATAACTCGTACATATTTCCCGGGCTTGCTCTGGGGATTGTTGCCTCCCGAGCCAAACGCGTCACCGATGCGATGGTCATGGCTGCGGCTAAGGAATTGGTACGACTGGTCCCGACACAAAAGGATAAGAAGGCAAGCCTGCTGCCGTCGCTTTCGGATTCGCGTCAGCTGAGTCGCTCCATTGCGCTGGCCGTAGGCCGCCAGGCCATTCAAGATGGGCAGGCGCAGGTTGCCGGCGAGGATAGCCTGGAACGCGAACTGCAAGCGAATATTTGGGAACCAGTGTACGTGCCGTACGAACGCAAGGCCGCGAAGCCTTGAGATGGCGATCGGCGAGACGAAGGCAGGCTGGCGGCTGATGCAGTAGTAGGCTTGCGGGTAGGCGTTAGGCTGCCAAGTGGATCACTTCCGGATTGCTCGTCACTCGCTCAATGGAGATGTTCAGATTTTGACACCGCAGGGGCGCGCTCTCAGGTCCCATAAAGCTGTTCCAGGGCTTATTGTCCTGTTCGGCAGCGGATGGTGTTCGGAATGCTAACCATTTAGAAGGAATTTCGAGCAGCGAAGCCGACTAAGCAAGAAACTTAACCACATCTACTTCAGCGTGTCGCTGCGGTAAAGTTGCCCCAGTTGTGTGCGGCAACCAAACGCCATCCACCGGCCATCGGGCGTAATGGCGGTTGGTGTATTCATCGGCCTCAGACCCGTCGCGTCTTTCGGCGTTATCGTCTGCCACAGTTCCCGCCGGCCAGACTCTACATCGACCTTATAAATCATGAGGCCGGTAGCGATTGTTGCCTGCACAAATACATGCTTCGAGTCCGCCCACCCGATCGGAAACTCCTCAGCCTGAATAGCGGGGATCGGCTTGGAGCTGCCGTCCGACATGGGGCGGAGGACGAAGCCTCCATTCTGATCAACAATGAATGATTGTTCGTCCGGCGCAACCGCCCCCCACGGAGGCGCCCCCGGCGACAACTGCTTTGGTGTCGAACCATCAACATCCGTGAGGTAGACAGCTTCCGCCTGGCCGGACTGGCTGGCGAGCAGCAGAATACGATGTCCATCCGGGAACCACTCGGCCCATCGCGGCTGTATCCCGCCCCAGTGCAACACACGCGCCTGCCCCGGTCCCACGGGCACAATCTGAAGGCGTGCCGCCGGATCATCCGGGAGGATTACCATCGCCCATTTTCCATCGGGAGTGATGTCGGTGGCATATCCGCCTCCGGTGAGGCGAACCGCGGGAGAGCCATCGTTCTTCCGCACATACACCGAGTAGTCGTTGCCCGACTCTTCAGACAAATCGGTGAACAACATTTCGCTTCCGTCCCGGGACAGCCGCGGCCCCCAACTGTAGGAGAGCCAACTCAGGTCGCGTTCCTGATTGGACCCGTGCTCCACCATTGTCATCGTCCCACGGGCTTCCTCCGTCGAGACCAGGGCGCGACCCGACGACGCGACGTCGAGGATGCGTGTCGGCGCCGTGCCACAATAAACAGTCCTCTGCTTGCCTGACAAGCTGACGGCATGGATGCACCACTGTTCTCCTGATTCCGCGGCTGAGAACCATATTTCTTTCCCCGATGGCGACCATGCCAGCCCTTCTAAGGATTCCCATCCGGCCGATATGGTTCGCAGCTGTCCAGACCGGTCTACCATCACAAGATCGCCACGATCATCCACATTCGGCGGATGGCGAAACAGCGCCACTTGTTTTCCATCGGAAGAAACTCGCATATCGCTCATCCAGCCTTCGCCTTCGAGCAACACCTTTCCGATGGGATATTGCAAGCGCCACTTATCGTTACTGCGGTCGATGACGGCAAGTTCGTTCCCGTCTGGTCCCCAGTCGGCATCGACGACATTCTCCATCAGTTCGCGAGGCGCACTGCCGCCCAGAGGCGAAGTAGCAAGCGTACCGGCCCATTCATAGTGGGCGAAATATTTCGGGTGCATCAGGACTGCCATTTGACCCTGTCGCGAAATTGCCAGCAGCAAAGCGCCGCCCAGACCCGCCGGCGTTGAAGCCGGGTAGTCCTCACGGATGCTGTAGGTGTCGGGCGCTCCTCCGGCGAACTTCGCGCTGTAGAAGACAGTTTTCGTATCCGGCGAAAATCGGCCTCGAATCACCTCGCCGCGATGGTACGACACTCGCGTGAAAGTGGGCGGCGGCGCCGGGGCAGGCCTTAGACGCCACGCGATGGCAGCTCCCAAGGCGAGGCCAAGCACCGCAGCCGCGGCGACGAACACTGGCCAGCGCGGTTTCCCGGCGCTGCTCGCGATCGCCACATTCGCCGCTGTCCTCGAAGTCGTACCACTCAAAGCTTCCAGCGCAAACGCAAGGTCCTTCGCCGATTGGAAGCGCTGCTCTGGCTGCTTCTCCAGGCAGCGCCGCACGATGCGCTCCAGCTCCGGCGACACAGGATGATCCATCTCGCTCAGTTCCGGTGGGTCTTCCTTCAGAATCGCCGTCATGGTCTCGGCGGTTGTATCGCGGCGGAAGGCGCGCTTGCCCGAGATCATCTCGTACAGCACCGCGCCAAAGGCGAAAATGTCGGTGCGGGAATCCACCGCCGCACCGCGCACCTGCTCCGGCGCCATGTACCCGGCAGTGCCCATCACCATGCCCACTTCCGTCGGCGAGCTGGTCAGCGTCAAGCCGTCCGATTGACCTTTTGTTTCACGAGCATTCGGCGCCAGCTTCGCCAGGCCGAAATCGAGAATCTTCACCCGGCCTTCCTTGGTAAGAAAAATGTTCTCCGGCTTCAAATCGCGATGTACGATGCCCTTGTCGTGCGCCGCCGCGAGCCCCTGCGCGATCTGCGCCGCATAATCGGACGCCTTGCGCGCTGACAGCGGGCCCTGCTCGAGCTCGACGCGTAAGCTGCTGCCCTCCAGGAGTTCGGAGACAATGAAGGGTGCGGCGCCTTGCTCCCCGATATCGTGAATGGCGAGGATGTTGGGATGATTGAGTGCTGCCACGGCACGTGCCTCTTGCTCGAAGCGCCGTAGTCGGTCCGCATCGCCCGAAAACGATTCCGGCAGCACTTTCAATGCGACTTCACGCCCAAGACGTGAATCCCGGGCACGATACACCTCGCCCATGCCGCCAGCACCTAGCGGCGATTGAATTTCATAGGGACCGAGTTTGGTGCCAGAGGTCAGTGTCATGGGTGCGCGTAATTATAGCCTGCGCAGCACATTGGAGAGGATGCGACGATTCTGGGTGTGTGGTCGGCAGACCGGAAGCTACGGTTTATTACTACTCGGTCGTCAGCGGCTTGGGGACGCGCTGCCGTGCCTTGTGGTTGAAGCCGAACCGCGCCCCCATCCCGTACAATGGATTCCTACCTGACCTTCGCATGAAACGCATCGCGATTCTGGGTTCGACGGGCTCGATCGGCCGCAGCACTT